>JBJTOG010000001.1:0-19427 GCA_046074425.1 Actinomycetota bacterium
CCCAGACCTTAGCCAATCTATACCTAGCCATGGAAAATGATCTGACAATTATTCCGGTGCTAAACAAAATTGACTTACCAGCCGCACAACCAGAAAAGTATGCCGAGGAGTTGGCGAATCTGATTGGTGGAAATCCCGAGGATTGCTTAAGAGTTTCAGGCAAAACCGGCGAAGGTGTTTCTGAATTGCTGGACAAAATCGTTGCCACAATTCCAGCACCCAAAGGAGATAAAAACGCCCCTGCCAGAGCGATGATTTTTGATTCGGTGTATGACAGCTACCGTGGTGTGGTCACATACGTTCGAATGATTGACGGCAAGCTAAGCCCGCGTGAAAAGATTCAAATGATGTCAACGAAAGCGGTTCACGAACTGCTGGAGATTGGTGTCTCTTCACCAGAGCCAGAAGCAACATCTGGATTGGCGGTAGGCGAAGTTGGTTATCTGATTACCGGGGTAAAGGATGTTCGCCAATCAAAAGTCGGTGACACCGTAACTTCCGCCTTGAAACCGGCAACTATTGCTCTAACCGGATATTCCGAACCAAAACCGATGGTGTTCTCTGGTGTATATCCAATCGATGGCTCCGACTACCCAGACCTTCGTGAAGCCTTGGACAAACTAAAACTTTCCGATGCGGCCCTGGTATACGAGCCGGAAACTTCTGTTGCTTTGGGATTTGGCTTTCGCTGTGGATTCCTGGGGCTTCTTCACCTCGAAATTGTGACCGAGCGGTTGGAGAGAGAATTCGGTCTCGAACTTATTGCTACAGCACCAAGTGTGGTTTACGAAGTGACTATGGAGGATGGCAAGCAGGTTACGGTAACGAATCCAAGCGAATTTCCCACCGGTAAGGTTAAGAAAGTTTTGGAACCTATGGTCCGCTCCACAATCCTGGCTCCGAAAGATTACGTCGGAACAATTATGGAGCTCTGCCAATCACGTCGTGGAGTGATGATTGACATGCAATATTTGGGTGAAGATCGGGTCCAGCTTCGTTACACCCTGCCACTAGCGGAGATTGTTTTTGATTTTTTCGATCAGTTGAAGAGCAAAACTCAGGGCTACGCATCACTTGACTACGAAGAGGCTGGATTAGCCGAGGGGGATTTGGTCAAAGTTGATCTGCTGTTGCAGGGAGAACAGGTTGATGCATTCAGCGCGATTGTTCACAAGGACAAGGCTTACGCCTACGGTGTAATGATCACTGGCAAATTGCGCGAATTGATTCCAAGGCAACAATTTGAAGTTCCCATTCAAGCTGCCATTGGTTCACGAATTATTGCAAGAGAGTCAATCCGAGCTATGCGAAAAGATGTGCTCGCAAAATGTTACGTTGGCGACATTTCACGAAAACGCAAGCTTTTGGAAAAGCAAAAAGAAGGTAAGAAGCGAATGAAGATGGTGGGCCGAGTAGAAGTTCCGCAAGAAGCCTTCATCGCAGCCTTGTCTTCGGACAGCGAAAAAAAGGGCGAAAAGAAGCCTAAATAATGGGCGCACTTCCTATTGGCGACAAGGTTCCAGATCATGGGTTATTTAGCCCTGAGGAAGTAAGTGGCTCAAGTGGCCGAAGCTTTCACGCTTATGTTCATATTCCCTTTTGTACGACTCGCTGCGGCTATTGCGATTTCAATACCTATACTGCGAGCGAGCTTGGAACCCTAAAGCAATCAGATTACTCAAAGTCGGTTATTTCAGAAATTGCATTTTCTGCTGAAGTGCTTGAGAGATCCGGAGTTGAGCCAAGGAAATTTGAGACTGTGTTCTTTGGCGGTGGAACACCCTCGTTGATGGCAAGTGCTGATCTGATCGGAATATTAGAATCCCTCAAGAATCAGTATGGCTTGGCTTCGGAAGCTGAGGTAACAATGGAGGCAAACCCAGATTCACTTGATGGTTCTTCTTTGGCACAACTTCGGGAGGCCGGATTTAATCGGATTTCCATTGGAATGCAATCCGGAGATCCCGAAGTACTTCGGACTTTAGAGAGATCTCACAATCCAGCCAATGTTTCAAAGGCACTAGCAAGCGCCAAAAATGAAGGCTTCGACACTTCGCTTGATCTTATTTATGGTGCCCCAGGTGAATCTTTGGAGAGCTGGAAAACTTCAGTAGCGAAAGCAATCGAGCTTTCCCCTGGACACATCTCTGCCTACGGTTTGATAGTGGAGCCTGGGACTAAGCTCGCAAGGCAGATTGCCAAAGGTGAGCTTGGTGAAGTTAATGATGATTTACAGGCTGACAAATACGAGCTCGCGGATCAAATGTTGGCTGCTGCAGGGTATAAGTGGTACGAGATTAGTAATTTCGCTCAACCAGGCAAAAGGTCTAAGCATAACCTTGCCTATTGGCTAGGGCAGGATTGGTGGGGATATGGCCCCGGCGCCCATTCCCATGTCGGTTCAGTTAGGTTTTGGAATCAGAAGCACCCGTTGACCTATTCGCAGCGCTTAGCAGATTTCAAATCTCCCGCTATCGGCAAGGAATTAATAAGTGCGGAACTCGACGGATTAGAAAGAGTACTGCTTGAAATTCGTCTCTCGGATGGCATGCCAATACAACGAATAAAGAACTTTTTCCCGCAGTCAGCAAAGAGCATCCCAGGTCTAATCGCGCAGGAGCTGATTGACGGCCCTAGGGCAATAGCCGGAGAAGCGGTCTTGACATTAAAAGGTCGATTGCTGGCAGATGGTGTTGTGCGAACTCTCACTCAGTAGTTCTAGCCTGAGCTCGATCTTGTCTGTAATATTGGCACTCAGGAGCGTTGAGTGCTAAAGCGAGGTGATTTATGAGCTCGATTCCAGAGCGGCCGCTAGAAGTGCTCAGGGCAATAGTTCAGGACTACATACAAAGCCGCGAACCGGTCGGTTCAAAATCATTGGTTGAACGTCACTCATTTGGCGTCTCTGCAGCAACCATTAGAAATGATATGGCGATATTGGAGGAAGAGGAGCTGATCATTGCTCCGCACACTTCCAGCGGAAGGGTCCCCACCGACAAGGGATACCGAGTTTTTGTTGACCGGCTGGGTGAAGTTAAACCATTAAGCTCCGCCGAACGAGCGGCCATCGAAGGATTTTTAAGTGGCAGCAGCGATTTAGACGAAATCCTCGCACACACTGTTCGATCATTAGCTCAGCTAACTAATCAGGTGGCACTGGTTCAGTATCCAAGTCTTGGAAAGTCATCGGTTCGACACATCGAACTTATTCCGGTTGATAACAAGAAGCTCATGCTGATGCTGATCACCGATTCTGGCAGAATCCAACAGCATGTTATGGAGCTTTCGGCAATTTCGCTTTCTACGCAGATTGAAAAATTGCGAAATGCTCTCAATAAAAACTTTGCTGGCAAGCCGCTCTCTGAAATTACCAAGCTCTCTAAGCAGCTCATGGAATCGATTCCTGCCGACCTCAAGAAGTTAGCTAAAGAGGTACTACCTGACCTTCTGTTGCTGGTTGATGCCAACAGTCAAGAAAAGATCCTGCTCGCCGGAACTTCAAACCTTGCTCGAAGAGAGGAAGATTTCCCGGGAAGTATTTCGCCCCTACTTGAGGCTATTGAAGAGCAAGTTGTGCTGCTAAGACTGATGTCTGAAATGCAAGCTGATCAGCACGGTGTATCACTCCGAATTGGAAGAGAGAACCAGTTTGATGCTCTAAGTTCGGCATCGGTGCTGGTTTCTGGCTATGAAAGTGCAGGCAGCGAGGTTGCAAAAATTGGAGTAATCGGACCTACCCGAATGGATTATTCCTCAAACATCGGAGCGGTCAGGGCTGTAGCTCGCTACCTTTCAAAATCATTGGGGGGTTCGAAATAGTTGGCAGATCATTACGAGGTTCTTGGAGTTTCCAGATCGGCAAACCAGGAAGAGATAAAGAAGGCCTATCGGAAGCTGGCTCGCGAATTGCACCCAGATGTAAATGCTTCTGAAGAAGCTCAAGAGAGATTTAAGCTAGTCACTCATGCCTACGAAGTACTTGGTGATGAACAATCAAGGCGAAACTACGACATGGGCGGGCAAAGTGATGCTTTTGGCTTTGGTGACATATTCGAAACGTTTTTTGGCGGGGGAAATAGAGGTCCAAGGTCGAGAGCAGAGCGCGGCCAAGACGCATTACTAAGAATCGAACTTAGTTTTGAGGAAGCTATTTTTGGTTGTGAAAAGTCGATTCCAGTTGACACCGCAGTGCTTTGTGAAACATGCCTAGGTAGCTGCGCTAAGCCCGGAACCAGCCCCAAAGTCTGCGACATTTGTCGTGGTTCAGGAAGCGTACAGACTCAAGTCCGCTCTTTATTGGGATCCGTCGTGACTTCGAGTCCTTGTGGGTCTTGCCGCGGCTACGGTCAGGTGATTCCTGAACCTTGCCTGGACTGCCGAGGTCAAGGAAGAGTCCGAGCAAGGCGCGATATTGAGCTTAAGATTCCAGCCGGTGTCGAGGATGGCGTTCGAATTCAGCTTGCGTCCCAAGGTGAAGTCGGATTCGGTGGTGGGCCAGCTGGTGATTTATACGTTGATATTTCAATTGCACCGAGTCAATTCTTTGGACGCTCCGGCGATGACTTGACTTGCGAATTCGAAATTCCACTTCACGACGCAGTGCTCGGGGCGCTTGTCAAGATCGAAAGTTTTGATGGCCCACTTGATCTGCAAATCCCAGCTGGTGTCCAAAGTGGCGATGTAATTTCGATAAAAGGCAAGGGTTTCGGGAAATTGCGTTCTTCAGGTCGCGGAGAACTACTGGTGACTGTGAAAGTCAACATTCCAAACAAACTCGATAGCAAGCAAAAGGAAATCTTTAGGTCCCTAGCGCAGCTTAGAAAGTCAGACTCATTTGGATTAGTTTCACGTAAACAGGGAAGTTTCCAAGGTCGACGTCGTGGTTGAACCTCTTTACCTAATTGACTCACTGGATGGAGTTCTGCCCAATTCCACTCTCACACTAAGCGGCCCGGAAGGCCGTCACGCTTCTACAGTCCGCCGACTCAATCCAGGTGAGGCTATAGCGGTTGGAGATGGCGTGGGTGGCATTGCTCGCGGAAAGGTTCTTTCGACATCTAAGGACCAGTGCTTGGTTGAGGTTGACAAGATTGATAGTTTTTCGCAGCCAAAATTAAGGTTTAGTTTGGTGCAAGCTTTAGCAAAAGGTGATCGAGATGAGCTTGCAATCCAAGCAGCCACGGAATTGGGAATTTCCACAATCATTCCTTGGCAGGCGGAGCGTTCCATTTCAGTTTGGAAAGATGAAAAAATTTCCAAGGGTATCGAGCGCTGGCAAAGTATCGTCGCTGAGGCTACAAAGCAATCGCTTCGGCCATTTCTTCCAAAAGTTGAAGCGCCATTGGAGAGAGCTCAACTCGTTTCCCGGCTGAAGAATTTCGACAGGGTCCTAGTCTTGGAACCTACTGCCACCAAATCAATCAATTCGGTTGAAATTCCCATTGAGGGAATGGTTGCAGTATTGGTCGGACCAGAGGGTGGGATTTCGAAATCTGAGTTAGATGCGTTTTCCGAAGCTAAGTTCGATCTGGTGCGCCTTGGTCCAGGGGTGCTTCGAACATCGACGGCAGGTGTTGCAGCTTTGTCTTTCTTGCAGGGCCAATACGGAGAATGGAAGCAGCGGTGAGTGAATCGGAAACTAAGCTTGATGACATGTCTATCGAAGATTGCATATTTTGCAAGATCCGCTCAGGTTCGATCCCAACTGAATTCGTGGCGGAAACTGAGAACACGCTCGCTTTTCGGGACATCGCACCGTTAGCCAAGGTTCACTTGCTGGTAATTCCGAAAAATCACTATCGCGACGTGGTAGAGCTAAACCAAGCGGATCCAGCTTCCTTGGCCGAAATGCTTTCAACTGCAACCCATCTAGCAGCTGAACACACCGACGGTTCCTTCCAGTTGCAATTCAACACCGGCGCCGCCGCTGGACAAACCGTCTTTCACGCTCACTTGCACTTGTTGAGCAATAACCCAAAGGCCAAATCTTGAGTGCATCGGAATCAATGGATTCTCTATCAGTTGTTATCGAAATTGTTGGGGTAGACCCTTTAGCCGTTTTTGGCCCACAAGACTCTTTGCTAAGAACAGTGGAGGAGAGCTTTCCCGAGGTCACGATAGTTGCTCGGGGTAATCAAATTGAAATATCTGGACCAAAGAATTCGGTCTCAAATGCGGAATTGCGATTACGACAAATAATAAGTGCTGTTTCTCAAGGTCGAGATATATCGGCTGCGGATCTGAAACGCAGCGAACCGGACTTACTTTCGCACAGCATCTTGAGCTCACGCGGCAAGAGCATCAGACCAAAAACAGCGGGACAAAAATCCTATGTTGAGGCCATTGATGTTAACACCATTACTTTTGGAATTGGACCGGCCGGAACCGGAAAGACTTATCTCGCCATGGCAAAGGCAGTTCAAGCTCTGCAGCGAAAAGAAGTATCGAGGATTATTCTGACTAGGCCAGCTGTGGAGGCTGGTGAAAGATTAGGATTTTTGCCTGGAACACTCAGTGAAAAGATAGACCCCTACCTTCGTCCTCTTTTTGATGCTTTGCACGAGATGCTCGATCCGGAATCGGTTCCAAAGCTAATTGCCACCGGAACCATTGAGGTTGCTCCGCTTGCTTACATGAGGGGTAGAACACTAAACGATTCGTTCATAATTTTGGACGAGGCTCAAAACACCACTGGGGAGCAGATGAAAATGTTTCTCACTCGCCTAGGTTTTAATTCCAAGATGGTTATAACCGGCGACATTACTCAAATTGACTTGCCTGGCGGAGTATCTGGCCTAAGTATTGCTTCGAGAGTTCTAAATAAGGTTGAGGACGTTCATTTTTCTCAACTGACCTCTGCCGATGTTATTAGACATCCACTAGTTGGGCGAATCGTTGACGCCTACGCAAAAAGTGATACTCAGCAGACAAATTCGAAGTCTAAAAGGAAGAATTAATTGGGCATCGAGATTAATAATGAAACCGAAGCTCAAATCGATGAGGCAAGAGTTTTGGCTTTGGCAAATTTCGCCTTGGATTACCTAAAGATTGACCCTGCCGCAGAGCTCGCTATTTTATTCATCGATGAGGCTGCCATGGAACAGTTACACATCCAATGGATGGACGAGCCAGGTCCAACAGATGTTCTAAGTTTCCCGATGGATGAACTAAGACCAGGAGTGGACGGGGAGCCAGCACCTTCGGGGTTACTTGGCGACATAGTTATTTGCCCATCGGTAGCTGCTAAGCAGGCAGAAGTAGCTAAGCACGACAGCATCAATGAAATATTGCTGTTGACTACCCATGGCATTTTGCACCTTCTTGGTTTTGACCACGTCGAGGCTGAGGAAGAGAAAGAGATGTTTGGGCTTCAAAAGAGCATTCTTAGCGCTTTTTACGAGGGAGAGAGCGCTTAGGTGACAATTTGGGGGAGGCTTAAGAACTTAGCCAGCAGATTTCGCCAACGCGACCTTGATTCTACTGAAGCGGAAGTGTACGAGCAGGAACTTATCGAATCGGTAGAGGAGTTCTCCGAGACCATTACCAGAGAGGTCATGGTCCCAAGAATTGACATCGCAACTATTCCAGCAGATGCAGATTTAGATAAGGCAATGGCCATTTTTCTTGCTCGCGGATACTCCAGGCTTCCAATAGTTGGAAAAAGCATCGATGACATCGTTGGAATTCTTTACCTTAAGGACGTTGCAAAGCTTTTACACGAAAGCCCCAAGCTGATGGAAGAAAAGACCGCAGCGGAATATGGGCGCAAAGCTATTTTTGTACCAGAGTCCAAACCGCTTAAGGATCTTCTGCAGGACATGCAAAGAAGCTCAACTCACATTGCAATCGTGATTGATGAATATGGAGGAGTTGCGGGTTTGGTAACAATGGAGGATGTCATCGAGGAATTGGTAGGCGACATCGTGGATGAGTATGACCGCGAGATTCCAGATGTGGAGCAGATTGAAGCCGGGGTCTTTAGGGTGAATGCTCGATTCCCGCTATTTGAATTAGGCGAGATGCTTGAGCTTGAATTGGAAGATGAAGATGTGGATTCAGTTGGAGGTTGGTTCGCAAAATCATTGGGAAGGTTACCGAGGAAATCAGATCAAGTTTTACTTCCGCCCCTGGAACTAACTGCTGATCGATTTGAAGGGCGCGATAAGCGGTTGCTTACCCTAATTGTTCGGGTGATCCCAGAGAGTGATTCAGAGATCGAGAGCGAAGATGAGTAAGTATCGGGCAGGATTTGTATCTTTTGTCGGTCGTCCAAATGTCGGAAAGTCAACCCTCACAAACGCTCTGGTTGGTCAGAAGATTGCTATTACATCTGATAAGCCGCAAACAACTAGAAAGGCCATACGCGGGATTGTTCACCGCGAAAATGGACAACTAATCATCGTTGACACTCCAGGATTGCACCGCCCAAGAACTTTACTGGGGGAGAGGCTAAATGACCTGGTGGCTTCAACTTTGGCCGACGTTGACATCATTGGAATGTGTTTTCCTGCTTCTGACAAAATCGGACCTGGGGATCGTTTTATAAACGAACAACTCAATTCCTTCCCAAGGGCCAAGCTAGTTGCGATTGTGACGAAATCGGAGACGGTTTCTCGTGATGCTTTAGCCAAAGCCCTACTGGATGTCTCACAACTTCGAGACTGGGCTGAAATTATTCCAGTTTCTGCGCTTGGAAATGAGCAACTAGGCGAACTCACTGAATTACTCATAAGTTTGATGCCTGAATCAGAACAGCTTTATCCATCCGAAACCGCGACGGATGAAAGTCTTGAATCCCGAATTTGCGAGCTAATAAGAGAGGCGGCGCTTGAGGGAGTCCGTCACGAATTACCTCACTCTCTTGCTGTAACCATGGATGAGATGTCTAAACGAGAGCAATCCGATTTGACAGACATTCACGCAAACATTTTCGTCGAACGCGACTCCCAAAAGGGGATAGTTCTTGGCAAAGGGGGATCAAGACTAAAGGAAGTTGGAACTAGAGCCCGCAAGGAAATTGAGGCTCTGGTCGGCGGACCGGTTTTTCTAAGTCTTCGGGTGAAAATCGCTCACGAGTGGCAGCGTGATCCCAAGCAGCTAGGAAAACTTGGCTTTTAGGTGCTAGATTTTGAGGGTGTTCTTCGAGCTACTTCTTAGTGGCCGCGACGAGGCCTAAAAACGGCCCTCCTCGTCGCGGTGCTTAGTGTTGGCTGGCTCAATATTCCAAAATTTTAGGAGAACACAGTGAAAAACCCTCAACGGGCATCCAAGATGCCGATTCATCGTTATAAGCCCTTCCACGAACAAATCAAAGTTGAACTTCCAGATCGAAGTTGGCCAACAAAGCGAATAACCAAGGCACCTAGATGGTGTGCCGTAGATCTAAGAGATGGCAACCAGGCCCTTATTGACCCAATGTCTCCGGAGCGAAAGCTAAAAATGTTTCAACTTCTGGTGCGTATGGGATACAAGGACATCGAGGTGGGGTTCCCATCGGCTTCCCAAACTGATTTCGATTTTGTGCGGGTTTTGATTGAAGGCGGACACATCCCGGATGATGTCACAATTCAGGTACTGACTCAGGCAAGGGATCACCTGATTGAACGTACTTATGAATCCTTAGTCGGTGCAAAGAACGTTATTGTTCATTTCTATAATTCAACTTCAGTGTTGCAAAGAAGAGTTGTTTTCGGTCAAGACAAAGACGGAATTAAGCAAATTGCTCTGGACGCCGCAAAGAAATGTAAATCCCTAGAGTCAACCCTCCCTGGGACCAATGTTTTCTATGAGTATTCACCAGAAAGTTACACCGGAACCGAGCTGGAATATGCGCTAGAAGTTTGCAATGCGGTTATCGAGGAGATTGCCCCAACACCTGAACACAAGATGGTTATTAACCTACCGGCAACCGTTGAAATGATTACACCAAACGTTTATGCGGATTCGATTGAGTGGATGAGCCGAAACCTTATTCGGAGAGAATCAATTTTGCTTTCCTTGCACCCTCACAACGATCGAGGTACTGCGGTTGCAGCTGCCGAGCTTGGCTACATGGCCGGGGCGGACCGAATTGAAGGTTGCCTTTTTGGCAATGGAGAAAGAACTGGAAATGTGGATTTGGTAACTTTGGGACTTAATCTCTTTAGCCAGGGAATCGATCCTGAAATTGATTTCAGTGATATTGATGAAATTAAGCGCACTGTTGAATACTGTAATCAATTGCCGGTGCATGAGAGATCGCCTTACGGTGGAGATCTTGTGTACACCGCATTTTCTGGTTCACACCAAGATGCAATCAAGAAGGGTTTTGAAGCTCTAGCAAAATCTGCCGGAGAAAGTGGCAAAAGCGTTGCAGAACTGGAATGGGCCGTACCTTATCTACCCATTGATCCGATGGATGTTGGCAGAAGTTATGAGGCAGTTATTCGAGTCAATTCACAATCTGGCAAGGGCGGAGTTGCCTATCTGCTCAAATCCGACCACGCTCTAGATCTTCCTAGGCGTTTACAAATTGAATTTTCGCGAGTTGTTCAAGGACTTACCGACAGCGAAGGTGGTGAAGTTTCTTCTGAGCGGCTTTGGGAAATATTCCAAGACGAGTATCTTCCTGCGCCCCAAGAGCGTAGTGAGTTGAAGTGGGGAAGATTCGAGCTTAAACGGATGAAGACCGAAAGCGACATGGGTGGAGAGGTCAAAATTGACATCTTGCTTCGAGATGGTGAAACCGAACTTGAACTCAGTGGAAGCGGGAATGGCCCAATCTCTGCCTTCTTATCGATATTGGATAGCCAAGGGGTAGAAACCAGGTTGTTAGATTACGTCGAACACACCCTAAGCGCCGGTGGAGATGCGCAGGCCGCTTCTTATATTGAACTGGAAGTTGGCGGCAAGACGCTTTGGGGTGTGGGCATCGATTCCGACATTTCCACCTCGTCCCTCAAGGCTGTGATTTCGGGTATCAATCGCGCCATACGCGCCTAAGCTAAGGGCGATTGACTCCATGCGAGGGGATACTTGTTAGGTGCCACTATATCGAGACGAAGCCGTTGTGCTTCGAACCCACAAGCTTGGTGAAGCAGATCGAATAGTGACATTGCTTTCCCGATACCACGGACAAATTCGGGCGGTGGCAAAGGGTGTCAGACGCACCGCTTCTAAGTTTGGGTCAAGATTAGAGCCATTTATGGTCGTCGATGCCCAATTTTACGAAGGCAGATCGCTGGACATAGTCAACCAAGTAGAAACAATTGGCTCCTACGGTGGGGACATCATTGATGATTACGCTAGCTTCACAGCAGCAAACGCGATTGTTGAAACCGCAGAAAGGCTTACCGCCGAAGAGGCATCACCCCAACAGTATCTTCTTTTAGTCGGTGCTCTTAGATCTCTGGCTAATCGAGAGCATGACTCGTCTCTTATCCTGGATTCATATTTGCTCAGAGCGCTGTCGGTTGCGGGTTGGGCACCGAGTTTTGAGGATTGCGCGAAATGTTCAGCCCCTGGCCCACACTCGGCTTTCGTGATGCAAGCTGGATCTGTGGTTTGCTCAAGCTGTAAACCTGTTGGTGCGGTGAATATTTCTGCTGATTCGGTTCAATTGCTAGGCGCGCTATTAGCTGGGGATTGGGAGAAGGCGGAGTCTTCATCGGTTTCCTCGCGCAATACCGCTTCTGGAATAGTAGCCGCCTATTCACAGTGGCACATTGAACGAGGCCTGAAATCGATGCCGCTGGTGGAGCGAGCATGAATGATTTTCTACCGGTTTCTAAAAAAGGACAGAAGCCACCAAAACTAGCGGTTGTCCCGAGGCACGTTGCAATAGTGATGGATGGCAATGGCCGATGGGCGAATGCTCGAGGTTTAACCCGAATCGAAGGACACAAGGCTGGAGAGGCAGCACTTCTCGATGTTGTTGCAGGTGCTATTGAAGCTGGAGTCGAAGAACTTACTGTTTTTGCCTTTTCGACAGAAAATTGGAAACGGTCACCAGAAGAAGTGCGTTTTCTTATGGGATTTAACCGGGAGGTGCTCCGCTCCCGCCGCGATCAACTTAATCATTGGGGTGTCAAAATTCGGTGGGCTGGAAGAGAGCCAAAACTGCTCTCGTCAGTGATTAGAGAGTTAGAGTCAGCGGAGGATTTGACCAAAAGGAATAAAGTTCTAACGCTTACCATGTGCGTTAACTACGGTTCTCGGATTGAGATTCTGGATGCGATAAACGAAATAACTCAGAAAGTGGCCAAGAAAGAAATTCGACCAGGTTCCATCGCCGAAAAGAACTTTGGGAAATTTCTTACCACCAAGGGTTTACGGGATGTCGACCTTTTTATTAGGAGCTCCGGCGAAAAGCGGCTATCTAATTTTCTACTATGGCAAAGCGCGTACGCTGAATTGGTTTTTAGTGATGTGCTTTGGCCGGATTTTGACCGAAGGGAGCTTTGGCGGGCGCTGCAGGAGTATTCCGGTCGTCAGAGGCGATTCGGAGGGGCCGTGGATAGCCCTAAGAGAGCGCAAGCCAAGTAAACTGGTCATCGGCCCACTTCGGGCAAACGTCTGACCCTTGGAGTATTCGTGGCAATCACTAACCGACTTGAATCCGCCATTTCTCTGGCTAAACGCCGCGGTTTCGTATTTCCAGCAGGTGAAATATACGGTGGGACTCGTTCAGCCTGGGATTATGGACCTCTTGGGGTCGAACTTAAGGAAAACATCAAACGTCAGTGGTGGCGCTCGGTGGTTCAGTCCCGCGAGGACGTTGTTGGTCTGGACTCTTCAGTAATTCTTCCAAGGCGAGTCTGGGAGGCTTCTGGCCACGTTCGGGAGTTTGTTGATCCACTTATTGAGTGCACAAGTTGCCATAAGCGTTTTCGCCAGGACCACCTCGAAGAAGCCTTTGAGGAGAAAAAGGGTCGCGCGCCGGAATCCATGAAAGACATCCCCTGCCCTAACTGCGGAACCAAGGACGCATGGACAGAGCCCAAGTTGTTTAATGGTCTTCTAAAGACCCATTTAGGGCCGGTAGAAGATGAGTCGGGACTTCACTACTTAAGACCTGAAACAGCTCAGGGGATTTTCGTTAATTTTGCCAACGTTCTAAACGCGGCCCGTATGAAGCCCCCATTTGGCATTGGGCAGATAGGCAAGAGCTTTAGAAACGAAATAACGCCAGGTAATTTCGTATTTCGTACACGTGAATTTGAGCAGATGGAAATGGAGTTCTTCGTCGAGCCAGGAAGTGATGAAACTTGGCACGAGTACTGGATCCAGGAGAGATACAACTGGTACGTGAATCTAGGAATCAATCCGGAGAATCTTCGCCTATTTGAGCACCCAAAGGAAAAGTTGTCTCACTATTCCAAGCGAACTGTGGACATCGAATATCGTTTTGGTTTCCAAGGAAGCGAATTTGGTGAATTAGAAGGTGTCGCTAACCGAACCGACTTTGACCTATCCACCCACGCCAAAGAGTCTGGTGCCGATCTGAGTTTCTTCGATCAAACCAAGGGCGAGAGATGGACCCCTTTTGTTATTGAACCAGCTGCTGGCCTTACTCGATCTTTCATGGCGTTCCTAGTGGATGCATATGCCGAAGACGAGGCACCTAACACTAAGGGCGGCGTAGATGTGAGAACAGTACTAAGGCTTGACTACCGATTGGCACCAATCAAGGCAGCAGTATTGCCACTATCTAGAAATGAAGAACTTTCTCCGGTTGCTAGAGACCTAGCGCAAGAATTAAGAGGAAGTTGGAACATTGACTTCGACGACTCGGGGGCCATCGGTCGTCGTTATCGTCGCCAGGACGAAATTGGAACCCCGTTTTGCATAACCGTCGACTTTGATTCACTTACTGACCAAGCGGTCACTGTTAGAGATCGTGACAGTATGGAGCAACAGCGAATTGGCCTCACTCAGCTCAAGGGCTTCTTGGCCGAGAAGCTGGTTTAGTCAGCAATGCAGGCTATGGCGCCAGCGCTTCGCTACGGCTCAATTGCAGTCGATGTGCCTGTTGTACTCGCGCCAATGGCAGGGATAACAAATACCGCCTATCGCAGACTGTGCCAAGAGTACGGAGGCGGGTTGTATGTCTCAGAAATGGTCACATCAAGAGCTCTGGTTGAAAGAACCGAAGAGTCGATGAGACTTATCACTCATCACGAGAGCGAAAAGGTGCGCTCGGTCCAGCTCTATGGAGTTGATCCTCAAACCATCGCCCGGGCAGTATCGATGCTGGTCGATGAGGATAGAGCCGACCACATTGATCTCAATTTCGGTTGTCCTGTTCCAAAAGTTACCCGAAAGGGAGGTGGGGCGGCCCTGCCTTGGAAGCAAGACCTATTTCAATCGATTGTGAAAAGCGCGGTCAGGGCAGCCGGGGATGTACCCGTCACCGTAAAAATGCGCAAGGGAATTGATGCTGATCACCTTACTTTCCTAGACGCTGGTAAGGCTGCCAGAGATGCTGGAGTAGCGGCTATTGCACTTCATGGGCGCACAGCGTCGGATTACTATTCTGGGGAAGCAGATTGGGATTCCATCGCGGAATTACGGCAAGCTTTGCCTGATGTTCAGGTTCTCGGTAATGGGGATATCTGGAGTGCAGAAGACGCAATTCGGATGATGAAACAAACCGGTGTCGATGGCGTAGTAGTTGGCAGGGGTTGCCTTGGCAGGCCATGGTTATTTGGTGATTTAGAACGAGCCTTCCGAGCCTATCTCGCAAATCCTAATTCGGAGATCGATTACACAACCATCCAACCAAACCTCGGTGAAGTCGCAGACGCTTTCAAAAAGCATGCCTTGTTGCTCGTCGAGTTTTTTGAAGATGAACTTCGAGCCTGTCGGGATATTAGAAAGCATGTCGCTTGGTATTTCAAGGGCTACCCAGTTGGGGGTGAATTTCGAGCCAAACTGGCGCAGGTAGAAACACTCAGCGAAATGGACGAAATCTTAGGAACTTTGGACAGAGCAATTTCATATCCAGGCGAAGAGGCTGAAGGGCCAAGAGGCAGACTCGGAGGCTCTAAAAGCTGTGCCTTGCCGGAGAATTGGTTGGCTTCGAGAGAACTTCAGGATGAGGCAAGAGAAATGTTGCTGCAAGCAGAGTTGAATGTGTCTGGTGGCTAAGTGATTACCCCCGGCTACCAGCAGAGTGACCTAGAGAGATTTGTATCCGAGGATCGAGTTGGACCAATTCGTCGCGGTGAATTCTCTCGAGACCGAGCTAGGGTTCTGCATTCTTCTGCTCTTCGCAGACTTGGCGCCAAGACCCAAGTTCTTTCGCCCACGACGGGTGATTTTGCCAGGACCAGACTCACTCACTCGCTTGAAGTTGCTCAGGTTGGTCGCGAAATGGCAACCGAGTTGGGTATAGATCCTGACGTGGTTGATACCGCTTGCCTAGCTCACGATCTAGGACACCCACCCTTTGGGCATAACGGAGAGAAAGCTCTGAACACTTGGGCTAAGGAGATTGGCGGATTCGAAGGCAACGCCCAAACTCTTAGATTGCTATCTCGAATAGAACCCAAAGTAATTGTCGGCGGAAAATCACGCGGACTTAATCTCACCAGAGCAAGTCTGGATGCCGCCTGTAAATACCCCTGGTCAAGGAGCGAGGGAACTCCGCAGGCTGGGGGAGATCAGTCGGTCAAATTTGGCTACTACTCGGATGATTTGGAAATATTCCAATTTCTTCGGAAGGGTTCAATTTCAGACCGAAAGTGCATAGAGGCAGAAGTTATGGACTTTGCCGATGACGTTGCCTATTCAGTTCATGACTTCGAGGACGCAATTGTTGCCGGCTTTATTTCACCGCGGGAATTGATCGAAGGCTTTCAAGACCCACAATTACTTCAAAAAATTAGACAGTGGTCAGGCTTCGAGATTACAGACGACGAAATCACTTTAGCCTTTGACCGTTTAGCATCCAATGAGTATTGGCTCGACGATTACGATGGGACGCTTGGGAATCAAGCAACTCTTAAGAACCTAACGAGCGCACTAATTGGTTCACTGGTCAGAAGAACTACCGATGCAACCTCGGGCGCCAACTCTTCAAGATACATAGTTAGGTATGAGGGCACACTTATTGTTCCAAGCACAGTGGCAGCCGAGATTGCTGTCCTAAAGGGCGTAGTTAGTGCATTTTTGATGAACCAGGAAAAGCGCCAACCTTATTACGAGTGGCAACGGGCGATACTCACTGAACTCGCTGATGCCTTGCTTGCCAAAAACGGTCAACAGCTCGATGCCTATTGCACTTTGGCTTGGCGGCTCGCGAGGGATGATGAGGAGAGACATAGGGTGATTGTTGACCAGGTAGCCTCCCTTACCGACGTTTCGGCCATCAACCTTCACCATCAACTGGTCACAAATTAGGATTATCAAATGGCCGGAAAAATAAGCGCTCGGGACATCGAGGAAGTCAAGGCCAGAGTAAACATTGCAGACATAATTGGAAGCTATGTTGCTCTAAAACCGGCTAGCGCTGGAAGCTTGAAGGGGCTCTGTCCTTTTCACCAGGAAAAGTCTCCTTCATTCAATGTTCGTCCGCTACAAGGTTTCTATCACTGCTTTGGATGTGGCGCTGGGGGAGATGTCTATAAATTTGTTCAGGAAACTGAATCACTAAGTTTTTACGAAGCCGTCGAAATGCTAGCGGCTAAGGTCGGGTACACCTTAACTTACGAGGGAGGGACCGCCCCAGACCAAGGCCAAAGGGCAAGAATTTTGGAGGCAAATTCTGCCGCCGCTAAATTTTTTCAGGAACAGCTAACTTCTGATGCCGCCAAGACCGGCCGGGATTTTTTGAGCTCTAGGGGTTTTGATAAAGCCGCCGCAGAGCAATTTGGCATTGGCTTTGCTCCGAAGGCTTGGAGTTACCTCAGCGATCAACTCAAGTCGCAGGGCTTTACTGAGGAAGAGCTGATTTTGGCTGGATTATCCTCTCGTGGAGACCGTGGACTATATGACAAATTCCGAGGAAGACTCGTTTGGCCAATTAGGGATAGTTCTAATCAGGTAATTGGATTTGGGGCAAGAAAGCTTTTTGACGATGACCAAGGTCCAAAGTACCTAAACACATCCGAAACGCCTGTCTATCACAAGTCTTCAGTTCTCTACGGGATTGATCTGGCAAAAAAGAGCATCTCCAAACAGCAGCAAGTTGTCGTGGTTGAGGGGTACACCGATGTGATGGCTTGCCACCTAGCCGGAATCACCACGGCGGTTGCAACTTGCGGCACAGCATTTGGAGATGACCACATCCGAATACTGAATCGTATGCTCTCTGGATCTATTGATTCACCGGCTGAAGTGATTTTTACTTTTGACCCAGATGAGGCCGGTCAGAAGGCAGCCATGCGAGCCTATGCCGATTCCGATAAATTCCAGGCGAATAGTTTCATTGCAATTGGACCAGATGGATTAGACCCCTGCGACCTAAGGTCTCAGCAGGGGGACGAAGCGGTCGTTCAAATGATTGCCAATAAAAAGCCAATTTACGAATTCGCAATCAAGCAGAAGATAAAGAACTTTGAATTAAGCAGCATAGAAGGAAGAGTCGGAGCAGCTAGGTCGGCGGCAGTTGTCATTGCCTCAATTCGAGATACGGCACTGCGCCCGGTATACGTCAGGGAATTGGCAAACTGGGTCAATCTAGACGTATCGGAAGTCTCCTCGCTTGTTGATAGAGCACTCAAAGATAAAACTGTAGCCGCTGTTGAATCGCTTCGGACCTCCGCTCCTATTTCTGAGTCCAAAGCTCCCGAAAATCTCGATTTTAGAGATCCAGTGATTCGGTTCGAAAGGACCTTGCTCGAAGTTTTAGTTCAACAGCCATCAAGCGTAAGCGACGCCGATTTTGATGAACTTATGGATTTCGAATTCACGGCAGGATCTTTCGCTCGAATTGCCCAAGCTATGAAGAAAGTTTCAAGTGATCGAAAAGGGCCGAATTGGCTCTCTGGAATTGCTTCTGAGGTTGGAGAGCAATTTCATCAAACGCTCAGGGCTTTGGCCGCTGCCGAATTGCCGGCTAGCAACCAAGAAGAGCTGAACAAGTATGTCGAAGGAGTTGTTGTCAGTGGCTTTATCAACCTTTTGTCCAGACAGAAACTATCGCTACAGGCAGTCCTGAGGCAGTTGGATCCCTCTGATTCTGAGAGGATTTCCGAAATACAGCGGGAGTTGGTTTCCATTGAGACAAGACGAAGAATGTTTCAAAATGGCTAAGAACGAAATTGCTATTGAGCCCAAAAGTTTCGACCCTTACGAACGGGCTGTAATTGAAGCTGGCGGAAAGCTTGCGACTATGAATTCAGCTGTGGAGGCAGTGATTTGGACCGACTACTCCCAGCCAAGTGGCCTTTCCAAGCTTTTGGATGAAAACCCGCAAGTTAGGTGGGTGCAGCTTCCATTTGCCGGAGTAGATGCTTTTTCGGAAGTCATAAAAAGACCTATTCGATTTACTTCAGCAAAGGGTTCTTATAGTGAGCCTGTCGCAGAACATGCCTTGGCGCTTGCTCTGGCACTCGGTCGAAAACTTCCAACTCGCGTGAAGGCAGCAGCATGGGGTAAACGGGAGGCTGTTAGTTTCTACGATGCAAATATTCTGATTATCGGTGGGGGAGGTATTGCCCAAGAACTTATTTCTCTTTTTGCTCCATTTCGGGCCTCTATAACCGTGGTACGAAACGACCCCAGTAAATCGTTAGGAAATGGAATCAGAGTTCTTGGAATGGAGTCTCTACCTGAAGAGGTGGGCAAGGCACAGCTAGTGGTGATTGCTTGCGCACTTACAGAAAGGACTCGAGGGTTATTCGACTATTCCTTACTCAGTCGGCTTAACCGGGAGGCATTTCTAATCAATGTTGCCCGAGGACCGATTGTAGTAACTGCAGATCTGATTCGGGCCTTAGACGAAAAGCTCCTGGCGGGAGCGGCATTGGATGTCACCGACCCCGAACCGCTCCCTGATGGGCATCCGCTTTTTGGTCGGGATGATTTGATAATTACCCCACATACTGCGGATACCAAGGAAATAGTCACAAGGCTATTCGCCCTAAGGATCGGGGAGAATGTTCGGGCATATCTTGGCAGTGGCAACTGGGTGGGGGAAGTTGACCCTGGGCTTGGCTACTAGGGGAAAACCCCGTCCTTTTTTTGGTAGTGTAGGTGTCTGCGAAAGCATTCCTCGGTAGCTCAATTGGCAGAGCAATCGGCTGTTAACCAATAGGTTCTTGGTTCGAGTCCAAGCCGGGGAGCCACGTTTGCCTGATAGGCCCAGGAGTTTCCGGTGCTTCGGTGGATACAGTCTCAGGTGTGGCTTCCTGAATCGCTTCTGGCAATATCCTCCTTTTTAGTTTTTGGTGGCCTTGATTTAGCCTTCAACGGCCCCTACGCCTTAGCCGTAAGCGCCGCGATTA
>JBJTOG010000002.1:0-2156 GCA_046074425.1 Actinomycetota bacterium
GGTTCCGTTCCACCAGATGGAAACGGTCGGCTCGGTTCCACTCCAAGGCTCATTCGAATTGGAAAAGAAATAGCCAGGATTTTCCTCAGAGAACTCTGGATACTTTTTGACCTCTCCGGCAACTCCCATCACTGCAGCTACCTTCTCCAGAATTGCCTCAGGATCTCCGCTTCGAACAAGTTTGTAAACGGTCCCATTCCCACTCTCGTTGGAAAGCCCATCTCCTGCCTCATACTCGAAGATTTGTGGCATCCACATCATCTTGTCCATTGACATTGAGTCGCTCATTCCAGCGCTGGTTTCAGCATTTGGCCCACCCTGTCCGCTGGATAGTTGAATCAGCGGTTGCGGTGTGCTGCTTAGAACGACTGCGGCAACTACTGCAGCAGCGGATGCGGTTACGGCACCGGTTTGCAACCAGGCCTTGGTGCTACGGCCTAGGGATTGAATACGCTCGGCTAAAGACAACACTGAGTCTTTGGCAACTGCCTTTTCCAATAGGGCGGAATCTAATTTTGGAGCGCGTTTTCCCTTGGCGGGATCGGCTGCTTGCAGCTTGGCATCTAACTGGGAATCGGTAGGAATTTTCTTCATATATTGGTTATGTAGCCAGGCGGCGAAATGTTTCTAAGAATCTACAGAAAGCAGTTCCCGCAGCTGATTCCTGGCTCTGGAGAGTCGAATACCAAAGGCATTGGGGGAGATTTCCAACACTTTGGCTGCCTGCTGGTTAGTCAATCCATCAAAGCTGACCAGGGATATTGCCTGGCGTTCAGCGGGATTTAGCCTGGCCCAAGCCTCCCCAAGCGCCAAATCGGCAATTGCGATAGATTCCGCCGAAGGGGAGGAGTCTTGGATTCTGAATGAGTCCAAAAAGCTTTTCTTGGAAGCTTGAGACCTACGGTGATTTGCAACCACAAAACCAGCAATTCTATAAAGCCAAGGGAGTTCAAAACCCACTTCGGCCTGATTCCGCTTTTGCCAAGCAATTTCAAAGATTCGAGAAGCTAGCTCTTCAACTTCCTCGCGCTCACAACGCCTTATTAGATACTTGGAAATTTGCGGGAGATACTCGCGGTAGGCAGCGTTGAATTCTTCGGGGCTCACATTTTGAGTCTAATCCCGAAGCTGTTCCCTTCGGAAACATCCCGGGGCGTGGTCATTGACCATTCCAATGGATTGCATCATGGCATACATAGAAGTCGGTCCAACAAAGGCAAAGCCCAATGCTCGCAGGCTTTTGCTTAGTGCTTCGGATTCGGGAGAGGTGGCTCGCCACTCAAAGTTTTTTAGGCTGACACGCTGCAACTTTTTCTTGGGAGCATGTTCCCAGATAATTTCGTTCAGTGGGCGATCTAAGGTTTTTATCAATCGAGCGTTATTTATGACCGCATTTATCTTGGCGCGATTGCGAATGATTCCTGGGTTTTGCATCAGTCGCTCTATTTGTGTCTCACCAAAGCGGGCCACTTTGTCCACTTCAAAGCCTTTGAATGCTTTGCGAAACTCATCTCTTCGCTGCAAAATCGTAATCCAGGAAAGTCCGGCTTGAAAGCCCTCTAGGCTCAGGTGCTCAAAGAGCTCTTCGTCATCGCGAACCTCAACGCCCCATTCCTTGTCGTGGTAATCCAGGTATTCTCTGTTTTGCTTTGGCCAGTGGCAGCGAGTGAGACCATCCTCGTAGGTGTGTATTTTCTCTATCACGACAAAAACTCGATGCCTTCGTGCCTAAGCATCCAAGCTTTAGTTTTTATTCCTTTTCCACCGGTATAGCCGGTAATTTTTCCGCCGCTGCCGAGCACTCGGTGACAGCCAACAATAAGTGGGACTGGGTTAGCTCCAACCGCCGCACCTACCGCACGAGAGGCCCTAGGGGAGCCGATTGCTTTGGCAATTTCGCCGTAGCTGATGCTGCGACCAAATCCCAATCGAGCAATTTCCTTCCAAACTTTTTTTTGAAATTCAGTTCCCGTAACTTCTACCGGCAAATCAAACTTGGAAAGTTTTCCAGCAAAGTAATTGGCAAGCTGAGAGTTTGCTTTCTTCAAAACTTCCGCCTCGCCAAAATTCTTGGTTCTTTTCCCGATTTCTACAGCTACCAGCTTTTCCGCTTTGGCGCGAAGAGTAATTGGACCGATTGGAGAATCTACACAAAG
>JBJTOG010000003.1:0-5503 GCA_046074425.1 Actinomycetota bacterium
ATGGCATTTTTTATTTCTGGCTCCAACTCAGCTGCGGTAATTTCGAAACCATCAGGAATAAATATCGGATCGTAGCCAAAACCGTTTGCACCGCTTGCTGAGAACGCGACCCTACCCGGCCAAACACCGGTAAAGCTGGTCTCAGAATCACCATCAACGAGTGCGATTGTGCAGACGAAGCTGGCAGAGCGCTTTCCCGCTGGAACATCTCGAAGCTGAGCTAGCAACAGCTCCCTGTTTGCGACGTCGTCTTTTTGGCCAGACCACCTGGCACTAAATATCCCAGGTGAGCCACCCAATATCTCGACCACAATTCCTGAATCGTCGGCAATTGCAGGAAAAGAAGTATGGGAATGTGCCGCTCTGGCTTTTATCAGGGCGTTAGCCAAAAAGGAGTCCCCGTCCTCAATTGGCTCGGGTCCGTCATAACCAATCAATTCCAGACCCGCAACGATAGGTTCCAAAATAGAAGCGACTTCAGAAACCTTGTGTTTGTTGTGGGTAGCTAAAACGAGCCTCAAACCGCTTCTCCAGCCAATACTCGCTTTTGGATTGCAGTTAGTTCCTGGGTTCCCTCCAGAGCTAAATCAAGAAGCGCATCTAGTTCGGCGCGATCAAAAGGTGCCGCTTCTGCAGTTCCTTGAACTTCGACAAACTTTCCACTTCCGGTAACCACAACATTCATATCGGTCTCGGCTCGAACATCCTCAACATATGCCAAATCCAAAAGTGGCACCGAGTCGACAATTCCAACCGAGATTGCGGAAATCGAATCGGAAAGTGGCTTTGATTTCTCTGAAATAAATTTCTGTTGCTTACCCCACTCGATGGCATCGTGCAGAGCGATAAAGGCACCGGTGATGGCGGCGGTTCTAGTTCCGCCATCCGCTTGCAACACATCACAGTCAATCAAGATTGTGTTTTCTCCAAGGGCCTTGAAATCAACCACGCTTCGGAGCGCTCTTCCAATCAGCCGAGAAATCTCATGGGTTCTTCCGCCAAGTTTTCCTTTGACCGCTTCGCGATCCGAGCGATCGTGGGTGGCCCTGGGAAGCATCTGATATTCAGCGCTTACCCAACCTTCACCCTTTCCGACCTTCCACCTTGGAACTCCATTGGTGAATGATGCGGTGCATAAAACCCTGGTTTCGCCAAAGCTAATCAATGCCGAGCCTTCGGCGTGGGTGGACCAGCCGCGTTCGATTTGAACTTCTCGCAATTGGTTTGCTTTACGGCCGTCGGCTCTTTCCATTTTCTTGCTCCCTAAAGCTTGTCAACTTTTGAAACCTCGGGTCCGAGGAATCGTTTGGCTAATTTCTCAAACGCGGCAGTATCGCCGGTGGCGCGGAAAGACAAAGACGGTGGAATGCTCGCTGTTCTAAGCAAATCTTTCTCTACCAAAGTCTTATAAACATCTTTGGCGGTCTCCTCGGCGGAAGATACCAAAGTAACTCCTTCACCCATCACGAACGATAGTGCTCCGGTGAGAAGGGGGTAGTGAGTGCAACCTAAGACCAAGGTATCGACTCCAGCTTCCTTGAGTGGCTCTAAGTATTCCTTCGCTGCATTGATGATTTCAGGCCCTGAAGTCACTCCACGTTCAACGTAGTCAACAAAGCTTGGACATGCCGCACTAGTTAGTTCAATATCAACCGCTGCTGCAAAGGCATCGTCATATGCTTTCGAAGTAATGGTGGCATTGGTGCCAATTACCCCGATCCTTCGGTTGTTGGTTGAGGCGACCGCTCTTCGAACGGCGGGTTGAATTACCTCAACAACTTCAATTCCACGACCCTCGGTGTATCGCTCTCTGGCATCACGCAATACAGCAGCCGAAGCCGAATTGCAGGCGATGACCAGTAGTTTTACTCCCTCATCGACCAAACGATCCATGACCTTGAGAGCCAATTCGCGAACTTCCGAAAGTGGCTTAGGTCCGTAGGGGGTGTTGGCGGTATCGCCAACGTAGATCAAAGATTCATTGGGCAGCTGATCGATTATTGCCCTCGCCACCGTGAGGCCACCAACCCCGGAGTCAAATACGCCAATCGGGGCATCGGGGCGGGCTGCGGTCACGAAGCCAAGTCTATTACCGCACCTAGAAGCTAGGCTTAAAGCCGTGCTAAACACTACTGCCCTGCTAACCGATCGGTATGAGCTAACCATGCTTCAGGCTGCTCTGCGCTCGGGCAAGGCACATCGTAAGACGGTATTTGAAGTATTCGCTCGCTCACTCGCTGGTGAGAGAAGATACGGGGTGGTGGCAGGAACTGGCAGATTGCTGCAGGCAATAAAAGATTTTCGCTTTGAAAAAACAGAAATTGAATGGTTGCTGGCTCAAGAAGTAATAGATCAAGCAACGGCCAATTGGCTATTGAACTACCGATTTACAGGAAACATCTGGGGCTATCAAGAAGGTGAAATTTACTTTCCCTATTCCCCGGTTCTCATAGTTGAAGCAAGTTTTGCTGAAGCCGTGATTCTGGAAACACTTATTCTCTCAATTTTAAATTTCGACACATCCGTTGCCTCCGCTGCCGCTCGAATGATTACTGCGGCAGGGGGCAGGCGGGTTTCTGAAATGGGTTCCCGTCGAACCGCAGAATATTCTGCTGTCGCAGCAGCACGTGCTGCCTACATCGCTGGATTCTCAGCAACTTCGAACTTGGAGGCTGGCAGGTCCTATGGGATTCCAACTATGGGAACTGCATCTCATGCCTTCACTCTGCTCCACGAAAAAGAGCAGGAAGCTTTCCGCGCTCAATTGGATGCCTTTGGGGAAGACACCACGTTTCTAGTCGACACCTACAACATCGAATCCGGAATTAGAAATGCCATCGAGGTTGCCGGTCCAAAACTTGGCGGAGTCCGAATTGATTCAGGCGATCTTCCGATCGAAGTTGCCAAAGCTCGAGCCCTTTTGGAGTCGCTCGGGGCGGCCCAAACCAAAATCACGGTAACCAATGACTTGAATGAATTCGCCATCGCCGCCTTGGCAGCCGCTCCAGTTGATGCCTACGGTGTTGGGACCTCAGTGGTTACCGGTTCGGGAGTTCCAGCGGCTGGTTTTGTATACAAAATGGTTGCCTACGAAAACGACCAAGGAGAATGGCTATCGGTTTCCAAGCAGTCTGCGAAGAAGACCAACTTGGGAGGTCGCAAGCATGCGCTTCGTCGCCATGATGAAACCGGTGTCGCAATTTCCGAAATTGTTGTGGCGGGCGAGAAACCGCAGGCCAACGAAAGAGATCGTTACCTATTGGTGTCACTTGTCAAAGCTGGGGAAATTCAGTCGGAGTACATCGCTAAAGCTGGGGTTGAAAAAGCCAGAGCACATCACGCTCAGGTGAAATTGAATCTTCCAACCGAAGCTCATCGCCTGACAAAAGGAAATCCGGCGATACCAACAATCTTTATTTAGTTGTCGTCTTCTTTTCCAGGCGGTAGTTTCTCGTAAATTTCTTTGCAGGCGGGACAGACCGGAAACTTTTTTGGATCCCGACCTGGCACCCAAACTTTTCCACAGAGCGCAACCACGGGTGTTCCCATCACGGCAGATTCAACAATCTTCTCCTTCTTCACATAGTGAGAAAATCGCTCGTGGTCCCCTGGTTCGATTAGCTTTGGCTCAACCAGAGTGTCTGTGCCAAAGTCAGATTCCTGTTGTGGTGTTAATTGTTCAGGCATATTTATCCCTACTGCTTCAGATCTTTCGCATCCTGAAGCACAACCTCTACAGTAATTTCAACTCCCTCGCGAAGTAGCCGAACCTCAACCTTAGTCCCAGCCGGTTCTTGCCGAACGGCGGCAGTTAGCTCGCTGGCACTCTCAACTGGGAAACCTCCGAAATGAGTAATAACGTCATCGGGTTTGATTCCAGCGAGCTCGGCTGCACCACCTGCAGTCACCTCGACGACCCGAACTCCAACCGAGAAGGCAGCACCATCATCCGATGATCGATTATCGGAAACCAAAGCACCTAGCAGTCCATGGCTCGCTGAACCGGTTTCTATAATTTCAGCTGCAATGCGATTGGCGACATTTGAAGGAATCGCAAATCCAACTCCAATGTTGCCCGAAGTCCCAAAACTAGAAGTTGAAGCAATAGCGACGTTAATGCCAACTAACTCACCACGTTCGTTCACTAAAGCACCGCCGGAGTTGCCGGGGTTGATGGCGGCATCGGTCTGAATGACTTTGAGATTTATCGGAGCTCCGCTGTTTCCAGACCAGAACTCAAGTCCACTCTGATCTTTGTTTTCCGATGAAGCAACCTGAATTGTTCGATTCAAAGCTGAAACAATTCCTCTGGTTACTGTGGCATCTAGCCCAAGGGGTGCACCGATAGCAACCACCGAGTCACCGACATTTAATTTTGAAGAATCGGCAAAAGTAATCGGCTCTATTGGCTTGGTGATTTCCACTTTTACAACCGCCAAGTCATTTGTTGGGTCCACTCCCACCAGCTCAGCTTTCAAAACTGAGCCATCGCTAAAGCGAACCGAAAGATCCACTCCCTCGGTGGTTCCATCCATGAGAACCACGTGGGCGTTGGTGAGAATGTAACCGTCTTTAGAAAGAACTACTCCAGAACCATTGCCACCCGAGTTTTTTGTCGAAACTCGAATTGTCACAACCGATGGTGATGCAGTTGCCGCCGCGGCAGTTACCCAGTTCACAGTTTCGGTGTTGTTGACCACAATCGCCGGTGGTCGCGATAAATAGTTGTAAGCCACAACTCCCGCACCGGCCCCAACCGAAGCGCCGATTAGTGCACCCATTACTGCAGCTGAAGTTGCGGTAAAAAAGGTAAGCCGCTTCTGACTCATCCGCTTTTTCGGCTTTTTAGTTTTGCTGGGAGCCGGGGAATCAAAAAGGAACTGAGAGTTGTAATCGTTCCGGTTTGATGCGCCTTGGTTTTCGGTCATTGTGGGCCTTTCCTCTGCCCAATCTTGCCAACAAAGTCTGAGCAGTTACTGAAAGAAACCCTAATTGACGCCTTTAACTTCCCAGTAAATCAATCACATCCAAAGGCCTGTGGCTGATTGGTGCAAAGCTGCCCAACCAGCAATACCGCTTCGCCATCGGATTCTGAGCCCAAGGACTCCCCAACCGTAAGGTTCAGCCGATTACTTAGAGATGTAATAGCACCTTGAACCAGCTGCCAGCTAGTCTCACCCAGCAAGCGAAATTTGACTCGGTAGGTGACCCGGGCCACCGCTTGGTAGCTTCCATTCTCCTCAAAGCTTCTTACAAAGGGATTTCCACTTCCGGATGCTCCATCGCTGAAGATCCAGATCAGGGAAATTGGCGTGAATTCAACCTCAGCCATTCGCCCCAGCACTCTTTGAGTTTTGTAGTGCAGCACCGGGTCGGCACTAAAACTTGCCGGTTGACCGATTCCGAGAACTGTTTGCGGAAAGTATTTGGCACGGACCTGATTTGGGACGAAGCTAACTGCCGCTCCGGCACTGGCTGAAGAAGCTGGGCTAGTGACAGTTGT
>JBJTOG010000004.1:0-13079 GCA_046074425.1 Actinomycetota bacterium
CTTGTGTGTTTGGATGCAATTGCCAACGAACGAGCTTCGTCCGAAACCGTAAGTCCGTAACCAGATTTTGTTTCGAAGGTGGTTATTCCAGAACGCCTTAGCTCTCCAGCTAACTTTAGAAAGTTTTGCTCCAATGTTTCATCGCTGGCAGCTCGAGTTGCAGCAACCGTTGAGCGAATACCCCCCGCGGCATACTTTTCTCCGGTCATCCTTGCTGCAAATTCTTTCGACCGCTCGCCATCAAAAACTAGATGAGCGTGAGAGTCAACAAAGCCGGGAATTACAGCTTTTCCTTGGGCGTCCAACCTTCTATCAGCAGCTGGAGCCTTGTTGGCTTGACCCACCCAGGCAATTTTGTCGTCTTCAATTACTACTGCGGCATCCTGAATTATTCCGAGTATGCCATTGCCGTAGCTTTGATCATTGGTGACTAATTCACCAATGCCGGTAATCAGAAGAGTCATCTTTATTCTGTGTCAAGCATTGGAACGTGAACGTGCTTGGCTCTTGCTACTCCAACTGCATCTTCGTATCCAGCATCAACGTGACGAATTACTCCCATGCCAGGATCGTTGGTGAGAACTCGGTTAAGTTTTTCGGCTGCCAAATCGGTCCCGTCGGCAACGCTGACCTGACCGGCGTGGATTGATCTTCCAATCCCGACTCCACCGCCGTGATGAATCGAAACCCAGGAAGCGCCCGATGCTATGTTCACCATTGCGTTAAGAAGTGGCCAGTCGGCAATGGCATCAGAACCATCGAGCATTGCCTCCGATTCACGGTAGGGGCTCGCAACCGAGCCACAATCCAAGTGATCGCGTCCAATAACAATCGGAGCAGAAACCTCGCCCTTCTTTACCAAATCGTTGAAAACCGCGCCGGCTTTGTCCCTCTCGCCGTAGCCGAGCCAACAGATGCGTGCCGGTAACCCTTGGAATTCAACCCGATCTTGAGCCATCTTTATCCACCTGGCCAAGTGTTGGTTCTCGGGGAAAAGCTCCAGGATTGCCTGGTCGGTTCGATAGATATCTTTTTTGTCTCCCGAGAGTGCTACCCAGCGGAAAGGTCCCTTCCCTTCACAAAACAGTGGGCGAATATAAGCGGGGATGAAGCCAGGGAACTTAAAAGCATCACTGAAGCCACCTTTTCTTGCCTCATCGCGAATTGAGTTTCCGTAATCAAATACTTCACTCCCCTTAGCCATGAAACCAACCATCGCCTCAACCTGCTTCGCCATGGCAGCTTCGGCTCTTTCGGTGAACTCTTTAGGGTTCGCTTCGGCATATGCTCTGGCGTCTGCAAACTCCACGCCCTCAGGAATGTAATAGAGCGGATCGTGAGCCGAGGTTTGATCGGTGACGATATCGATTGGAACATCGCGCTTAAGTAGTTCGGCAAAAATCGTTGCAGCATTTCCGGTTAGTCCAACCGATATTGCCTTCTTTTCGTTTTTATATTTTAAGACTCGTTCGATTGCATCATCTAAATTGTCAGCAAGTTCGTCAAGGTAACGATCTTGAATTCTTCTGCGCAGTCTTGATTCGTCAATGTCGACAATCAGACAAGTTCCTTCATTCATGGTTACCGCAAGTGGTTGAGCTCCACCCATTCCGCCACAACCACCAGTCAAAGTTAGTGTTCCAGCTAGAGTTCCACCGAATCGCTTTTGAGCAACCGCTGCAAAAGTTTCATAGGTTCCCTGCAAAATACCCTGGGTGCCGATGTAAATCCAAGAACCTGCGGTCATCTGCCCATACATGGTCAGACCCAGTTGTTCCAATCTTCTAAATTCTGGCCAGTTTGCCCAGTCGCCAACTAAGTTTGAGTTTGCAATTAGGACCCTCGGTGCCCACTCGTGGGTGCGGAAAACTCCAACTGGTTTACCGGATTGGACCAGCATGGTCTCATCATTTTCCAAATTGGTCAGAGTCTTGACCATGGCATCAAAGCTTTGCCAATTTCGGGCTGCTTTGCCACTTCCGCCGTAAACGATTAGTTCTTCGGGGTGCTCGGCCACAGCTGGGTCTAGGTTGTTATGCAGCATTCGCAAGGCGGCCTCTTGGCCCCAGCCCTTGGCGGTTAGGTTTGATCCAGTAGCTGCGTGCAATGCGCCGCGGACAGCGGTAGTCATCATCTTCTCCAAACTTCGTTGTTTTCAAAGCAGTGTTAAAAGGGTAATCTCAATTCACCATCCATTTTTCTGTTTTTATCGATCGGATACCTCTTGAGCGAAGACGCTCTTTGGCCTAGGGCCTCTGCTTGGCTCCAACCATCAAAGGGACAGCCCACTCAGCTTGGTATTTTTGGTGTTCCTGCCTCTGAAACCTCAATTTCAGCAACCGCAGCACACACCACCCCCGCCGAAATCCGGGTCGCCCTAGCCCGCTTCTCAACCTTTAGCTGGAGTACCGGGCGAGATATTTCAGAGTTATCTTTTGCTGATTTTGGGGATTCGGAGGACCCAGATACCGAGGCCGGCGAGCAGCGAACCGCTTTACTGGCTAATCAGGTAGCCAAACTCTCAGATTTGGTAATTGCCCTAGGCGGCGATAACTCAATCACCTACGCAGTTGCGAAAGGCATCTTTGCAGGGGATTATTCGGGGTCTGGGCTAATTACCCTGGATGCCCACCACGACCTTAGGGATGGGATTTCAAATGGATCACCGGTTCGTCGATTAATTGAAGCTGGCCTTCCGGGAAACCAAATAGTTCAAATTGGCATAAATGATTTTTCCAATTCACCGCAATATGCGGCGCGGGCCAGGGAATACGGAATCCACGTGATCCCCCGTTCCGAACTTCGAGGCCGAAGTTTGGAATCGGTGGTTGATCAAGCTCTTGGATTCTTAGCTGGTAAAAAGATTCACGTCGATATAGATATGGATGTTTGCGATCGGTCGGTTGTGCCAGCTTGCCCGGCCGCCGCACCCGGAGGAATCAGTGCCGACGAGCTAAGGCAGTTTGCATTTCTGTTAGGCAAGAGCAAACAAGTAAAGTCTTTTGACATTACAGAAATTGATGCCCTTGCGGATAGTGCCGATGGAAGAACTGTTCGATTGGCTGCTTTGGCGATTTTGGAAATTGCCAGCGGATTTCAATCGCGCTAGGAGAGCTTTGCAAGTTCTCCTAGCTCATTGCCGCTGACTCTAAAAACCGTCCACTCATCCATCGCAACTGCACCATGTGCTCGGTAGAACTCAATCGCTGGTTCATTCCAATCCAGTACCCACCATTGAAATCTTCCATAACCTTCCTCGACACACTTCTTCGCGAGGTGTCCAAGTAAGGCTTTGCCATATCCCTTGCCGCGAGCGGACTCACGAACATAAAGATCCTCAAGGTAGATTCCGTGCTTTCCCTGCCAGGTGGAGTAATTCAAAAACCAAATTGCCATGGCAACAACTTCGCCGTCTTCCTCAACAACATCACAAAATACTTTTGGATCGTTAGAAAAGAGAGTCTGCTCAATATCAATAACCTGCGCTGAAACTTCATTGGGAGCTTTTTCATAAACCGCTAGTTCGTGAATCAGCTCGAGAATTACTGGTGCGTCAGCCTTGATTGCTTTTCGAATTGTCATGCCTCAAGGTTAGGCCTTGATTGCAAAGTTTTTGCAGATTACTTGGCTTCAGCGATTAGAAGCTTGCTTCTGTGCACCATGCGGACAAGTTCTGGCTGACGAATTCCGAGCTCTTGAGAAACATCCGAATAAGTTCGCCGCTCAATCAAAATTCCAGTTGCTGGTGCAATTAGGTCGTGGGGCAATTCGGCAACAGCTTTTCTCAGTTGCTCGGGCGTCATGGATTCTAAAACTTTTTCGTTTTCAATCTCTTCAAAGGTGACATCGACATCAAATTCATTTTCCATAACTTATCCTTTCAAGAAATTGGCAACGGCCGAGACCCATCGATTGCCCTCGGCCGTCGCCACTTTTCATTCGGCGTCTTAGGAGGCGAAGTCTTTCACCAGTGCGTCATTCTTGTCTTTCATCATTGTGGCTACCACGTAGCCGGCAACCATCGCAATAAATGGGGAAAGAACCAGGAGCCAACCCAGTGGGCTAAGCGCCCAGCCAGATTCTGGTAGCGATGGGTCTACTCCGTCTGCCACTGTTCCAGCTAGGAGGTTGAAGCGTGACATAAGAAGGTATAGACCTGCGGTCATTAGTACCGCCGAAAGCGCCGGGGCAATCTTGGAGTTCCAAACGTTTCCGCCACCATCTTTCATAAAGAAGACAATGATTGCAACTGAAACCAGAATCTCAACTGCCACAACAGCAATAACCGTGATAGCGCTCATCCAGCTAAAGAGATTTAGGAATGGGTCCAATCCGGCTGCTGCAAATCCAATGATCACAATTGCTGCAATTGCTGAGGTCAGCAGTGCACCGTTTTGTGGTGCACCAGCATCATTTGTCTTTCCAAGGGCGGCTGGCATTACGCCACCGCGACCCATGGCGAAGAAGTAGCGGGCAGCTGCGTTTTGGAAGGCTAGCAAACCAGCAAACAAAGATGTGATTACCAAAATGGTCATAATCAAAACCAGTTCAGGGGCAACGTACTCTCCAGCGAGACTGAATAGAACGGCAGCTGGATCGGCAAGACCGCTAGAGCGCTCTAGTACCTGATCAATCACGGTTGAAGCACCCATACCGGTGACCATGGCGAAAGAAACCAAAGCGAAGATGAAGCTAATGATTCCAATGGCCCAATAGGTGGCGCGAGGAACATCCCGCTTGGGATTTTTTGACTCTTCACCGTAAATCGCTGTTGCCTCAAAACCAATGAAGGAAGCGAAGGCGAAGGCTAGAGCAATTCCAGCTGTTCCGGCAAAGCCACCTGCGAATACCAATGATGGGTCAAAAGAGGCAGCAAAGTTAATTGGCTCTGGTCCACCCTTAATCAAAATTGCTAGTCCAGTAACCAGGAGTGAAAGCAATTCAATTGAGAGCAAAACTCCCAAAAGCTTGGCTCCGATGTCAACGCTTAGAAGTGAGAGGCCAGTAACTAATGCCCAGGCAATCAAGGCCCAAGCCCACCAGGGAAGATCAATACCGAGTTCCACGCCTGCTAGCGAGATAACTAGGCCAAAGAATCCATAGATTGCTAGCTGAATTGTTACGTAGCCAACAATGGATGCGAAGGCTGAGGCGACACCTGCTTTAACCCCCAAACCTTTTCCTACGTAGGCAAAGAATGCTCCGGCATTGGTTACCTTGTGGCTCATTGCCGCATAGCCAACAGAAAATAGTAGAAGCGTTAGACCAACTGCTAAATATGCCCCTGGAGTTGCTGCCCCGTTTCCTAAAAGCATTGCAACTGGGACTGCACCGGTCATTCCAACAAGTGGTGCGGAAGCCGCAACCACGAAGAATACGATGCCAGCGACGCCGAGTCGGCCCTTGCTGAGAGATGTGTTTGAATCTTTAGCCATCGAAAATGGCTCCCTTCTTCATTGAATGGAGAATCATTCGTATCAAAACGATATGACAAATCTGGCTGGAATCAAGCCAAAGGTCAAGCTGGCACTTTGGCTTTAGCGAATGTGTACCAAATCGTTATAAATAGAATCATTAGTCCCCGAATGATTGGATATCCTATAAAACATGACAAATCTCAAAGGATTCCTCGCCCCCAAGACTCCCTCTGGTCGAAGCGCCATCATTCCTGAGATGCCCTGGCTATATTCCGGAACCCTGCTTACGGTTGAATACCTTACCGATCCCGAGAACGTCAAAGCGCTGTTGCCTGAAGGGCTAGAGCTAGCCGATGAACAGCCGGGAGCGGTTGCCATCATTTGGGCGGACTGGCAGTCCTGTTCGATGAGTAAAGAGGAACTGCTTGATCCAATTCGATCGCAGTATCTCGAGACATTTGTTGTAGTCCGTTGCAAGTATGAAGGCGTCACCTACTCCCGCTGTGTTGCAATCTGGGTGACTAAAGATTTCGCAATTGCTCGCGGTTGGTTCCAGGGCTACCCAAAGAAGTTGGGCTCGATTGCAGTTACCAGAATTTTCAATAACGGCAAGGCGACTCCGAAACTTGAAAATGGTGCCCAGCTTGGCGCAAGCGTTGCCGCTTACGACCACCGACTGGCTTCAGCGATAGTGACGCTTAGAGAACCATCTGACACAAATGGTTTTGTCAATGGGCACAAGATGCTGCACTCCCGTTGGATGCCATCGATTACTCCGGGTAAGGGAAACTCTCTCGATCAGCTTCTCTCGCTCGGCTCAACCGATGCCGAGATCGGGGTCACTTGGAAAGGTGATGCTGAATTAATTTTGGGAGATTCGAAGTGGGATGAACTGGGGTCAATTCTCCCGGTGAAGGAAATTTTGGGTGGTTACTACCGAGAACTCGGTGTGACTTTTGCAGGTGGAGATCTGGTTCACGACCAATCAAATCCTTCGGTCTAAATTTCTCAGTTACTTAAAACCAAAAAAATGAAGTCCTAGTCTTTGTAGGTTCCAGTTAGCCTTACTGCTCCGCCTTCAACACCCTTGGCGCTTGTGGTGAAACCTTCAAGATCATGGCCTTGCTCGATAATTCCAAGCTGCCAAGTTTTGATACCCAGAGAATTGAGCTTGTCCATGATTGCAACTGCTTCAGTTGCATCTACCACTGCGGCAAAACCCAAACCAAGATTCCAGGTTCCTTCTAGTGATTCCAAAGTGTATGCGCCCCACTCAGCCAAGACGCGGAACACATCCTGCGGTGACCAACTTGATCTTTGAATTTCTAGAGAAACACCTTGAGGCAAGACTCTCGAAAGATTAGCTGCGATTCCACCGCCGGTGATGTGTGAAAGGGAGTGAATTGCGGACCCCAAATCACTTTCAAGAATTTGGTTTAGGACACCGGTGTAAAGTTTTGTTGGCTCCAATAAGACTTCCCCGAGTGTCCTAGTTCCAAATTCCGAAACCGTTTTCTTGTAATCCAATTTGCTATCGGCAACAATTTTTCTAACCAGTGAAAAGCCATTGGAGTGAAGTCCAGAGGACTCTAATCCCAAAACAATGTCTCCGACTTTTACTTTTTCCGGACCCAAAACTTTGCTCGCTTCAACAGCACCGGTTGCGGCACCAGCAACGTCATACTCTTCGATTCCGAGCAGTCCTGGGTGTTCTGCGGTTTCTCCGCCAAGTAGTGCAACATCAACCTCAGAACATGCTCTTGCAATTCCGGTAACGATTTCAGCGATCCGAGCCGGAACCAATTTTCCGCAGGCAATGTAGTCAGTCATAAAAAGCGATTTTGCCCCGAGCACCACAATGTCATCGACCACCATGCCAACTAGATCTTGACCGATTGTGTCGTGCTTATCGATTGATTGAGCAATTGCAACTTTGGTGCCAACTCCATCGGTTGAAGTTGCCAGCAGTGGCCGCTCAAAAGATTTTAAAAATGAAACGTCCATAGCCCCAGCAAAGCCACCCAAAGAACCAAAAACTTTTTCGTTGTGAGTTGCGCTAACCGCGCGTTTCATCAAAGAAACTGCCAGGTCTCCGGCTTCGGTGTCAACGCCGCTTTTGGCGTAGGCATCGCTCACTTATTGAAGCTTCCGTCAACCGGAATGGATGCCACTCCCTTTTCCAAAAGGTTCTTGCCTAGACGATCGGCCGTGGGAAGTTCGATTGGATATGTCCCCGTGAAGCACGCTGTACACAGCTCGTCTTCCTTTTGATCGCTAGCGGCAATCATTCCTTCCTTGGACAGGTATCCGAGGGAGTCGGCTCCGATTGAGGCTCTAACATCATCTGGTGCCAAACCGGTGGCTATTAATTCTGCTCGTGTTGCGAAATCCACTCCGTAAAAACATGGCCAAGTGATGGGAGGAGAAGAGATTCGAACGTGGATTTCTTTAGCTCCAGCTTCGCGAAGCATTTGAACCAGTGCTCGCTGGGTATTGCCGCGAACGATTGAATCATCGACCACAATGATTCGCTTGCCCTTTATGACTTCTTTTAAGGGATTGAGTTTTAACCTGATACCGAGCTGTCTAATGGTTTGGCTTGGTTGGATAAAGGTTCTTCCGACGTAGGCGTTTTTTACAAGGCCGTGACCGAATGGAATTCCAGAGGCCTGGCTGTATCCAATTGCCGCTGGGGTTCCAGAGTCTGGGGTTGGGATAACGAGATCTGCATCAACCGGATACTCTTTGGCGAGCGCCTGTCCCATAGCAACTCGAGACTCATAGACGTTTCGTCCATTAATAGAAGTATCCGGACGGGCTAAGTAAACATACTCGAATACGCAACCGGCTCGCTTCGGGGTGGCAAAGTGCTTGGAGCGAAGCCCATTTTCGTCGATGATGATCATCTCGCCTGGTTCTACTTCTCTAACGAAGGATGCGCCCACGATGTCTAGGGCTGCGGTTTCGGAGGCCACAACCCAACCTCTTTCAAGTCTTCCGAGGACAAGTGGTCTCACACCTTGTGGATCTCTTGCTGCATAAAGTGTTTGCTCGTCCATGAAAACTAAACAAAATGCTCCCCTAACCTGAGGGAGCAATTCGAGTGCTGTGTTTTCCAGAGAGTTATCTGGGTTTCCGGCGAGCAGTGCAGTTAGCACAGCGGTGTCGGTGGTGTTGCCGCCGGTAATTTCATTATCGGATTGTTCGGGATAGCGATCTCTGAGCATTTCTAATAGCTCTGCAGTATTGGTCAAGTTTCCGTTGTGACCGAGGGCAACTGTTCCAGAAGCTGTTCTTCCAAGCGTTGGCTGAGCATTGCGCCAGCTAGATGAGCCAGTGGTCGAATACCTAGTGTGACCAATAGCGACGTGTCCAACTAGCGATTCCAAGGAAGATTCAGAGAAAACCTGGGAGACCAATCCCATGTCTTTGTAGACAACGAGCTTTTTTCCATTTGAAGCAGCAATTCCAGCTGATTCTTGTCCACGGTGTTGCAAAGCATAAAGACCGAAGTAGGTAAGTTTGGCAACTTCTTCGCCAGGTGCCCAGACTCCAAAAACCCCACACTGGTCTCTTGGACCTTTTTCCCCGGGGATTAGGTCGTGGCTTAATCTGCCGTCGCCTGGAATCACTCTGTAATTTTAGTGGCTTGAAGTCTTTTGCTCTGGCGGCGCAAGCTAAGGTCAGCCACAAGGGCAATCAATATTCCGATGCCGCCGCCACCTAAAAGTCCCATAACAAGTAGTAGTCCGATTAGTTCAGCTGAGCCAAACCCGAAAGCTACCGCGGCTAAAGTTCCAATAACCGCACCCGTAGTTGCAAAGGTCAAATACTTGGGGGCTTTGCGAATTTGAACCTCTTGTTGGGTTTGCTTGCTCATGACTCAAATATAGGGAACAAACCAGCAAGGTCAGACCGGTTACCGCTGGCTTGGAGCTTGCCAGCATTCAATAGCTGCTCGAAGGTTGTCCTTCCAGTGGCAAGCTGAACCCATTCGGCTGCACCTAGTTCGACGACATTGCTAGGGGTTCCCCTTTTATGATTTGAACCTTCAATGCACTGTATTGCCCCGTACGGTGGTACCCGAAGTTCAACCGAACCTCCCGGATACCGATTTTCCATAAGTTGCAGCAGATAGCGAACTGCGGTTGCTAGCTCCATTTCATCGCCATATATATAGCTTTGAATTGCTCTAAGGCCGAGGGTATCGGGTATTAATTTTCTAGCCACAGCCCTAAGCCTAGAGAGGTTTGAATCTAGGCTTAGCTCGTGAGCTCGAGAATTTCTGAATTTGCCAAGAAATCAATTGCCGAAGTCTTTGGTGATGTGCAATCTTCTGAAAAAGGCCTAAGTGAAAATGAGGCTCAAGCAAGACTAAAGGTGAATGGGCCAAATGCTCTCAAATCAAAATCTTTGACATGGTGGAGCATCTTTCAAAGACAACTTAAAAATCCAATCCTGGTTCTTCTAACTGTCACGGTGGTTGTATCTGCTTTCCTTGGAGAGAGCGTGAACTCAATTGTGATTTTGATAATTCTGGGGCTCTCAGTCGGGCTTGGATTTTTCTCTGAGTACAGAGCAGAAAAGACAGCCCAGCTGCTTCATGCCAGGATTTCACATCGAGCAAATGTTTTGCGAGATGGAACATTCAAATTAGTTGATGTTAGAGATTTGGTTTTAGGTGATGTTGTCCAACTTTCTCCCGGCGCGGTAGTGCCAGCAGACCTCAGGCTATTAAAAACAGAATTTTTGGAATGCGATGAAGGAATCATCACCGGTGAATCTTTGCCGGTCGCCAAGTCTCACGATTCAAAAATTGATCGGGGTCAAGAGCTAACCAATTGCGCACTGATGGGAACCATTGTTCACTCCGGAACAGCAATTGGTATGGTTGTGGCCGCTGGCTCAAGCACCGTATTTGGTGGCATTGAATCTTTGCTCAATGCCCGCCCTAATGAAACTGAGTTTCAAAAAGGACTTAGAAAATTCAGTGGTTTTCTGCTTTGGACCGCCCTTGCCCTAACTAGCTTTATTTTCCTCGCGAACCTGATACTGAATCGACCAATTCTTGAGTCCCTGCTTTTTTCCTTAGCTATCGCAATTGGAATGACTCCTCAGCTGCTTCCCGCAGTGGTGAGCATTGGATTAGCCCGAGGCTCAAAGCGATTAGTCGAAAAGAATGTATTAGTCAAAAGACTCATCAGCATCGAGGATTTAGGAGATATCAACCTTCTTCTGACAGATAAAACTGGGACCCTTACCGAAGGAACCGTTGCCCTGTCTGGAATTGAAGATCTGACAGGTAGAACCAAATTATTTGGTGCCTTGGCTACCGACATTGACTACATCTATGCAATTTCTTCCCAAAGCACCCTCAACGCCATCGATGCCGCACTTTGGAGGGATCTTGGTGAACTTGGTGAGAAAGTTATTCAGCATAAGAAAATCTCCACTTTGGCCTTTGATAGCCTCCGACGCAGAACCAGCTGTGTGGTTGAAGACCAATTAGGCAATCGATTCTTGGTGACCAAGGGAGCACCCGAGGATGTGCTTTCACTGACCGGTACCGCAGCTAGTTCAACCAAACTCGATGACTACTTCAGCCAGGGAATGCGAGTGATTGCAGTGGCGTCCAAAAAAGTTGGTCCAAATGATCAACAAATTGAGGGGCTAGAGAGCGAACTCGAATTTGATGGCTTTCTCCTTTTCAGCGATCCAATTAAAGAAGATGCCGCGGCGGCAATTAGAACTTTAAATTCGTTGGGAGTCGAAGTAAAAATTGCAACCGGCGATAATGCTTTGGTTGCGAGAAGAGTGTGCGAGCAAGTCGGTATTTCTATTTCGGCAATCGTCACTGGAATTGAATTAGAGGGCGTAAGCCAGGCGGAATTTGTAAATCGATGTAATCAAGCGCAAGTATTCGCTCGTGTTTCTCCGCAGCAGAAGGCTGAAATTGTAAACGCATTGCGCAAAGACGGTTCATCGGTTGGTTTTATGGGAGATGGAATCAACGATGCCGTTGCTCTGCACGCCGCGGATGTTGGAATTTCGGTTGACACCGCAACCGATGTTGCCAAGGATGCCGCCGATATAGTTCTGCTTGAAAAAGATCTTGCGGTTTTAGCAGATGCTATTTATCAAGGTCGCAGAGTTTTTGCTAACACCATGAAGTATGTCTTGATGAGTACCAGCGGTGACTTTGGAAATATGTTTAGTGCTGCTATCGGATCTGTGATGCTGAATTTCATGCCTATGTTGGCATCACAAGTTTTGCTAAATGATTTGATGTATGACTCATCACAGCTTGCTCTTCCAACCGATCGAGTGGACGAGGAAGTACTTCGAAGACCCTCGCAATGGAATATAAAAAACATCCGACGTTTCATGTTGCTTTTTGGCCCAGCCAGTTCGATCTTTGACTTTGCAACCTTTGCTCTTATGCTTTGGGTATTTCATGCTGGTGAAAGTGAATTTCAAACTGGCTGGTTTATCGAATCATTAGCGACTGAAATTCTCATCGTCTTTGTGGTCAGAACTCGTCTAGTTCCTTTTTATCGAAGCAAGCCTTCAGTTCCTCTGGTCGCTACAGTTTTTGGAATCCTCGCAGTTGGAATTTATCTCCCTTACTCTCCACTGGCGATGGATTTGGGATTCGTTGCGCTTCCTGCTCCATTTTTTCTGGCGCTAGTTGTCGTCGTGATTCTTTACCTAGTTTTAGTTGAAACGCTGAAGCACCGTTTTTACCGTGCTATTCCAGTGTCTTCAAGCACCACCACTAAAGACCGAACCAGCCGAAGGCTTCGAAGATCGATAGGTTTCCGAGTTCACCAATAGGCCGGAATAACTAAACTTGGGAAGATGAAGATTCTGATTTTGGGCCAGGGTGCCAGAGAGCACGCAATCCTGAAATCATTGCTTCGAACTGGTTCAGAAAAATCCCAAATAATGGTTGCTCCGGGTAATAAAGGTATGGCTCGTGAAGTTGAGTGTTTTCCTCACCTTGACCCAAATGATCCTTTAGCGGTTTCCAAGTTTTCACTGGAACGTGGAATTGAACTGGTGATTATTGGACCGGAAGCGCCACTGGTGGCTGGAGTCTCCGATGCCCTCAGGTCGCAGGGAATACCTGTTTTTGGCCCGTCTCAAACTGCGGCACAGCTAGAGGGAAGTAAAACCTTTGCCAAGCAGGTCATGGCGGCGGCAGGTGTCCCAACCGCTATGGCGAGAAGTTGCAAGACCCTTGATGAAGTCGAGAGGGCCATGGAGGATTTTGGTGCTCCTTACGTCATCAAGGCCGATGGTCTAGCCGCTGGTAAAGGGGTTATCGTCACTGAGGATTCCAAAGCAGCCCTTGAGCACGCTAAGCAATTTATCTCGATGGGGATTTTGGTTGAGGAGTACTTGGCGGGCGAAGAAGTGAGCCTATTCTTCCTAAGCGATGGCCAAAACGTCATGCCGCTCACGCCGGCACAGGATTTCAAGCGAGCACTGGATGGAGACCAGGGTCCAAACACCGGTGGGATGGGTGCATACTCTCCGCTACCTTGGTTGCCCGAAGGTTTTATTGAAGAGGTTCGAGAAAAAGTTGCCCTACCAACTATTCAAGAATTAGCAAAACTTGGAGCACCTTTTGTTGGGCTTTTATATTGTGGGCTTATTGTG
>JBJTOG010000005.1:0-3543 GCA_046074425.1 Actinomycetota bacterium
AGTGCTGTCAGTGACGATCACAGCTTCGGCTGCCAAGGCACCGATTTTGGTCCCACCCATAGAAACTAAATCAACACCACAATCAGTCGTGAAATCTTTGAATCCAAGGCCGAGCGCTGCTGCGGCATTTGAAAGTCTGGCCCCATCGAGGTGTAAAAGTAATCCGTGTCGGTGCGCGGTGTCTGCAATCTCACGAATTTCGCTAGCTTGATACAAAGTTCCTAGTTCGGTGGTCTGAGTGATTGAAACCACACCGGGTTGAGCGCGGTGAACCACTCCCATGTCAAATATTTGAGATTCAATCAGCTCGGGTGTGAGCTTCCCATCTTTGGTTGGGACTGTCCATAATTTGAGACCTGCCATTTTCTCTGGCGCTCCACCCTCATCTGCGTGAATGTGTGCGGTGTCGGCCGAGATTATTGCTTCCCACCTTTTTGTTGCTGCCTGTAGCGCGACCACATTTGCTCCGGTGCCATTGAAAAGGGGGAAACCTAATGCGCCAGATCCAAAATGCTCTTTAACCACTTCTTGAAAGCGAGCGGTTTCGGTGTCCTCACCGTAAGCAATTTCGTGACCATCATTAACATTTGCAATCGCCTCTAAGACCGAAGGGTGAACGCCTGCGTAGTTGTCACTTGCGAATCCGCGCCAGATTTTTCTAGTCATTTTCTTCTTTTCTAGTTGGAATTTATTGGTATGGCTGGAGGGCGATTTTCAAAAGATGTTGATAGAACCACAGTTGTTTCAGTCGAACAATTAGCGGATGCCCGAATTTTGGATAGCAGCGATTCAAGATCAGCTGGTTCGGCTACAGATACTTTCAAAATGTAGCTTTCGCTTCCCGCAACCGACCAGCAGCCTTCGATTTCTTCGATTGAGGTGAGGCGATCCGGAATATCATCTGGTGCTGCAGGATCCAATGGCGTAAGCGATACAAAGGCCGTTAGAGTCAATCCAACTTTTCTGCTATTTAGTATTGCTCGGTAGCCGACGATGTAGCCAGCCTTTTCCAGTCGTTTGATTTTCTGATGCAAAGTTGAGGTTGGAATTCCAAGCTCATTCGCCATATCCTGAAGTGAACGTTCCGAATCCTCAGCCAGCAGGGTGAGGATTCTTCGGTCCAAAGTTTCCATGAGAGCTATTCTGCCAGCTAGGCAGTGATGCCTTTCGTGGCTTCAACGGTCTCCTTGAGCTTTCGATTGAGGGTGTCATAGAAAACATTCAGAGGAAACTCATCATCCAAGATGGCGTTGACAACCTCTTTCAATTCCCCGTCAACCGGAACATCGCCCTTTGCCCAACGTGAAGCAGGGTGTGGCTGGACTAGGTCTCTTACAAACTCGTAAGAAGCCATCCACTGTGCCAATCGAGAGCGGTCAATGCCATCGTGGTAAAGCTTTTCGACCTGCTCGCAAAGCTCCACAACTTGCTGGTTTACCTTTTCCCAATCGAAGGTAAGACGGTTATCGGTCCAGGTTAGAGCTCCACCACGGTGCAAGTAGCTGAATATGATCTGACCGCCGAGTCCGTCATAGTTTCTAACCCTTGGACCGGTAATTGGGAAGCGGAATAGTCGGTCAAACAAGATGGCGTAGCGAATGTACTTACCCAATCTTTCGCCTTGTTCATCCAAGACAAAGGTCTCTCTGAAAGTTGAGAGGTCACACCTAAGTTCCTCAAGGGCATACATCCAAAATGGCATGCGCTGCTTGATCATGAACGGGTCAAATGGCAGATCGCCTCTTGAGTGAGTGCGGTCGTGAATTAGATCCCACAGCACAAAAGTCTCTTGAGCTAGGAGTTGATCATTCACCAATCGCTCAGCGTCTGGGGGAAGCGGTAAGTAAAGCAGCTTTTGAGCTGCTCTTGTTACCATGCGGAATCTTGCAGCTTCTCTGTCGCAGAAAATACCACCCCAGTAAAACTTGGCTAACTCTCTGGTCGCAACAGTCTCTGGAAAAAACACAGCTGAGTTGGTGTCATAGCCAGAGGTGAAGGCAACAAACTCAATTGGGACAAAGGCACTGTTTTGGTAAACCTTTTCCTTTTCCGCAAGCCAATCCGGCCAGAAAGTGTTTGTGATTACCGCTTCGAGATTGCGGTTTGGATTTCCATTTTGGGTATACATCGAAAATACCGCCAGGTTCTCAACGTTATTGTTGCGGTGAAGATCTGGTCTGAATAGCTCGAGTGACTCATAAAAATCTGGAACTCCAAAACCACCATCAACCCAAGCCTGAATGTCTTTTACTGCTTGAGCCAGGTAGTCACTCTGATGTGAAAAACGTGGAGCAAGAGCATTTACTGCTTCAATTACTTTTACAACTTCAGCTGTCGCTTTGGAAATATCCTGCTTTGAAGAATCAATTGATCCATCCTTCTCTTGCATTGGGCGAAGGGCTTCGATTGCGTCGGAAAGTTTTAGCCAAGCCGGGTCGGTGTGAGCCCAGGAAGCTGGCTTCTTAGAATCAGCTTCGGCGGCAGCTTTTCCTCCGGAAACCCAAGAGGCAATATTTATCCAAAAGTTTTTGTTGTCTAGTTCTTCGATTGAGTCATCACCGAAAACATCGCTGTCTGCCAAAACCACGACTCGGCCTTTGCCAAAAGTTGTGGCTGCAACAATTGGTGCATCGGCTGGAAGCGCAGTGGATGAAGATGTTGCAACGACAGCCGCCGAATCAGAAACCTTGAGAGTACCGGCGCGATAGAAGGCAGCCTCGGAAACTTGGAAGCCAAGGTCGTATTCGTAGTTTGGTTTTAATGCTGCCTTTACCCAAGTTGCTACGCCGCCTAGGTTGTGCTCCCCATCTTGGACTGTTTCATTTTGAAAACCGATTCCAAAAGCTTCGGTCAGCTCAGCAAAATTGTTTCCATACTTTGATTGCTCAGTTTCACCGAGCACAACCAAACCACCGCCACGCTCAACGAAGTCCTTAACGTTCTGGATTTCTTCTTCGGTTAGTTTTGGTGAGCCTTGGCCGATGGTTTTTTCCCAATCGTCTTCGGATGCGTGAGGAAGCACCAAAACATCGGCATTGGCAAGCGCATCTTTGCTCAGTGCTGAACTGAGAGCGCTAACCCCAAAACCGGCGGCTTCCGCAGCCTCAGCCATCTTCAGATAACTGGCATCTTTGGGATTAATAGGGTTCATTTTGCTCGCTAGTTCCCAATCAATGCTCCAGGCCTGGCGGTGCGACTGGTCAATTAGAATCTGGGCAATTTTCTGCAAGATGAGCTCCTCTTCGAACAATTTCCTTATTAGAAGCTAAATTATCAGAAAATTTATGGCAAACCAAACAATCACCGGAAATTAGGCGTTAGGAATAGCCTCAATCTCGGCTTTTTTCCTCAATTGTCGCTTGGTCTCAGCGTGACGCTTTCCTGCAAACCAGGATCCGATCAAAACAAGTGGCATTCCAACCAGTAATCCAGTGGTGATTGGCTCTCCGAGGAAGACAATTCCCAAAATTAAAGACACCAGGGTATTTAGGTAGGTAATCAAGGTTGCCCTAGCTGCCCCTACCTCTTTTATAAGTGCAAAGA
>JBJTOG010000006.1:0-10324 GCA_046074425.1 Actinomycetota bacterium
AGACCGTTGTCGAAAGCTTCCTGAATCTTGGTGTGTTCTTTTTCACCATCGAGCAGAATCTTGCTTCTGGCCTTGTCAAAGTTTCCAGAGGTGTCGAAGTTAGCATCGGCAATCGACATCGAAACACCGGAACGAGTTGCCCAGTAGAAACCGAGGTCCTTGATCCTATCGAGCGACTGAGCAACCTCAACGCGAGAAACGGTGTCAACCAGTTCGGTCACAATACGACCGATCTCCTTCTTGCCAACTCGCTGCTCCTGGTATGGGAATTCAACCGGAAGTGCTTCGTTGAACAAAGCGCGACCAAGGGTTGTTTCTCTCAGTCCCTCGCCCTTGAGTGGAAGACGAATCTTCACCTTGGCATTTAGGTCCAAGAAGCCAGCATCAAAAGCCAGCTGTGCTTCGGCAATTGAGCCGTAGGCTCCGCCTTCGCCCTTGACGCCTTCTTTGAGGGTGGTCATGTGGAACAGACCAATGATCATGTCCTGGGTTGGGGTTGCAACCGGACGACCATCGGATGGCTTCAAGATGTTATTCGATGCCAGCATCAATACACGGGCTTCGGCCTGAGCTTCCACCGATAGAGGAAGGTGAACGGCCATCTGGTCACCATCGAAGTCGGCGTTGAAAGCAGCACAAACTAGCGGGTGAAGCTGAATTGCCTTACCTTCAACCAGCAGTGGCTCGAAAGCCTGGATACCAAGGCGGTGCAAAGTTGGTGCACGGTTCAATAGAACCGGACGCTCCTTGATTACCTCTTCCAATACTCCCCAAACCTGTGGGCGAGATCTTTCAACCATTCGCTTGGCGCTCTTGATGTTCTGGGCCAGACCCAAATCAACCAATCGCTTCATAACAAATGGCTTGAACAGCTCTAGTGCCATCAGTTTTGGTAGACCACACTGGTGCAGCTTTAGCTGGGGACCAACAACGATTACCGATCGTCCCGAGTAGTCAACGCGCTTACCAAGAAGGTTCTGACGGAAACGACCCTGCTTACCTTTTAGTAGGTCAGAGAGTGACTTCAGTGCGCGGTTACCGGTTCCGGTAACAGCACGGCCACGGCGACCGTTGTCGAAGAGTGCATCAACGGCTTCCTGAAGCATTCGCTTTTCGTTGTTCAAAATGGTTTTTGGAACAGCACCAAGATCAACGAATCTCTTCAGACGGTTGTTGCGGTTAATCACCCTGCGGTATAGATCATTCAAGTCGGAAGTTGCGAAACGACCACCATCGAGTTGAACCATGGGACGAATCTCTGGTGGTAGCACTGGCAAAACATCCAAAACCATTGAAGTTGGTGGAGTGTTGGACTGAATGAAGCTGTTCACAACCTTCAATCGCTTGATTGCCTGAGTCTGCTTTGAACCCTTGGTGGTTGCAATCTGCTCACGCAATTCGGCAGCAGCTGCAGTCAGGTCGAATTCCGCAAGAACTCTTTGAACCGCCTCGGCACCAATCGAGGTGTCGAAGTATTCGCCGTAGGAGTAATCGAAGTGATCGAAGATGACATCGTTCTGGATTAGATCGCCAGACTTGACGGTCAAATACATCCTCCAGGCCAACTGCTCTTTCTGCAGGTTGGAAGGACGTTCGATGCGAGCATACTCGCGAACAATCTTGTCGGTCTTCTTCTTGAACTCGCTCATGAGTTGCTTAATCTGCTTCTCTTCAGCAGCTGGACGAACTACCGGTGAAACCTCATCGTCGTCAGCAATCTCAGCTTCAGCCAAGGCCTTCTTGTTCCAGAAACCTTCAGGATTCTTAATCTCCTGCTCGATTAGCTGCTCAAGACTCTTGGCAAACTGGCCATCGACCCAAGTCGGTGCTTCCCAGTGCTTGATAGCTGGCTGTAAGGCAAGACCCATTCCAACTAAAGCGTCATACTCAGCCTGAGCAACCGAAAGCATTTCTTCTTGGCGCTCTTGGTAAAGAGTGCGCATTCTTGCTACGTAGTCCTCTTTAACCAGTGGAGCATCCAAGGTCTTGTCTTCGTGGTGGATAGACATGATTCGGTAGGCAGCAAAGTAAATGATCTTCTCAAGGTCCTTAGGAGCCATGTTCAAAAGGTAACCAAGGCGAGATGGGACACCCTTGAAGTACCAGATGTGAGTGACAGGTGCGGCCAGTTCGATGTGACCCATGCGCTCACGACGAACCGAGCTCTTGGTGACCTCTACGCCACAGCGCTCACAAACGATTCCCTTGAAGCGGACTCTCTTGTACTTTCCACAAGAGCACTCCCAGTCCTTGGTTGGACCAAAGATCTTTTCGCAGAACAGACCGTCCTTCTCAGGCTTGAGGGTTCGGTAGTTGATGGTCTCAGGCTTCTTTACTTCACCGTGCGACCAAGAGCGGATATCGTCCGAGTTAGCAAGGCCTACTCGGAGGGCGTCGAAGGATTCAACTTCCATTATTTTTTCCTAATCTTTCTTAGAAACCGGTGAATTCGTTGTCAGCTGCAAGGTTCTCGTTGCGAGAAAGGTTGATGCCAAGCTCTTCCGCAGCGCGGTCAAACTCGAACTCATCATCCTTTAGTGCTACCGGTTGACCCTCGGCGTTGAGAACCTCAACGTTTAGAGCCAGCGATTGCATTTCCTTTGCCAAAACACGGAATGATTCTGGGATACCAGGAGCCTGGATGTTGTCGCCCTTGACGATTGCTTCGTAGGTGCGAACGCGACCAGTGATGTCATCGGACTTGATGGTGAGAAGTTCCTGCAGGGTGTGTGCAGCACCGTAAGCCTGCAGCGCCCATACTTCCATCTCACCAAATCGCTGTCCACCGAACTGAGCTTTACCACCAAGTGGCTGCTGAGTGATCATCGAGTAAGGACCGGTTGAACGAGCGTGAATCTTGTCATCCACCAAGTGGTGAAGCTTCAAGACATACATGTATCCAACCGAAATTGGCTGAGGGAATGGCTCACCGCTTCTTCCATCAAACAATCTGGTCTTACCGGTTTGGTCAACCAATCGCTGTCCATCGCGGTTTGAAAGAGTTGATCCCAAAAGACCAATGATTTCGTCTTTTGAAGCACCATCAAAGATAGGTGTTGCAACCTTGGTTCCAGGTGCACCTTCGCGCATCTCCTTCACCATCTGATCTGCCCACTTTGCAACACCCTCTACCTTCCAACCCTGCTTGGCAATCCAACCAAGGTGGGTCTCTAGCACCTGACCGAAGTTCATTCGGCCAGGAATACCTAGTGGGTTCAAAATGATGTCAACCGGAGTTCCATCTTCCATAAACGGCATGTCTTCAACCGGGAGAATCTTAGAGATAACACCCTTGTTTCCGTGACGACCAGCAAGCTTGTCACCCTCGGTGATCTTTCTGCGCTGTGCGATGTGAACTACTACACGCTGGTTGATTCCAGCACCGAGTTCTTCATCACCAGCCTCAACGTCAAAGACCTTAACTCCGATGACGGTTCCACCTTCACCGTGCGGAACTTTCAAAGAGGTGTCGCGAACTTCGCGGCTCTTCTCATTGAAGATTGCGCGTAGCAATCGCTCTTCAGCCGAAAGTTCGGTTTCACCCTTAGGGGTTACTTTTCCAACCAGAATGTCTCCTGGGCGAACTTCAGCACCGATGCGAATGATTCCATTTTCATCAAGCTGCGCTAGCGCTTCCATTGAAACGTTAGGTAGGTCTGCAGTAATTTCTTCCTTACCCAACTTGGTGTCGCGAGCATCAACTTCATACTCTTCGATGTGAATCGAAGACAGAGTGTCTTCCTTAACCAAGTTCTGGCTCAGGATGATGGCGTCTTCGAAGTTGTGACCTTCCCAAGGCATAAATGCAACTAGCAGGTTCTTTCCAAGCGCTAGCTCACCCTGATCAGTTGATGGACCATCGGCCAAAACTTCACCGGCAACAATATTCTGTCCTACCGAAACAAGCGCCTGCTGGTTAATTGCAGTTCCCTGGTTGGAGCGGTCAAACTTACGAAGGCGATATTCCTTGCGGCGACCGTTCTCCTGTTTGATAACGATTACATCGGCGGCGACTTCCTCAACGGTTCCAGCAGTTTCGGAAATAACTAGTGCTCCCGAGTCGAAGGCTGCAACTCGCTCCATGCCGGTTCCAACCAGTGGTGCCTCGGAGCGAACTAGCGGAACTGCCTGACGCTGCATGTTGGCACCCATCAGAGCACGGGATGAGTCATCGTGCTCCAAGAACGGAATCAAAGATGTTGAAACCGATGCCAACTGACGCGGGGAAACGTCAACGAAGTCAACGTCTTCCTTGTCAACCTCAACCACGTCACCGCGGTAACGAGCGAATACCTTTTTGTTAGCAAAGGTCTTATCTGCATTCAGTGGGGTATCGGCTCCAGCAATGGTCTTGCCATCTTCTGCTGCCGCGTCCAGGTACTCAATCTTTCCAGAAACCTTGCCACTAGTTACCTTTAGGTAAGGAGTCTCGATGAAACCGAAGGCGTTGATACGCGCATAGGCGGTAAGCGATCCGATAAGTCCGATGTTTGGACCTTCCGGAGTTTCGACCGGACACATTCTTCCGTAGTGGGAAGGGTGAACGTCACGAACCTCCATCTGGGCTCGCTCACGAGCGATACCACCAGGACCAAGAGCCGATAGGCGTCGCTTGTGAGCAAGTCCGGCAAGTGGGTTGTTCTGATCCATGAACTGGGAGAGCTGAGAGGCACCAAAGAATTCTTTGATTGCGCTAACCACCGGACGCAGGTTAATAAGAGTCTGCGGAGTAATCGCTTCGATGTCCTGAGTTGACATGCGCTCACGAACCACACGTTCCATACGGCTCAAACCGATGCGAACCTGGTTTTGGATCAACTCACCAACCGAGCGAATGCGTCGGTTGGAGAAGTCATCGATGTCGTCGGCAGAGACGGCAATCTTGACGCTCTTGCCATTCATCTTCACCGGGAACTCGATACGAGCATTGGATGCCGAGCTCTGGTTAGCAATTGACTGATCAAACAGCAATAGATATTTCAGGGTACCGATTACGTCGCTCTTGGTTAGAGTGTTTACCTCTAGCGGCTCATCGATACCAAGCTTGCGGTTGAGTTTGTGACGACCGACCTTGGCAAGGTTGTATCGCTTTGACTCAAAGTATGTTGAGTTAAGCCAAGCAGCTGCAACTTCGCTACCGGCCTGCTCGCCACGGACCTTACGGTAGAGCTCCCTTAGAGCATCTTCCTTGGTCAAAATCGGGTTCGCAAAAACTCTTGACTCGTCGTATGCCAAAGTGTTGGCAATTAGATCTACGTCGTACTTCCATGAAGGTGCGGCCTGGCCAACAGCTTTTTCGATGTCGGAGAATTCGGCAATAATTTCTTCCTTGCTGAATCCAAGTGCCTTCAAAAATATGGTTGCCGATACCTTGGTCTTGCGGTCCACCTGAACCTGAACAATTGGCTGACCAAAACGTGCGATTGGCTTACGATCATCTCTTACCCACTCGGTTAGGAACTCAAGGTAGGAACCACGGGATGGAATAATCTGCGCCTTGTTGTTTCTAACGTCTAGGTTTCCAGTGGTGTTTGTGGAAACCGAGAAGTAAACACCAGGAGAGCGAACCAACTGCGAAACAACAACACGCTCGGTGCCGTTGATGATGAAGGTTCCCTTTTCGGTCATGACTGGGAAATCTCCCATGAAAACTGTCTGTGACTTAATTTCACCGGTTAGGTAGTTGGTGAATTCGGCTTTGATGTAAAGCGGCTGAGTGTAACTCTTTCCCTTGGTCTTGCACTCGTCCGGTGTGTAGGAAGGGTCGTAAAGAATTGGCTCACCAAAGCTAAGACCCATCTTTGGATCTTGAGAAGAGTTGGAAGAGTCTTCGATTGGAGAAATCTCTTCGAAGACCTCATCTAAACCAGTCTTGGCTTTGTTGCCTTCTTTTTCTCTAAAGACTGGTCCACCGATTAGCCAGTCAAAGCTTTCGGTTTGCAGCTGAAGTAGATCTGGAAGATCTATTTGTTCTTGGACCTTCGCAAAGGATGGTCGGTGAGCAAGTCGGACATTTTTTGCGTTTTTCGCAGCAGCCAAGGGATTCCCTCCAAGGGCACGGTAAGTGAGCGGTTAGAAAAGGGGTATCTCCGTCAAACCTTTTGTCGCCTCAATATGCGTACAGAGCGCGCCACAATATGCACACTGGTTTTTTGGGGTCAAGGGATAATCCTATAACGATTTGGGAAACATTGTAAACACCGAGTTTCAATACCCGGTTAGCCTTAAGTAATTGCTATTAGCTGGCGACGACCTCGAGGCGACGATCGAGTAGGTCCATGATGGCATTTGGGCTTGGGAATGGTTTTGATCCGTCCAAAACCAAATCTGCCGAAGCCATCGGCGTTTGGGAGGCCAGGTAAGTATCCTCACCAGGAAGCCACTTATCTAGCCAAGTTGGGCCATTTAGGTCCCCCACTAGCCTTACCGCCCGGCGCATTCTCTCTTCATGAGGAATTCCGACATAAATGGTGTAATCAAAGGCATCGCGGAAGGCTAGCTCGTGAGAGTAAATACCATCCAAAATAACCCGTTCGTGGGCTCCAATTACCTGCCGCTGCGACTCAAATTGGCCAGTTGTAACGTCCATGACTCGGTAGGAGATCGGCTGGTGAAAGGCAAGTGGCTCAATTACTTCGGCAAAAAGCCTAAAAAGGTCATAATTTCGGGCAATTGCACTGGCTCGCTGACGAGCTGGCGGCAACATGAAGGAGTCCATCGAGATGATTTTCGCTGAATATTGGATTGCCAGCGCCCGAGCCAAAGTCGACTTACCGGAACCACCAGGTCCGTCTATTGCACAGCTTCTCCACTGCACTTTTCCCCCAAAACTTCGAAGTGTTAAAGGAACTTAAGCACTTATTGGAGAGATTACTTGGGTTTTCGGCAAAGTCGCCAAAATTAGCCTATTTTGTGCTCAGCGTGTCTAAAAGACCGCTATTTGGCGGTACGACCAACTCTCTGAAGATATGCCAGATACCCAAAAAGCGGAAATGCAAGGGCTAAAACGGCCAAGTAGATCCAGAGCAAAAACGGCTGATCGCCAGCTTCAGCGTCAAGATTGAAGTTTTGTTCTGGGACCAGGAACCGAATTGTTGCCGCAATTGCAACAAATACAAAAAATATGCCCCATAACCAAGTCTTGGGCTGCGCCGGTCCATCCAGCATTGCCTTGCGAGCGCCAAAATAAGCACCCATCGCTGGCAGGAAAATTACCGCCCCATACTGCGGCATAAACCAAAACAGAATAAAACCGGCTAGGGCAATCAGGCCAAGAATCAACATGTGTTTGCGGAAATTCAAACTCTTGGCCTTTCAGTTAGTGGCGGTGACGGTGGGATTTGAACCCACGGTGCGCTTTCACGCACACAACTTTTCGAGAGTTGCACCTTCGGCCGCTCGGACACGTCACCAAAGATGAGTTTAGTGCCTTAGCGTTTGGCCTCGAAAAAGTCCTTGAGGACTCTGGAACACTCTTCCTCCAATACTCCAGGAATGACTTCAACTGGGGTTCCAAGTCTTGGATCTCGAACCAGGTCATATCTGGAGCCGGCTCCCCCAACCCGCTCGTCAAAAGCTCCAAAGACTACTCTTGGGATTCTGGCGGCCACAATTGCGCCTGCGCACATAACGCACGGTTCCAAAGTCACCACTAGGGTCAGCTCATCCAATCGCCAGGAGGAATTATTTTGACCCGCTCTTTGAATTGCCAAGATTTCAGCGTGGGCTGTTGGGTCGCCCGATTCTTCGCGTTCGTTGTGAGCAGCGGAAACCACATCGCCAGAAGAGTTCACCAAAATGGCACCAACCGGAACATCCGGTCCCGCTTTTGCTGCCTCAGCTAGGGCGAGACGCATTAGTTCTTCCCAGCTATTCATCTCACTCCTTTAATTCCTCTAGCCTACAAAGCCGCTTCGAAATCCCCAAGGTTCCAAAGCGGTAGATTTGTGATTATGCGAGTTCATGTTGCCAACCATCCACTTATCACCCACAAGCTAACCGTGCTGCGGGATAAAAACACACCTTCACCGACCTTTCGGCAACTTGCCGAAGAACTAGTGACACTTCTTACATATGAAGCAACTAGGGATATCAAGGTTCAAGAAATTCAAATAGAAACTCCAGTGACTACGACAACGGGAGTTCACCTGAGTGAACCAAGACCGCTAATCGTTCCAGTCCTCCGCGCCGGTCTTGGCATGCTTGAAGGAATTCTGAAACTGCTTCCAACTGCCGAAGTCGGATTCTTAGGAATCAAGCGCAACGAAGAAACGTTGCAACCATTCACCTATGCCGAGCGTTTGCCTGAAGACCTAACTGGTCGCCAGGTATACATAATCGATCCGATGCTGGCAACCGGTGGAACCTTGATTGATTCCATCAACTATGTCTTCGAGCGTGGAGCTTCCGAAGTGACAGCAATTTGCCTAATTGGTGCCCCAGAGGGGCTAAAGGCAGTTGAGGATAGTGTCAAAGATAAAAACGTGACTGTCGTTTTGGGCGCATTAGATGAAAAGCTCAATGAGGTTGGATACATCGTCCCAGGCCTTGGCGATGCGGGCGATCGACTCTACGGCACCGCCGACTAACTAAGAGCCCAGCTTGAAATTTGAACTAGCTGTTCCCGAAGCTTTAGAGCTGGTGGTGGGAAAAGTGTTAGAGGCAATCGACTTAGGAAGTCAGATGCCGATTGTGCTAATCGATGGCCGAGCTGGTTCTGGAAAATCTACCTTTGCAGACTCTCTTCAGCAATCCCTTTTCCGGGAGGGAGAGTCACTGCCACGTCTGATTCACATGGATGATCTCTACGAAGGCTGGGATGGCTTAGCCCTTGGAAGCGATTATCTGAATCGCTTCATCCTCTCTCCCTTGAGTCAGGGAACTAGAGCCAACTGGCAAATTTGGGATTGGGCCAAATCCCAGCGCACAGATTGGCGAGAGTTTTCAGGGGGAACCCCGCTGATTGTCGAAGGTTGCGGTTCGATTTCCGCCAGGTCTTCGGAAGAGGCACTGATTCGAATCTGGCTTGAGGCTAGCGAGGAAACGCGAAGAGCCCGCTGGTTAGAGCGCGAAGGCGGCGATGAAATGTTTGATTCTTGGTCAGCCCAGGAACTGGATTTTTACGCTCGAGAAAAAACTAAATCGCTTTGCGACATAGTCGTTTCAACCGACTAAGCGGTTTTTATACCAGCTGCGGATTCCAGCAATAACTGAGGCCACAATAAAAAATGCGGCGAGAAGGTAAGAAGCATTTTTAACTATTGGAATGCTGGCCGCGAAGTATCCCGCCATCGAAAGACCAAAACCCCAAAGCGTGGCGCCAACCAGATTTGCCGAGAAGAACTTGTAGTAGTTCATTCGAGAAATTCCGGCGATTGCTGGAACTAACACTCTGGCCCACGGAATAAATCTGGCGACCACCACTGCCCACCAACCCAGAGCTTCGTAGAATTTCTCGGCTTTGGCAATTGCAGTTTTGATCCATTCACCTTGGCGTTTATCTAGGTACGGTCTTCCGTAGTGTCTACCTAAGGTGTAACCGACTTGATCTCCGAGCCAGGCGAAAATCCCAATTCCAATACTCATCACCCAGATGTTTATGCTCTCTGGGAAACTAGCAGCAACTAAACCAGCTGCAAATACGAGAGAGTCTCCGGTAATAAAAGGTATGAAGGCACCGATAAATAATCCGGTTCCAGCAAAAACTAGTCCCCAAACCGCTCCATAAAAAAGAATTGGACCAATCTGGTCATACCAAAGGGCAATTTGCTCGGAGATGGTCACCCATTAAGCCTAAGGCAGGCCGTGAACGACAATTTCCTCAAGTGGCAACCGGGTCCGAGGGGCAATTTCACGCTCGTAAGCGCTTCCCTCAAACTTCTCAGGGGAATCTTTCTTGCCGATTGCGATCACTACTGCAACCTCTAAATCGTCGGGGATTTCGAGGGATTCAGTTAACTGATCAAATACGATTCCACTCATCTGGTGAGAATAAAGACCCATCGATTGAACCTGAACGCTTAGCAGTGCCATAGCCAAACCAGCATCGTAAAAGTTCCGATGCGATGTGGTTCCGTCATCTTTTTTCTTTACCGACAAAACAATTAGCGCCGATGCACTCGGAGCCCAGGCTTGATTGAACCCGGTCAATCCTGCAGCTACTTTCTGGTGTAGTTCGCTGCCGCGTTTTGCAACCGAAAAGCGCCAAGGTTGCCAGTTATTGGCACTCGGAGCCCACCTGGCCGCTTCCAAAATTGAATGAATTTCGGAATCACTGAGTTCGTGGTTTTCATCAAAAGACCTTGGGCTCCAACGAGCTGCAAGG
>JBJTOG010000007.1:0-4459 GCA_046074425.1 Actinomycetota bacterium
CCCAAACTTCCGAGAATTTCTAAGTGATAGCAGTTTTGGACACGATGGCTTTGGCGGCCGAGTCGGCTTTGCCGATTCCAAACATCAAATCGGTTTTGCTTTTACAACCAATCGTTTGGTTCAAGGCGAAAATCCGCACAAGTATTGGGATTTGATTGTAGCAGAGCTCCAAAGAATCTTAGGTGAAAAGTAATTCAGCTAAAAAGATCGAACTTTGTTTCAAGAGTAAAATAAAAATATGAGTGCAAAGTTAATCATTGTGAAAGCGTTGCTGTTAGCAGCCCTTCCATTTTTGTTTTTTGGTCTAATTGATCCACTCGAAGGTGGGATTTCCCTAATCTTTGCAGGGCTGATTTACTTCGCGGCATTTTTGATCAAGAAATCTTGGCCAGCCAAAATCCTCTGGATTCCCTTTTTGTCAGCGGTTGTAATTGGAGCAATCACACTGGCAGTTGCGATTTCAAATCTTTCATTCACTCCAGAACCAAGCGATCTAAAACCAGGAATCATGATTGGAAATTGGCTTTATCGCCTAGCGGTTCTAGCAACCCTCGCCGGCGGAATCCACGCTGTGATTAGGGAATTTCAAAAGCCGCGCTAGTTTTTAATAAACCGGTAGGTGAGTGGATACTTGTAGAACTCACCTTGTGAGGTTTTTAGAGCAGCAACAATCCTCAGCACGGTCCAAATAATCGGTGGTAACCAGATCAGTGCTATTCCAATTATTGAAATTGCCAGCACCACCACTGTTAGCAGCATAGTGATTCCAAAGTTGAGCGATTCTCGCACGTGGTGAGAAATAAAGGGACCCTTGCCATTGAAAACCAGGTATCCAATTAGCGGGGCAAAGAATTCAAACGGAATGGCCAGAAGGTGGGCGGCAGTCGCCCAAGCCTTTTCGGCATCTGGAGACATTGGCTCATTGCTGGCGTAAGGGTTGGTTTCCGACATTACTTACCCTCCCGAATAGCGGTTTTGACCATTTCAGCAATCTGTTTCTTGCTGGCTGGATTGAGCTTAATAAGAGCGAAAGATGTTGCCCACATCGCACCATTATCCAACTTGGCGTCGTGTTGAAAACCAAAAGTTGCGTATCTAACCTTGAACATTCCTGCCGCCTGGAAAAAGCAAATTACCTTTCCGTTTTTTGCCCAGGCTGGCATGCCATACCAAGTTCTTGGCTCCAATTCCGGAGCGATCTTTTGAATGATGGCGTGAACTCCCTCGGCCAACTCCCTATCCGCTGGGCTCATGGCTTTGATTTTCGCCAGCATTTCATCCAGCGCAGCCTGTCCTGCCGCTGCCGCCTTGAGCTCGCGAGCTCGCTCGCGCATGGCAGCACGCTCTTCCTTACTAAAACTGGTGGAATCCGCTTTCTTTGCGGGAGTTTTCTTTTCGGCCATCTCAAAATGCTTTCTGTTTGGGCTACGGCAAGAACCTACCACCAACTACCAGTTGCCAATGGGTTTTTCTGGGAATTCCTAGGCAACCAGACAAGTTAGTCTTAAGCGAGTTCGGGGGTAATAATCCCGCTGCGAGAAGTTCAAAGGAGAGCAAGCATGTCCGAAAGTGCCAAGTGCCCAGTTCCGCACGGAGCCTTGACCCAGATGGGCCAGTCAAATATGAACTGGTGGCCAAACGCCCTAAATCTGGATATTTTGCATCAGCACGATCGCAAATCCAATCCGCTTTCCGACTTTGACTACCGCGAGGAGCTCAAGAAGTTAGACGTTGAGGCCTTGAAAAAGGACCTTCATCAGCTAATGACCGATAGCCAGGATTGGTGGCCAGCTGACTGGGGTCACTACGGCGGACTATTTATTCGCATGGCCTGGCACTCAGCCGGTTCCTACCGAACCGCCGATGGCCGCGGTGGCGGTGGCACCGGTTCCCAGCGCTTTGCGCCGCTAAACTCCTGGCCAGATAACACCAACTTAGACAAGGCCAGAAGACTGCTTTGGCCAATCAAAAAAAAGTATGGAAACAAAGTTTCTTGGGCTGACTTGTTTATCTTGGCAGGAAACATCGCCTACGAATCAATGGGACTTAAGACCTTTGGTTTTAGTTTTGGTCGGGAAGATGTTTGGCACCCGGAAAAAGACATTTACTGGGGAAGCGAAAAGGAATGGCTGGCACCATCCGATCACCGCTACGACGATGTTCAAAAGCCTTCCACAATGGAAAACCCACTGGCCGCGGTTCAGATGGGTCTGATATATGTCAACCCAGAGGGTGTGAACGGAAATCCAGATCCACTCAAAACTGCTGCCCAGATTCGGGAAACATTTGCCCGCATGGCGATGAACGATGAAGAGACAGTCGCCCTAACAGCTGGAGGTCACACTGTCGGCAAAACTCACGGAAACGGTCGAGCAGAGAACCTAGGTCCCGAGCCAGAGGCGGCAGATATCGCCGAGGCTGGACTTGGCTGGATGAATCACCAAACCAGAAGCGTCGGTCGCGACACTGTGACCAGCGGAATTGAAGGAGCTTGGACCACTAATCCAACCAAGTGGGACAACGGTTACTTCTATATGCTCTTTAGCTACGACTGGGAGCTTAAGAAATCTCCAGCTGGAGCGCACCAGTGGGAACCAATTGGCATTAAGGAAGAAGACAAGCCAGCCGATGTTGAGGATCCTTCAATTCGACACAACCCAATCATGACCGATGCTGACATGGCCATGATTAAAGATCCGATTTATCGAGAGATTTCGGAAAAGTTTTATAAAGATCCGGCTTACTTCTCAGAAGTATTTGCCAGAGCTTGGTTCAAGCTAACCCACCGCGACATGGGTCCTAAGACACGATACATCGGCCCTGATGTTCCAAGCGAAGATCTCATTTGACAAGACCCGGTCCCGGCAGGAAACTCGAACTTCGATGTTGCCTCCGCGAAGAAGAAGATAAAGGAATCAGATTTATCAGTTGCTGAGCTGGTTGCCACCGCTTGGGATAGTGCCCGAACCTTCCGGGGGTCAGATATGCGCGGTGGTGCCAACGGCGCCAGAATCAGGTTAGAGCCGCAGCGCAATTGGGAAGCCAATGAGCCTAAGCGCCTCGAAAAGGTGCTCGCGGTTTTGGAATCAATTGCCAAAGAAGTTGGCGCCAGCATCGCAGACATTATTGTTCTGGCTGGAAATGTTGGAATTGAACTTGCCGCCGAAAAAGCCGGAAGCAAAATTGAGGTTCCTTTTGCTGCTGGTCGAGGGGATGCTACCCAGCAGCAAACCGATGTTGAATCTTTCTCGGTTCTAGAACCTGTAGCCGATGGATTCCGCAACTATCAAAAGCAGGATTACACCGTATCGCCCGAAGAGCTGATGCTGGATAGAGCCCAACTTCTGGGGCTAACCGGGCCTGAGATGACAGTTCTGGTCGGGGGTTTGAGGGTTTTGGGTGCTAACTTCCAAAGCTCTAATCACGGTGTTCTGACCGAAAACGTAGGTGCGCTCACCAACGATTTCTTCGTCAATTTGACCGATATGAAATTTGTCTGGGAGCCAACCGGAAAGAACACGTATAACCTTCGCAATCGATCCACCGGAGAGGTGAAATACACCGCTACCCGTGCCGATTTGGTCTTCGGTTCAAACTCAATACTGCGCGCTTACTCTGAGCTATACGCTCAGGATGATAGCAAGCAGAAGTTCCTAGATGACTTTATAGCCGCCTGGGTAAAGGTTATGAACGCCGATAGGTTTGATTTGGTCAAGTAGTTATTGGAACTTTTTGCTACTGATTCTAAACTGAGAGCATGAAACCTCTCGCTCTTGCGGTGCTTGTTGCCTTGCTATCCGGTTGCCAAACTACCCAAGCTGTTGCAACCACAGAAGTTTATTTCGTTACCGACACCTCGGTTGGTTTCCGTCTGGCCAGTGAGAGTAGAGAAGTAGGTCCGGTTGGCGATCTAGCATTTATGGCTTTAGATAACTTGCTTTCAGGCGAGCTTCAACCTAAAGATCCGGACTACTTTAACCTTTGGTCAGGAAGTGAGCTTAATTCCTTAGACATCGTTGGCTCTGAGGCAACGATTGATTTCAACTTAGGAAAACTAAACGTCGGTGCAGAGGCAGAGGCTCGGGCAATCGACCAGTTAGTTTGGACGCTAACTGAGATTTATCCAAGTCTCACCAGTGTGAAATTTTTAGTAAATGGTGCACCGGTTGAAAGTTTTGCCGGTCACGTTGACGCAACGGCAAGTTTTTCAAGAGGTACGGATTATGAGGTTTTAAGTCCGGTGCAGATCACATCAATCCAAGAGGGTCAAGCATACGATCTTCCCCTAACCATTTCAGGTACCGCCTGCACTTTTGAAGCAAATGTTGCTTGGAAACTAACTTCAAATGGGCAGAGCATTGCATCGGGTTCCGTCACCGCTTCTTCTGGTTGCCCGGAAAGAGGGGACTGGTCGGTTGAGCTGCCAAAGGATCTTGCTCCAGGTGAATACATCTTTGAA
>JBJTOG010000008.1:0-1660 GCA_046074425.1 Actinomycetota bacterium
GCCGTGACACCCGATGTGTCAACCAGAATCTGGGGTAGCCAAGCGAACATAGCGTAGCCATTAATTGAAGACACTCCCCAAATCACTACCATCGCAATCGCGGTTGGCGATTTCCAGATTTTGATGTGCTTAACATTTAGGGGAATGGTGAGGGCTTGGGTTACGATTTCCTCTTCAACCTTGTTTCGACGAAGTTCGAATAGCCAAGGCAGTATTGCAACAAAGGCAATAACCGCCCACTGACCCAGCGAAGTTCTCCAGCCAAATTCCTGAGCTACCCCGACCGCAACAAGTGGTGGCACAAAAGCACTTACCGATACCAGCACCAGATAGAGCGCGGTCATCGAGGCAATTCGATCCTTGAAATACTTTCTTACCACTACCGGCAGCAGAACATTTCCCATACCCATTCCAAGCAGGGCAAGCAAGGTTCCTAAACTAAGCGTTTGCCACTCGGTGGAAAACGCTCGGAGAAGGTGACCAGCGACGATTCCGGCCATAAGAATTATCAGAGCTAGCTCAAGACCGACTTTTCGAGTTAGGACGGGAGCCAAAAGACCTGCAAGTGCAAAACAAAGCGGTGGCAACATACCGAGCATTGAAATGGTGAGAGTTCCAAGGTTTATATCCTCTTGAACAAATGGAATCACCGGAGAAAGTGATGATACGGCGGTTCGAAGATTTAGCGAAACCAAAAGCATTCCTGTTAGCGCAAGAACCCTGGGAGCAATTGGATGCTTGTTAGTCAATTAGCTACCCATCAGGGCTTGGCGTATCTTTTCATGCAGTAAGGAGTTGCTCGCCAAAATCGATGAACTAGATTCGGTTAGCTCACCTTCGAGGCTAGAGAATTGCCCACCCGCTTGTTCAACTATAGGAACCAAAGCGGCGATGTCGTATATTTTCAGATCGTGCTCAGCAACAACATCGATAGCGCCTTCGGCTAGCAGCATGTAGCTATAGAAATCACCGAAGGCCCGGGTTCTCCAAACCTTTGCAGAAAGTTCCAAAAGGCCATTCAAGAATTCACTTTGTTGCCAAAGCTGCAAACTGTTGTAGCTTATGGAAGCATCTGAGACTTGCCCAACCTTGGAAACGGTTAGCTTTCGCACACCGCCATCTATGTCACGAGCAAAAGCTCCACTTCCTTCTGCTGCCCACCATCGCAAACCCATCGCTGGAGCGGAAACCACCGAAACTGTGGGGTGAGCATCGACACTGAGCGCTATCAGAGTTGCCCAAATCGGAACTCCTCTAACAAAGTTTGCTGTGCCATCTATTGGATCAATAATCCACTTTCTTCTTGCAGCTCCGCTCGAGCCAAATTCTTCCCCGACGATGGCATCGTCGGCTCTATTAAGTCTCAGGTGATCTCTTAGGGCTTGCTCAACTGCTTTGTCGGCATCGGTGACCGGTGTGAGATCCGGTTTAGTCTCAATAATTAAGTCCAGCGCCCTATAGCGAGCTAGAGATATGGCATCGGCTCTATCTGCCAACTCTAAAGCCAACTCTAGGTCAGCCCGGTAATCACTCACCCTACTAACCTAGCGAAGTCATCAGTCGACGAAGCGAGTCAACTCGAGCTGCCCCTGCTTCCCCCAAAGTGCCAGATGCAACGGCGGCATCCAGCTCGCAATCCGGTGAATCTGCGAGGTGAGAG
>JBJTOG010000009.1:0-4173 GCA_046074425.1 Actinomycetota bacterium
ACTTGCCGGTATCTTCTGTTACTCCGGAGGTCAGGCGCCCTTTGTTAACGCAGTTATCAAAACCGGTCAGTACATGGCTAGTGAAACAAGTGAACAGGGTAAGAACAAAGGAAGTTTCTCCAGAGGGTCCGATAAACCGGCGCCACACAACGTAATCGTTAACGTTTCTTTGCTCCAATCCCAGCACGCTGATCTTGCGGCTCCCCAGCCAATGCTTCCTATGGTGGCCTTTGACCCGGAGAGCGAAACCTATGCTGCTCCTTCAACCAATGGCGGCGAGGAAACTTTAGGTATGAAAATTACTTATCCAAGCGCGGTCAGCGAATGGAAGATTAGTGATTCTGGCTTGTGGGTTCGCTACCAGGATGGTAAAAAACACATCGATAAGGCGTCGGGCGAACAGATTCGTGCTACCAATGTTGTGGTGTTGAAAACCAAAATTGACAGCTCCTTTATTGACGGTAAATACGGAGTAATTCCTCGAACCGTGATGATTGATTCTGGCATGGCCTGGATTTTCCATAACGGCAAGCGAATAAAGGGAACATGGAGCAAGGCCAGCCAAAGTGCACCGATTCAACTTTTTGATGAAGCTGGAGCTCCGATTTACTTAGCCGCTGGAAATACCTGGATTGAACTAATGACGACCTCGGCAAAAATCGAGATTAAGTCTCCAGAGGTAAGTCCAAGCCCTAGCCCAAGCAATTAGAACTAGTCATCAAACGGCTCTCGCCCTGGGACTAACTCCCAGGGCGTTTGCTTTATCTTCGTGGGATCGATTAAGTCCGAATGCCCCGAGGAAAAGTCAGCAAAAATACTTTCCAGAATTCTCTTCGCCGATTCGCCTGGATAAGGTGAGCTAACCTCGACAAGTCTGGATATCTCAGCAGCCTTGTTAGGCAACTGCCCGTTTCTTGCCTTAGCAATTACAGTTTCCAACTCTTCAAAAGTTCCAACGCGAATTGAACTATTGGCGGCAATCTCGCCGGTGAAGGTGAAATCCCAGTGGCCAGGATTTTCAAAGAAGATCGCCGATTTTCCCGTCACCAGCGGGTATTCGCCCAAGAAAGAGATTCCGTCGGTGACCAGAATATCTGTGGCAAGGAATAGCTCGGCGTAGCTTCCGTCCTCGTCGACGTGGGTATTAGGCAGTTCCTCCCATTCGGATCGAAATTTCTCAAGTTCATCCTTTGTGAGAACTTTACGATCCGTCAGGGTGCTCCAAAGAAAAGGGTGTGGCCTTAGAACAATTTGAATATCTGGATTGGCTTTAGCGAAAGCGAGCATTTGCTCACGGATTCTTGAAAAGACTCCAAAATTTAGCCAGTGCGGTGAATAGGAGTGATGCGGCGCCCAGACAATTCGGAATCCTGATCCGGCGATTGGCCATTCACCCTTACCTTGCTCCGCTTCTTTTCTCAGTGAATCAATCTTTGGTGAACCAGTGAAGTGAACGTATTCATTCCCGCGTTCAGTCAAAGCGTATGCTTCCTTTACTAACGCATCTTGAGTGAAAACCAAGGTGGCAAGCTGGTGCAGGCGCTGGGTGTAAAGGTGGGTTGCAACCGGTGAATCGGCCCGCCCACCCCCTGGTTCATCATCCGGCTCTTCAACCATCGACAGCGAGAAGTAAGGAACGTAGAGCAACCTAGTGAATTTGACCAAGGAGTCAAAGCGCAGCGCGGGCTGATAATTGCGCTGCCAGGGGTAATTCACAAAGACGTAGTCGGGTGCCAGCTCGATAAGTTTTCGCAGGCCATCTCTGTTATCTGAACCATCGCCACCAGTGTTAAAGCGAATATGTTCAATTCCCCTGGATATGAAAAATTCGTGTGCCCTTTCCTCTTCTGCATATCGAAGTTGACCAGTTAGCTTTCTTGGCAAAGAAACGACAATCGGATCAAAGCGCGAATCAGCAAGCATCAGATTGTAAATTTCCGCCATGGCATCCCAGGCTTCAAAGTACAGACCTAAAAAGACAACCCGAATTGGTTTCACTTGTTTAACCTAACAATCATTCCGATTTTCAAAACTTGATGCTGACTTATTCGTAGGCAACTAGTTTCTCGATATCTCCGTATACTTCCATGCCACCTGATTTGGCCATGGTTTCTAGGATTAGCTCACCCTTTGCACTTAAGTGGCTAATGTTGAACTCCGCATCTAAGGTTTCTTCAACCCTTTGATGCATAGCTTCACGAAGTGGAGCGTGGAGCAATCCGCCACGTTTGCGATTAGCAGTGATTTCTAAAACCCCATCCTTACCTTCCAGAGTCCAGCGAACCATTTCATCGGTCACTTCCAAAATTCTCTCTTTTGAGGAGTTGTATGTGGTCCAACGGTGTAACTTCCCCGAGTGCTTCAGCCCCACAATAAAGCCGCGGAAAGATTTACCGAGCCAGGGAATGATGGCAACAGAACCTACAAACGACGCTTCGGGCTGACTTTGCAGGTGATTGGAATGAAGCCAAATATAACCAGACGGAAATGCCTGACCCCAATCCTTTTCGATGTATCCGCGACCTCCTTCAAAGGAGATTTCTTTACCCTCCAAAGTCATAGAGCCACTAAGTCCATGCCCGAAAGAAACCACTCCGTGGAAACACTCCATGAAAGGAACCATCCCATACCAACCCATGATCCCCGGAGAGGTTAGGGTGACTGGCCATGGATCCATAGCGGTTGTGAATCTAACTTCTCCTTGAATTGAGGGAAGATTCAGGCTTAGACCAGTTGAACTAAATGCATTTTCCGCAACCGAAACCTGAAAATGTTTTTGACTAGCCTTGAAATTCTCTTTAGGAAATTTGTGATACCAAGACTTACCGGTTGATCCATCCAATACTTGAACAAAAGATTCGTCAGCTTGCTTAGCGTTTGGAAGACCCTTGAAGATTCCGGGAATAATTGCAACCCGGTGAGATTGGTCAGCGGAGACTAGCTTTATGTACCAACCCTCAAAGAAGTTGGATTTCTTGTGATTGCCGTGATATGCCTCAGGATGAATTACACCATCAAGGTAAGAAGCAATTAGATTCATAGCCAAAGGCTAATGCCAAAATGGCACTTTGTGAGAGGGCTATCGAGCGTGGGGCATTCCCGCGACTTGAATGAACTCTCGAGCGGCCACCACTCTAAGATTTCCAGCTGTTTCCCCATTTACTCCAGCGGCCTGGAAGGAGCGCTTGATTAGGTTCTCTACTGCCCGAACTGTTGTGCCTCGTCTAGAAGCAATTTCTTGATTGCTCATTCCCATCGCGACCAGTCGCAATACTTCAAGCTGACTCCTAGAAACTCCTGCGAGTTTGTGTGAAGAAGTCTTGTCTTCGCGAAGGTCTTTAGGAATGCGATTTTTCTGTGCTGCATAAATGGCTTTGCGAAGTTGGTCGGCATTACCCATTAGGTCTTTCCGCAGATAGGCGGCGTTTTTTGGAATGTTTGAGTTCTCAACACCAATAACTCTTGGCTCTGGAATATGAGTTAGAAAAACCAAACCAATTTCCGGAAATTGCATTCTGAGAATGTGAGCTAAGTCAATTCCCGCTGGTCCATCGCCTAATTCAATGTCCAGTACCGCAACATCGGGTGTGAACTCAGAAGTAATTTTTCTTGCTTCCGCAGCATTTGCTGCGGAACGGATAATCATCCCATCCCCTTCGAGTAGTGATGTGATCAAACTCCGAACCAATGCCTCATCCTCGACAATGAGGATCTTGGTGTTTCTAATGCCCATGGCTACATCAAAGCACTTAAGGAAATTCTTTTCTACTGTGCATTCGTAATGGCGAACATAGCCGATTTGTTGCTGCGATAGGACTTCGCTTTGGGATTGTAGGCTTGAGGCATGTCCCGAAAAGCCATTTGGCTGTTTTTAGCGGCCGGAGTGGCTTGGGGTGTCCCATACTTCTTTATACGCATCGCGGTTCAAGATTTTTCTACCTACTCAATAGTTTTACTGAGAGTCCTGGTGGGAGCCGCGGTCTTGATTCCATTGGCTCTCAAATCAGGTGCTCTGCAGTTGGCGTTTAAGCACTGGCGCTGGGTCCTTTTCTTTGCGGTAATGGAGATGGTCGGTCCATGGTGGCTGATTACCGAGGCTGAGCGGCATATCTCATCGGGATTGACCGGGCTATTGATTGCGACAGTCCCATTTTTTGCGGTATTTATAGCCTC
>JBJTOG010000010.1:0-11709 GCA_046074425.1 Actinomycetota bacterium
ATGTAATAGCACCTTGAACCAGCTGCCAGCTGGTCTCTCCTAGCAAGCGAAATTTGACTCGGTAGGTGACCTGGGCCACCGCTTGGTAGCTTCCGTTCTCCTCGAAGCTTCTTACAAATGGATTACCGCCTCCGGATACTCCATCGCTGAAGATCCAGATCAGGGAAATTGGAGTGAATTCAACCTCAGCCATTCTTCCCAGCACTCTTTGGGTTTTGTAGTGCAGCACCGGGTCCGCACTAAAACTTGCCAGTTGACCGATTCCGAGAACTGTTTGCGGATAGTATATAGCGCGGATTGGATTGGAGACGAAGCTAACTGCCGCTCCGGCACTGGCTGAAGAAGCTGGGCTAGTGAGAGTTGTGGTTTTGCTAGTGGTTTTGGGCTTTGCCTTTGGTTTGGGAGTTGACTTTACCGATGGCTTAGCAACTGTCTTTGGTGGATTACAGATCGAATCAATCCAACGCTCTGCGGCATCAGCCGATTTTGGCATTGAGGCCAACTGAGATGCGGTAGGGCAAGTGGCAATCGAAGTTTTAGTCGAGACCGACTTAACGGTTGGTTTCGGAGTTGACTTGATAGAAGTTTTAGTAGTTGATTTGGTGGTCTTTTTCGTGGTTGTTGGGGTCTTAGTGGTTGTGGTTGAGGTGCTGGATGAGGAGGTTGCTGGAGTGGAGCTGTAGGTGCCAACGCAGACCGTGACCGTATCTCCGGAAATGCTCGAGCCGTAAATTAGCGAGCTGGTGGATCCACCACTTGTACATGCATTTGCCGAATCAATTGGCACCAGCACCAATGAAAGCACGAGAAAAGAAGCCGGGGCAAAGAACTTAAGGACACTAATCATGCAAGCAAGCTATTTCGAAATAAGGAAAGCTGCTGAAGTTATCCCCAAATGAAAAACCCACCCGACTGGGTGGGTTTTTCTAATTGGTTGCGGGGGCAGGATTTGAACCTACGACCTCCGGGTTATGAGCCCGGCGAGCTACCGAACTGCTCCACCCCGCGGCGAAGTTCTAATCTACCACGCTTTTCTAGATCAAATAACTTACTGTGCTGCAGCTAAAGCTGCTTCGATGGCGGCACGAAGTTTCGCTTCCGCTTCACCGAAGGCCTTCCAATCTCCAGCTGCCAGAGCAGCATCTTTATCCTTTATCGCTTGTAGTGCTTGCGCCAAAGCAGCATCCAGAGCGGTTAGGCCATCGCTTGGTTTTGTAGGCTGCTCTGGGTCGGTAGGTTCAGTAGGTGTTGGATCGATACCAGATGAGCCAAACAGGACTGAAAGGGCTTGATCCAAAGTGTCTTCGAATGCGATCTTGTCACCGAAGGCAACCAAAATCTTCTTCAGTAGCGGGAAGCTGGTTTCACCAGTGGACTGAATGTATACCGGTTGAACATAGAGCAACCCACCACCAACAGGAAGAGTCAACAAGTTTCCATTTAGCACTCTGGTCGAACCCTGACGCAGGATGTTTAGCAACCTGGAGACTTCGGAGTCGGCGTTGAAGTTGTTCTGAACCTGACCAGGTCCTGGAACGATAGTGCTCTTTGGAAGTGTTAGCAAAGTGAGCTTTCCATAATCGGATGATTTGGTTCCATCCTTCTTTCCAGCATCGGCATTTGCGACCAAGTAACCAGTTAGCACGTTTCTCGATGACTCACCAGTGGAGCGGGGAATAAAGGTTGAGTAAAGCGAGAAATTGGGCTGGTTGGTTCCGGGAACTTGCATCGATAGATAGTATGGCGGTTGCAAAGTTCCCAATCCGGTGCCACCAACTGGATCGTTAGGGGTCATCCAAGCATCCTGCTGCGAGTAAAAAGCTCCGGCTTCCTCGACGTGGTAGGTTCCCAAAATAGCGCGCTGAACCTTGAACAAATCAGCTGGGTATCTAACGTGAGCTAGCAGATCTCCACTCATTTCCGAAAGTGGCAGCACGGTGTCTGGGAATACCTTCATCCAGGTCTTCAGCACTGGATCATTCTCATCCCACTGATATAGCGTGACCTTGCCGTCGTAGGCATCAACGGTAGCCTTCACCGAGTTTCGGATGTAGTTGATGGTGCCACGAGGGCCAATTAAGTTCGAGGTGGAATCAGCAACTGCCTGAGCAAAGTTTTCAGCCCTGGAATAGGGGAAGTTGCTCGATGTGGTGTAGCCATCGACAATCCAAACCACTCTTCCATCAACGATGGCTGGGTAGGTATCGGTGTCCAACTGAAGATATGGTGCAACTGCCGCAACCCTCGATCTTGGATCGCGGTTATAAAGAATTTGTGATTCCGAGTTAATGGCATCGGAGAGCAATATTTGCTCGCTCTGGAATTTCATAGCGTAGGCAATTCGAGGAAGTAAGCCAGAGACCTTTGGTCCGCCATCTCCTGAGAAGGTGTTGTAGGTCTGATCATTTTCGCCTTCGCCAGCAGGGTAATCCAACTCTCTTGGTTCAGTTCCCTCTGGCGCACCAACGATTGAGTAAGCCGGTGAGTTTTCACCGAAGTAAACCCGAGGTTCGTAATCCCCCAGTTTTCCACTGGAAGGAATACCGGATTGCATAAATAGTGGCTGACCATCCACGGTTCTTTGGTTACCGTAAGCGGCAACCACACCGTAGCCGTGGGTGTAAACAATTACGTTGTTGTACCAAGATTGTGATTCACCCAAACCACCCTGGTTCAATTCGCGAACCGCAATCACGGTGTCCTGGACCTTGCCATCAATTTCATATCTGTCGACATCCAACTGCGAGGCAAAGTTGTAGTACTGACGGAACTGCTCGAGCTGACGGAATGATGCACTCACCAAAGCTGGGTCAATTATTCGAATTGAAGCGGTGGTTTCAGCGTCGGCACGAAGTGCACCCGGGGTGGCATCGGTCTTAGCGTTGTAATCAATTTTTTCTACCGAATCAATTCCGTAGGCCATGCGAGTTGCCATCATGTTGCGCTGAATAAATGGAGCTTCGAGGGTTCGCTCGTTTGGAACCACCTGGAAGGTTTGCACAATCCATGGGAAAAGACCACCGAGCACCAAAGAGCTAACCACCATCAAACCGGTTGCGGTAACCGGTAGGCGCCATCTTCCAACAAAAGCGGTGACCAAAAATAGCACGGCAACCAAAATCGAAATCATTGCCAAGATTTGCAGGCCGGGAATCGTGGCGTTCACATCCGAGTAGGTGGCTCCGGTAAACAATCCAGCCGAGCCAATCAATGTCGAGTACTGATCCAGCCACAAACTGGCACCCTGAACGCCCAAATAAAGGGCAGCCAAGATTGCGATTTGAATTCTGGCCGGCTTGGAAACAAATGTGTTTCGGCCGTTGAACTTGATCGATCCATAGATGATGTGCACACCAGCTGCCAAAATCAGTGCCACCAAAAGTGCGCCGGAAAGAAATCCAACCGCAGTTGTAAAGAAAGGCAGATCAAATAGGTAGAACGAAATATCTAAACCAAATTGCGCATCGGTCTCACCGTAAGGGGTGCTGTTTAACCAAGTAACTGCCTCGGACCAGCTAGGAGCTGCAGCCATGCCGCCAAGAACACCGAGCCCAACTGGAACACCAATCATTACCACTTTGCGAAGCTGTTCTAGAAGCTGACGATATTGCTCAAATGGCGAGCGCTCATCTGGAAATTTCAGATAGATCGGACGGAAGCGATATGCGAGCCACAAACTAGCACCGGTTATAACTCCAAAGACGAAGAAGCCAACCACGAACATAACTGCCTGGGCGAGGATTTGGGTTGAGAATACGCTCAGGTAGCCAAGTTGATCAAACCACAGGAAATCGGTGTAAAGACCGGCAGCACCAAGCAGTGCGCCTCCCACCACAACCAATACCGCTATGGCAATAGTCGCCGGTGAAACCTTCGGTCGTGGGGCAATCGGGGCCTGGGTCATCTTGATCTCCTATTTGGTGCAGGTCGGTAAAGCGGCCATATCTTGGCCAGAAGCAAAACTCTCAAGCGCCCTGAGCGCATCTTTCAGTGTCACTATTTTAACTACTCTCATTCCATCCGGTTCATTCCCCACTACCTCGGAACAATTAGCAGCGGGTGCCAAAAATAGCTCCGCTCCTGCCCGCTTGGCGCCATACATTTTTTGAACAATGCCGCCGATTGGGCCAACCTCGCCAGAAGGTGAAATTGTGCCGGTGCCAGCCACGTGCTTGCCTCCGGTTAGATCCCCAGGGGTCAGTCGATCAATAATGCCCAGGGCAAACATCATTCCTCCAGATGGTCCCCCCACATCTCCAAGTTGTAATTTCACCTCGAAAGGAAAGTCGTAGGTGTAACCAACCACTATCCCAAGCCGATATTTGCCTTCGTCGTCTTTGTACGGAGAAATTTCATACTCTTTAGAAGTGCCGGAACGAAGTACAGAGACTTTGAGTGGGTCGCTCTCATTCCACTTACCCACCAGATCCCGAAGTTGCTCGATATCAGTCACCTTGGTTCCAGAAACCGCGGTGACAAAATCACCGGCCACCAATTTCCCGCTGGATGGGGAATCGCTCGCCACCTCTGAGATGTATACCGCTCTGGGAACTTCATAGCCAAGTTCCAATAGCGCTGCGGCAATGGCGTCCTGCTGGGACACCTCCATCAGGGCAGAAGATTCGGCCTTGACTTCTTCGGTGCTTTGTCCGGGCGGATAGAGTGCTTCGATTGGAACAACCTTTTGCGCTCCATCAAGGTATGCCAAAGCTAACTCCAACCAGCTCGGGGTTTGCTCAGGTGTGCCAACGATGCTCACGGTCAATACATCCAAGGCACCTTCAGAATCGAAGGTTTCTTGATCCTGAATTTGAATCACATCTTCGCCGGCAATTGTCCCGAGCACGTTATAAGCGGGACCTGGTCGTTCGATTAGGTAGGGAGTTGGCAAAGAGGCCAGAGCAATAAAACCGCTGGCGAAAGTTAAAAAGGCAAAAAAGCCAATACCCCTTTTAGCCGAACGCGTCGGATTCTTAGAGAAGAAGGTCATTGGCCGCCAATCAGTTGCTCGATTTCCAAGCCTAGGCGAAGGCTGTTCGCATTCTTGGGGTTCTAGCCACGCTCTCGGCGAACATTAGGCAAGCTCTCAGCAAAGCCAGGATTGCGGGAAGTAGCCTTAGCACATAAAGAAAGTGAAGCATTGAGCGATCAAGACGAAAACCGCCCCGAAGACATCGAGGAATTACTAAAGCGGTTGCTCTCCGGAGAAGCTATTAACCCCGAGGAGTTGGCTCAGGCTGCCGGTTTGCCAATTGACCCCACCGCGCTCGCCCAATTGATGAATCAGCTAGGGGCAGCCATGACCCAGCTCAATCCCAACGAGGGAGTGAATTGGGATCTAGCGCTATCCAGTGCTCGTGAAATTGCCCGATCCGGAACCAAACCGGTTCCGGAATCGGTGGGCAAGCAACTCGCCGCCTCTTCTCTCACCGCAGCACTTTGGCTTGATGAAGTAACTGATTTTCCGCAAGGAACTTTGGAACCCAAACTGCTTTCACGGGAACTCTGGGTAGCGGATTCGATTGGCCTGTTCAAAGACCTCTCTTCCCCGGTTGCCGAACGCATGGCTAATGCTCTGAGTGAAAACTTCCGCGAAAATCTTCCTGAAGAAATGGATGGGATGATGGCTCAAGCCAGCGGAATGATGAAATCCGCTGGTTCAGTAATGTTTGCCATGCAGCTTGGCCAAGCCCTCGGAAAACTTTCCGAAGAGGTACTTTCTGGTGGAGATATTGGTCTTCCAATATTTGAAACTTCAAGAGCGGCTTTCGTTCCGCAAAATCTTTCAACCTTCATAGAAGAGTTGGATCAGGAAAGCGACCAGGCTTACCTTTACCTAGCGGTTCGCGAGTTGGCCCACGCTCGCTTGTTCAAACACTCTAAGTGGTTGCGCGAATACATTGTGAATCTCATTAGCTCCTACGCCAGAGAAATCACAATCGATAATTCTAAGATTGCCGAACTTTCGGAAAACTTCGATCCGAACGATTTAGCTTCAATTCAACAAGCCCTAGAAAAAGGTGCGCTGATTGCCCCTCGCACCGATGCCCAAACCAGAGCACTGGAGGCAATCGAAACTTCTCTAGCGCTAATTGAGGGGTGGGTTGATTGCGTTAGCAAAAAAGCCACCGTTAGATTGCCAAAGGCCGATGCCATCGGAGAAGCAGTCCGACGCCGTCGCGCAACAGGGGGTCCGGCGGAAAAAACATTTCTCACTTTGATTGGCCTTGAGCTCAGACCAAGAAAACTTCGCGAGGCGTCAAAGATGTGGGAAGCGATAACCGAAGCAGTTGGTCACGAGAGACGTGATTCAATTTGGGAACACCCGGATCTAATGCCAACCGAGTCTGATATCAAAGACCCTGCCTCCTTGATTGCCAAACTCTCCGGAGGGGAGAGCGATTTGGACGCCGAGCTCCGCGACCTACTTAGCTGAGCAGGCTAAGAAAACGGGATGGGAAACGATCCCGGCTGGAATCGGAATTCAGATAGGAAATTCTGAGTTCAGCCTTTGCTCTGGTGATAGCGACATATAAAAGTCTCTTTTCTTCGGCAATCTCGGCTTCTGTCTTGGCATAACTAATTGGAAGATAGCCTTCATTCACGGAAATTAGGAAGACAACTTTCCATTCCAACCCCTTGGCGGCGTGGATGGTTGAGAGAGTTACAGCTTCCTTGGTTGGCTCGTGCTGCGAGTGAGCTCGATCGGCAAGCTCTAGTGCAAATTCCGAAATGCTAGCTCCCGCTGGCATTTCATCCACCATTGCAAGCAGAGCGTTGAGGGCTTCCCAGCGCGAGGCTGCCTCCCCCTTGGTGGTTGGTCTTCTTGCCTCCCAACCCAGCGATCGAACAATGTCGCTTACTGCTTGACCAAGCGGTTTACTAACCGGCGAAAGCGATTCGGCGCGAATTAGTTGAACCGCTTGTCGAATTTCCGCTCTGGAGAAAAATCTCTCCCCGCCACGAATTCCGAAAGGCACGGAAACCGAATCTAGTGCTCTCTCCAGCGGTTCGGATTGAGAATTAATTCGATAGAGCACCGCTATTTCACTGGGAGCGGTACCGGCCTGAATTAGTTCGGCAATCTCTTTCGCGACGACACTCGCCTCCTCGGTTGCCGAAGCAAAGTTCCGAATTTGCGGAGCGATACCCATCACCCCGACTGAATCCAGTGAGCCGGCGGTGTCGCCACTTAGTCGATTAGCGAAAGAAACAATCTGGTTGCTGGATCGATAGTTCGTGGTGAGCTGAATTACGCCGGCTCCTGGATATCGTGATGCGAAACCATGGAGAAACTCACTTGATGCCCCGGTGAATGAATAGATGGTTTGATTAGGATCTCCCACCACACAAAGCTCAGTGTGTTCACCGAGCCAGCAATCTAAGAGAGTTTGCTGTAGCGGGGAAATATCCTGATACTCATCAACCGTAAAAAAGCGATACTGGCTTTGAACGTGGGCAAGAGCTCTGGGCTCGGCTTCTAAAAGTCCGAGGGTGAGAATCAAAACATCTTCCCAGTCAATTTTTGCAACTGCAATCTTGGCTTGCTCGTAAGCTTTTTGGATTTCCAAGTTTTTGGCAAAACTTAGTGTTCCAATCGATCCGCGGTTTTCCAGCTTTTCGTAATCCTCCATCGAGAGCATGGAATACTTTCGCCACTCAATCTCGCTAGCAACCTCCCGAAGCGCTGCTTGATCAAGATTGATTGACATCTTCTTGGCAATCTCGCCAATTAGTTTGGCCTTGGAATCCAGAATCGATGGAGCCGGAACGCCAGCAAATTGAGGCCAAAAATATTCCAGTTGCGAAAGCGCAGCTGCGTGAAAGGTGCGAACCGAAACTGCGGGAATACCGAGAGATCGAAGTCGGGAGCGAAGTTCTCCGGCGGCCCGGTTGGTATAGGTAAGTGCTAAAACTCGATTGGCAGCGAAAGCACCGGTTGCGATTCCATAAGCAATTCGGTGCGTGATGGTTCTAGTCTTTCCGGTACCTGCCCCTGCCAAAATGCAAGTTGGTCCAATGAGAGCCTTGGCTGCAAGCTGCTGCGAAGGATCTAACTGAGCAAGAATCTCCTCGGCACTACTGGTCGCCATTATTACCGGATTCACGCGCGGAGAGAATTTTCGATCCATACCAGAGTTCAATCATGGCTCGAGAAATTGAAGAACGCGGGGGTAGAAGTATCTTGGCCGCTTCTGATTCCAATTCGGCTTTCGAAAACCACCTGAGTCTTACAATTTCTTCACCATCTGGCAATAATTGATCCTCGGAATTTGCCCTCGCTTTGAAACCAAGCATCAGCGAAAGCGGGTAAGGCCAAGCCTGGGAAAAAATATATTCTGGGTTTGAAACACGCAGTCCGGTTTCCTCATGCATTTCACGAATTACTGCAGCCTCGAGTGATTCTCCCGGCTCAACAAACCCGGCCAGAATCGACCACTGATTCTCTGGCCAGCTAGCCTGGGAGCCAAGGAGCAATCGGTCTTGTTGATCCAGTATTGAAACGATGATGGCGGGATCGATCCTTGGGAACCACTCCATAGAATCTTTGAAGCATCGCCTAACCCAACCACCCTGTTCAATAACCGTTGGTGTTCCACAATTCGGGCAATGAGTGTGTTTCAGGTGCCAATTCGCCAGAGCCAGCGCTTGGGTAAATAATCCAGCATCGAAATCCCCAAGCACTCCGCCAATCGATCGAAGGGATTGCCATGCCGATGATTCAGGCTCTATTTCGCGAGCGCCATTCTCACTTAGCACCGCAAGCACTATCGCACTCCCCGAAGAGATGGCTTCCTCTGAATCAACTGTTCGCCCAAGGAATACCCGAAGGGTTGCCGTTGGAACGGCCTCAACTGGCATAAGTGCCAACTTGGGAATAGTTGCCCCTGGTTTCAAAAGAACTTTACCCTCGTGCATTGCCAGCACCCGGGTGTTATTTTCCGCCCAAAGCAAGTCAAATAGTTCTGGATTACTGCGAAGTTGATAATCGCGCTCGAGGGCCGAACGAGCCAGCGGTGGCAGTATTGGTTCGGTCACTTTATCCCTCGCGTGGCGTTCCTTGGGAGTTTCCCAATTGTTGTCTAACCTTTTGATATGGCTAGATCTCCCTTGATTTTAGCGGCCCTAGCAAAAGACGCCGTTCCCCAGTTCGACTTCGCCCAGGTCAAAAACCTCGATGGGGGTTCAACTGGAGCCTTCGATGCCGCACTGCTCACCGCCTCCAACGGCGAACACTTTGTAGTTCGCATGGCAAATAGCGCATCAGCTGGGACCGAATTAGAAGCCGAGATCCGTGCCCTTAAGACTCTTTCCCCGGTTATAAGACTCAACCTTCCCTTTCAGGTTAGCTCGCTAGTTGGTGACACCCAGGATTCCGATGGCGAGAGAGCCTTGGTATTCAGCTTTGTCTATGGAAACCAAATTGAAATCAGCAGCTGCCAACCAGAATCAGAACTAACTCTTTCTTTGGCAACCGCTCTAGCAGCAATTCACAAACTCCCGCTCGAGCTGATTCAGTCTTCCGGTTTTCCTGAATTAGATGCAACCTCATCGCTGAGGCTCCGAGTTGCCGAATTAGATCGCGCCGCTCAAACTGGCAAGGTTCCGCCAGTACTTCTAAATCGTTGGGAAAAGGCGCTGGAAGATGTCAGCCTCTTCCGCTATCAGACAACCGTAATTCACGGCAGCGTTAATGGACACAACGTATTGGAACTCGATGGCAAAGTTTCTGGGGTTTTGAATTGGAATGGACTGAGAATTGCCGACCCAGCCGAAGATTTGGCATGGGTTGTTGGTGGCGGAGTTCCAGAACTTGCCAGAAGCTTTATGGCTCGATACTACGAATCCAGAAGCTCGGCCGATTCCAACTTATGGCCGAGGGCAATACTTTATAGCGAACTTGAATTAGCACGCTGGTTACTCCACGGTTACTCAAGCGGTAACCAAGAAATCATCGAAGACGCAGTTGGAATGCTTTTGGTGCTAACCGAAGAAGTTGAATCCGGAGCTGCACCAAGACTTCACGCTGCCCCGCTCGCTCAAAGCAATCCAATGCCCGAAGCACCTAAGACCTCAACTAATCCTGGCTTAGACATCGACGAGCTGTTCTAGCCAAAAACTTTTTCCCAAAGTGTCATAAGCTCTTCCCCGCTTGGAACCTGCGCGGGCCTAATTTCCTGATTTTCGGCAACAAAATAAAACAACACATCGATTTCCGATTCGGCTATTCCGCGAAGCATCGAATAAGCGAAGCGATATAGCGCCAGCTGAAAAGTCATGGCTTCCAACTCGGCTTCGGTTTTTGGAGCCTTACCGCTTTTCCAGTCCACAATCTGATAGCGATCTCCGTCATAAAAAACCGCATCGAGTTTGCAAACAAAGGTGTTTACCCCGCGGGTTAGGTTGATCTCAAGTTCAACTTCTTTAGGATTCAATCCGGCAAAGCGTGAATTCCTAAAAATTTCAGCCAGTTCGGCAATGGATTTGGAGGTTGGAAGTGAGCTATCTTGCTGCAGCAGAACATCCTCCACCCAGGAGTGAAACTCGGTTCCAGTTGCGGTAGCGCGATAGGGCTCAGAAGGCGTCGGCCTTGCAAGCTGGGATGCTCTGGTTTCCGGATCAAGCAAGAAGTCCTTGAATTTTGAGGCTGGGATTCGAACCGGAAGCGGAATTTCACTTAGCCGTTTGATTCGCTCATCCTGCTCCGCTAGCAGCAGGTCAATTTCTTTATGAACCGAACCGCTAAATTCGCTTGCAGTTTTTCCCATCGCAACCGCCATTGCCCCGGAAAGTGAAGCTTCGGCTGCGCCAAGTCGAGCCCGGTGGGAATCACCGAGCGGATCAAGTGGCCAAGACACTTCTTTTGGTGCAACATCCAGTGGATTGATTTGGGAATCAAGCTGCGGAATTTCGAATCCATCGGCAAGCTCAAGGAGATACCTGGAGGGTTTTCTAGGGTTAGTGTTTCCAGGTTTCCAGTAAGACCCAGAGAGCATAAGTCGCTTGGCGCTTCGGGTGATCGCAACATAAATCAACCGATTCTCTTCACGAAGCAGATGCTCTCGATTGGCATCCTTGAAGGCATCCTTAGCCTTATTGGCATCGGATTGAGTTTTCACTCCATTGAGATCAAGTCTCGGTAGCGATTCCCGATCCCCGCGCAGCGGGAATGGCAGCTCTCCCTGCGAAAGCCAGCCCGAGCTGGTCTTGGGCTTAGCTGGAAAATCATCTTCTACCAAATTCGGAATGGCAACTGCGTCCCACTCCAAACCTTTAGCCGAGTGAACTGTCATGACCTGAACGGTTCCGGCTTGCGGTTTGCTGGTGGGGATTTCGAAGCGCTCTCGGCCATCGGCAAAATCCAACCAGCTCAAAAAGGAACTGAGCTGCGAGGCTGCCGATGCACTACTAAAGCTCGCCACTCGATCATAAAAGGCCATAAGGTGCCGAAGCGGATTGCTTCGAACTGGGTTTGCTCGAAGTTCAATATCAATCCAAAGCTCTTCGGCAACCGTTCGGACAAAATCGCCAAGTGGGAGCGCGGTTGCAGAACGAAGATTTCTAAACAGCAAGGCGGCATCTCGTAATCGAGTGAGGGTTTCAGCTGAGAAATCATCAAGGAGTTTTAAATCTTCGCTCGTAGTTAAATCCAAAGCTTCAACAATTGAGATTGGCTCACTCTTTGAACCTTTCTCTCTTTTACCTGCC
>JBJTOG010000011.1:0-6355 GCA_046074425.1 Actinomycetota bacterium
TTTTGGCAGTTTTTCTAAAAATAGATTCCGAGCCTCGCCCGAACCAATTGGTCAAATTTCCCAACATCGCCCCTTAGGGCCCGAAGGTCAACCCGGTCCAACAGCATGGAAAATGACCCGTCCGAAAACTGAGCCAAAACACAGGGAACCTGACCATCGGAGGCTATTTGTTGAGCTGGATTTCGCTCATTTAGGTGCAAAAGTTCAATTTCTAGCCCAAAATCCGAGAGCAATTGCTCCCGAAACCTATCAAATGCTGCTTTTCGCCTGATTGGAGAATGCGTCACATCACACAGCTCACATTTGGCAATACCTACCAGGTGACCAAAGAAATACTTCAGCTCACCCACCAAGCCGCCATCGGCGTTATAAATCCCGACTAATTGAACTGGCTTTTGTTGCATGCTGGGCTCAACCTAAGAAAATTGGGCATTGTTCCCAAAAGAGTTTCCCTAAACCGTTAGTTCAATTCCGCCCAAAACCTCTGATCCACCAAGGCTTGGGACATTCAAGGCTGCGTAGAGCTCTTTAAACAAATTGGAGTCAATAAGACTTTGGTTAAGTAGCAGCTTCAGTGCAACCAACCCTGCCGCCCGCATCGAGCCATCGGCAATTTTGACCGCTACCCCGTGACCGGAATCCAAGCCAATAACAAAAACCCCTTCGGCGCCGATCTTGGAAACCATGCCATGTTCTAGTATCACGCTGTCCCACTGCCCCTTATCCCCTACCGCCCAAGCATTAGCTTTCATGGCCGAGGCGATGTCTTTCTCGGTAGCGGCAAAGCGACCAATCGATCGAGCTAATCCTTGAAGAGAAAGTGCATGAAGCGGTGCCCCACAACCATCGACCGTGGAATGGTGAATCTTCTCACCGGCAAATTCTTCGGTGACCTCAACAATCATTTGTTGCAGTGGGTGAACAAGATCCAGATAGCTTTTGGTATCCCAATCGTTTTTGACGCAGGCTGCTAAAAATCCGGCGTGCTTACCGGAGCAATTAAAGGCAGACTTCGATTGCTCTCTCACTTCACTTCGTGAAGTTGGATTACCGGGCCAAGCTAGGGGGCAAAGCAAATCAGTTTCGGAAAGTCCAACTGATTGGAGAATTGAAAGCACCAAATCCCGGTGAGCTGCTGTTCCCTGATGGCTTCCGGCTGAAATCGCCAGCTCGGCACCTGCGAGAATCAAACCTGACCTTCGAACGGCAACTGCTTGCAAAGGCTTTAGAGCACTGCGCGGATAAATGAGTTTTTTGTAATGGCCGTGAGCTTCGACTACTTTGCCATCAGTATCAACTAAGACAGCTAGTCCGTGGTGACGAGATTCAACCAAACCTGCTCTGGTTAGAGTGGCCAGCTGAACAGTGTCTCCGACCTGGTAGCCCCAGCTTTGGTCAATCATTTCGCTCCTTCTTGGCTAGATGCGAGTCTAAGGGAAAGGATTCCTCAGAAAACCTAACGAGGCTGCAAAACTAAATTCGGTAATTCCGGCGCTGGTATCCAACCACCAACTTCATCTTCAAAAGAACCAAAGCGCTCTGCTCTTTGATTCCACTGCTCTCTGGCCTGAACTATCTCTTCGTGATTTCGCTCAATAAAGTTCCACCACATCACAATCTTTTCGGTCATCGGAACCCCTCCCAAAAGCAGCAGGATGGAATCCTTCTTGGCTAGAAGCTCAAGGCTTTGCTGACCCTTCTCCCAATAACCCAACTGGTTGAGAGAAAGCAGTTCTTTCGAATCCCCTTGAACTACCTGCACTTCACCATTTGCCACCAAAATTCCATATTCAAACTTCTCTCTAAGGGGAACACTAACTTTTTGACCCTGAGCTATTCGAATTTCAACCCCAACCAATTCGCTAAAGACTTTGGCAGCTGATTGAACCCCCATGAATTCACCAACTAAGACTTTGGCTTGGAAGTTCTCTCCCAGAAGTTCTGGCAGGTTTGAAAGATGTTCAAAATATGGTGCCTGATGACGATGGGTTTCGGGGAGGGCTACCCAAAGCTGAACGGCGTGTAGGTTTTCGGGTCCACGCATTGATAGTTCGCTATGGGATATTCCTCTACCCGCGGTCATCAAATTTAGTTGCCCTGGAGTTATGGTTTGAATCGACCCGATGGAATCTCGATGGTCGACCATTCCCTCGAATAGCCAGGTCACGGTTTGTAATCCGGTGTGTGGGTGGGCAGCGACCACCATGCCATCGGTTTGAGCAGTTGGACCAAAGTGATCAACAAAAACCCAAGCTCCGATTCGCTTGAGGTGGGCATGCGGAAGAGATCTTCTAACCTCAACCCCGGTTCGGGTAGTTAGCTTTACAGTTCTAGGTTCGATGATCACTATAAGAGTTAACCGCAAAAACGTTTGGTTCTTCCGCAAAAAAAGAAAATGGACCCCAACTAAGAGTCCATTTTCAACAAGAAAAGAAAGAGGTTTACTTCTTTTTGGAATTAGATTTCTTAACGACTTTTTTGGCTGCTTTTGTTGCCACTTTCTTGGCATCGACTTTTTTAGGAGTCGCCTTTTTGACAACTTTCTTGGCGACCTTTGATGCCACCTTTTTAGTTGACTTAGCAGTTGCCTTCTTAGGAGCAACTTTCTTGGCAACCTTTTTGGCTACTTTAGCGGCAACTTTCTTGGTTGTTTTAGCCGCCGCTTTGCTAGGTGTCGACTTTGCTACTTTCTTGGCAACCTTTTTGGCTACCTTTGTGGCAACCTTACTGGTTGCCTTTTTGGCTTTCTTGGCAGCAGCCTTAGCTGGGTCAACCGGCTTCTTGGTTGCAGGTTTTTTAGCTACTGGCTTTTTGGTGGTTTTTTTCGATACCGCTTTTGGAGACGCAGTGTTAGTTGAATTTGTCATGAAAGAAAGTGTGCCAAATGGAATCAACTCGGTAAACCAAAAATGGTTGTTATTAGGTTAATTCTTTTGTCACTAGGTTAATTTTTGGTGATTGGGTTTCAGGTTTTAAAGAAAGAACCCAGGCACTAGGCCTGGGTTCTTTCTAAGTAAGAAAATTACTTGGTGATCTTGGTCACTGTTCCTGCACCTACGGTACGGCCACCCTCACGGATAGCGAAACGTAGTCCCTCTTCCATGGCGATTGGCTGGATTAGCTCAACCGACATTTCAGTGGTGTCTCCAGGCATAACCATTTCGGTGCCTGCAGGCAGGGTGATAACACCGGTCACGTCAGTGGTACGGAAGTAGAACTGAGGACGGTAGTTAGCGTAGAACGGGTTGTGACGGCCACCCTCATCCTTGGAAAGGATGTAGACGTTGGCGTCAAAGTTGGTGTGAGGGGTGATCGAACCAGGCTTGCAAACAACCTGTCCACGCTCAACATCTTCACGCTTGGTTCCACGAAGCAATAGACCTACGTTCTCTCCAGCCTCTGCGTAGTCGAGAAGCTTGCGGAACATTTCGATTCCGGTAACGGTGGTCTTCTGCTTGTCGCGGATACCCACGATTTCAACTTCGTCGTTCACGTTGATCTGACCGCGCTCGACCTTACCGGTGATAACGGTTCCACGACCAGTGATGGTGAAAACGTCTTCAACAGGCATTAGGAATGGCTTGTCAGTGTCGCGAACTGGCTCAGGGATGTTTGCATCCACTGCGTCCATAAGCTTCTGAACAGACTCAACCCACTTTGCGTCACCCTCAAGGGCCTTCAAAGCGGAAACCTGTACAACAGGAGCGTCGTCACCTGGGAACTCGTACTGAGAAAGAAGGTCGCGGACCTCAACCTCAACGAGCTCTAGGATTTCTGCGTCGTCAACCATGTCGGACTTGTTAAGAGCTACAACGATGTAAGGAACACCAACCTGGCGAGCCAGAAGCACGTGCTCCTTGGTCTGAGGCATAGGGCCGTCGGTTGCAGCAACCACAAGGATTGCGCCATCCATCTGAGCGGCACCGGTGATCATGTTCTTGATGTAGTCAGCGTGACCAGGGGCGTCTACGTGAGCGTAGTGACGCTTTTCGGTCTGGTACTCAACGTGGGAGATGTTGATGGTAATACCACGCTGCTTCTCCTCAGGTGAGTTGTCGATCTGATCGAAAGCGTAGCTCGCGTTCAGGTCTGGATACTTGTCGTGAAGCACCTTTGTAATGGCCGCAGTCAGAGTTGTCTTACCGTGGTCAACGTGACCGATGGTACCGATGTTGACGTGCGGCTTGGTGCGCTCGAATTTCGCCTTAGCCATTATGTAGTGTCCTCCTCAGGACTATATCTCCGACCTTATGGGCCAAAGGTTTGGGGTTTACAGACTTTCTATCTTACAAGATTGTTAGGCCTACAAAAGAGGCTTTATTCGCCCTTGTTCTTTTGCACGATCTCGTCAGCGACGGCCTTTGGCACCTCAGCATAGGTGTCGAAAGTCATCGAATAGACCGCACGACCCGAGGTTTTCGAGCGTAGGTCACCGACATAACCGAACATCTCCGACAATGGAACCAGGGCCGAAACGACCTTAACGCCGGAGGCGTCCTCCATCGACTGAATTTGACCACGACGAGAGTTGAGGTCACCGATGACATCCCCCATGTATTCCTCAGGGGTTCTCACCTCGACGGCCATCAACGGCTCGAGTAGTACAGGGTTTGCCAGTCTCGAAGCTTCCTTGAAAGCCATCGAACCAGCAATCTTAAACGCCATTTCTGACGAGTCAACGTCGTGGTAAGCACCATCGACCAGTGTGGCCTTGACGCCAACCATTGGGTAGCCAGCCAAGGTTCCCACCTGCATGGCATCCTTGATTCCGGCGTCAACCGATGGAATGTATTCGCGTGGAACGCGACCACCGGTGACCTCGTTGACGAATTCGTAAACCTTGTCGCCCTCGACTTCCATTGGCTCGAGCTTGATCTGAATCTTGGCGAACTGGCCCGAACCACCGGTTTGCTTCTTGTGGGTGTAGTCGTGTCTTTCAACCGGACGCTTGATGGTCTCGCGGTAAGCAACCTGAGGCCTACCAACGTTAGCCTCAACCTTGAATTCGCGCTTCATGCGGTCAACCAGGATGTCTAGGTGCAACTCCCCCATACCGGAAATAACAGTCTGACCAGTTTCCTGATCCTGCTCAACCCGGAAGGTGGGGTCCTCTTCAGCAAGTTTCTGAATTGCAAGACCTAGCTTCTCCTGGTCACCCTTGGTCTTTGGTTCAATAGCAACCGAGATAACCGGCTCAGGGAAGGTCATTGATTCAAGAACTAGTGGGTTAGCTGGATCACACAAAGTGTCACCGGTTGTGGTGTCCTTCAGACCAATCGCAGCATAGATGTGACCTGCGGTCACGCTCTCAACTGGGTTTTCCTTGTTGGCGTGCATCTGGAAAAGTTTTCCGATGCGCTCCTTCTTGTCTTTGGTGGAGTTCAAAACCTGTTCGCCCGATGCTGCTTTACCTGAGTAAACGCGAATGTAGGTAAGGCGACCGAAGAACGGGTGCGACATAACCTTGAAGGCAAGAGCGGAAAATGGTGCGTCTGCTTTTGCTTCACGGGTTATTGTCTTAGTCTCATCGCGGATATCCAGACCGGCTACCGATTCAACATCTAGCGGAGTTGGCAAGTAGTCAATAACTGCATCCAGCATTGGCTGAACACCTTTGTTCTTAAATGCGCTTCCGCAAAGAACTGGGTAGATTTCGCTGTTAACGGTTAGCTTGCGGATAGCGCCCTTGATTTCGGCAACGCTTAGTTCCTCGCCACCAAAGAATTTTTCCATCAGTGCGTCGTCAGTTTCGGCAACAGTCTCCAGTAGCTTGGCGCGATACTCATCGGCCTTAGCTTTCATATCGGCTGGAATTTCCTCAATCTGATACTTCGCACCCATCTCTACGTCTCCGCGCCAGGTTAGGGCACGCATTTCAACTAGGTCGATAACACCTTCGAAGGTGCTCTCGGCACCGATTGGAAGCTGGATAACGAGTGGTCTTGCGCCAAGACGCTTGATGATGGTGTCAACGGTGAAGTAAAAGTCAGCACCAAGTTTGTCCATCTTGTTGACGAAACAAATTCTTGGAACGTTGTACTTATCGGCCTGACGCCAAACGGTTTCGGACTGTGGCTCAACACCTTCTTTACCGTCAAAGACGGCAACTGCACCGTCCAGCACGCGAAGCGAACGCTCAACCTCAACGGTGAAGTCCACGTGGCCTGGGGTGTCAATGATGTTAATCTGGTTGTTGTTCCAGAAACAGGTGGTAGCAGCCGAGGTAATGGTGATACCGCGCTCCTGCTCCTGCTCCATCCAGTCCATGGTGGCTGCACCATCGTGCACCTCACCAATTTTGTGAGTGATACCGGTGTAGAACAAGATGCGCTCTGTGGTTGTGGTCTTACCAGCA
>JBJTOG010000012.1:0-21744 GCA_046074425.1 Actinomycetota bacterium
GAAGTTGCACGCGCTGGTGTTGAGTTTGCAAAGTCAAAGCTTCATAACATGGTCATTGTCGATACCGCAGGACGCCTCGGTGTTGATGAGGACTTGATGAAAGAAGCATCCGCAATTCGCGATGCAATAAATCCCAACGAAATCCTCTTTGTTGTCGATGCCATGATCGGACAAGATGCTGTTCGCACAGCGGAAGCTTTCCGTGAAGGTGTTGGCTTTGATGGAGTAGTTCTCACAAAGCTTGATGGTGATGCTCGTGGCGGCGCGGCTCTCTCTATCGCATCACTCACCGGCCGTCCCATCATGTTCGTCTCCAACGGTGAGAAGATTGCAGATTTCGATATCTTCTATCCAGAGCGAATGGCCTCACGCATCCTAGGCATGGGCGATGTCGCAACTCTTGCTGAGCAGGCTCAGAAGGCCTTTAACCCTGATACAACGAAGAAGCTGGAAGAGAAGTTTGTAAAAGGCGAAGATTTCACGCTTGAAGATTTCCTTGAACAAATCGAGGCGATGTCGAAGATGGGCAGTATGGGCAAGCTTCTGGGAATGCTGCCTGGCGCAGGAGCTATGAAGAAACAGATCGATAACTTCGATGAAACAGAGCTCACTCGCACTAAGGCAATCGTTCAATCGATGACCCCAGCAGAACGTCGCGACCTCAAACTCCTCAACGGTTCTCGTCGCGCCCGAATTGCAGCCGGTTCTGGCCGCGCAGTTTCCGACGTCAATAAGTTGGTCGAAAAGTTCACTGCTGCTCAGAAGATGATGAAGCAGATGCGTGGGGGAAAGATGCCTGCCATGCCCGGTGGAATGGCCCTTCCTCCAGGAATGCCAATGCCTGCTACAGGTGGCGCTCCCAAGATGAGTCAGCAGCCCCCTAAAAAGAAGTCTCGCTCCGGCAACCCTGCCAAGCGCGCTGCCGAAGAGGCTCAATAGGCCTCAACGCAAAGCCCTATGCTCGACCTAAAGGTCTTCGCACAGAGCCTTTGCTTTCTTCGCCCTCTTAAGCCTCTCTCGATTTCGTCTTAGACGGGGTTGGCTGGCAGAATAGGCCACCTGTTGCAGGGCCCTCTACCCCTACAACATCCAAATCCGCCGTCGGATGAACACAGCTACGCACCCCGCTGTAGCTAGTTCACGCTGACACACTTTTTTAGGAGCACCACCACTTTGGCTACAAAGATTCGTTTAATGCGTTTTGGAAAGATCCGTACACCGTACTACCGCATCGTCGTGACAGATTCACGCAAAGCGCGTAACGGTCTCTCAATCGAAGAGATCGGTCGTTACGTACCGGGACAAGAACCGTCAATCATTCAGGTTAACTCTGAGCGCGCTCAGTACTGGCTTGGCGTTGGTGCACAGCCAACCGAGCAGGTGGCTGTAATCCTCAAGCTAACTGGAGACTTCCAAAAGTCCAAGGGCGAAAAGGATGCCAAGAACACTGTTCAGGTAAAAGCTGCTAAGCCAGTCTTTGAAAAGGACACCAAGAAGAAGGCTGTACTCCTTCCAAAGGAAGAAGTTGCAACTAAGAAGGCACCAGTTGCCGAAGAAGCTCCAGCGGTAGAAACACCGGCTGAGAAAGTTGCAGAAGCGGCAACCGAAGCTCCGGCTGAGACAGTTGCAGAAGTGGCAACCGAGGCTCCGGCTGAAGTAGCGGCACCTGTTGAGGAACCAGCTGTTGTCGAAGCTGCTGCCGAAGAAGCTCCAGCTGCTGAAGCTGCTGCCGAAGAAACACCAGAGGCTTAATAAGCATGTTGGCCGCTGCGCTCGAACACCTTGTGAAGGGGATCGTCGATAATCCTGACGAGGCTTCAGTCACCGAACGTTCAACCTCAAGAGGCGATCTTCTTGAGATTCACGTTCACCCAGATGATCTGGGTCGGGTAATCGGGCGCAACGGTCGAACTGCAAAAGCACTAAGAACTTTAGTTAACGCTTTAGCCGATGGCAAAAAGATTCGCGTTGACGTGGTGGATAGCGATTTCTAGTAAAACCAAGCTGCGGGTTGGCCGATTAGTCAAAGCCCACGGCCTAAAGGGCGCTCTCAAACTTGAGCTCTACACCGATAGCCCTGATACTCGCTTCAAAACCGGCCAGGTATTGGAACTTCAAGTTCCCGAAGAATCTCCTTGGTACGGAAAAACAGTGACCGTTTCCGAACTACGTTTTTATAATCAATCCCCAGTTTTATTTCTCGAGGGAATTTCGGATCGCAGCCAGGCCGAAACTCTGGTGAAGGCAATTTTGCTTGTTGAAACTGATCCCAAAGTTTTGCCGGATGAGCCAGACGCTTGGTATGACCACCAACTGGTTGGGCTAAAAGCGATTGTAAATGGCGAATTAGCCGGAGCTGTTATCCGGGTGGATCATTTACCGGCGCAAGATTTATTGGCAATTAAAACTGAAAATGGCGAGGTGCTGGTGCCATTTGTTCGTGACATTGTTCCATTTGTTGATGTTGAAAATGGTGAGCTAACCATCACCCCACCCCAAGGACTGTTTGAACTAAATGCTGAGGCCGCAATTGAAAATTGATGCCATAAGTATTTTCCCCGATTATTTTCAGGCGCTGGATCTTTCGCTGCTTGGCAAAGCTAAGGCCAAAGAACTGCTAGAGATTCAAATTCACGACTTGAGGGATTTCACCGAAGATAAACACCGTACGGTTGACGACAGTCCATTTGGCGGTGGAGCGGGTATGTTGATGAAGCCGGAGCCATGGGGTCGAGCCATTGATGCTGTGACAAATCCGGAAACCGTAGTCATATTTCCTTCCCCTGCCGGGGAGATATTTAAGCAGTCCACTGCAAGAGAGCTTTCCAGTGAAATGCACCTAGTATTTGCCTGCGGCCGCTATGAAGGTATTGATCAACGGGTTGTTGACTACGCCGCGTCTAAGGCAAGAGTTCGGGAGATTAGCCTTGGGGATTATGTTCTAAATGGCGGCGAAGTAGCGGCATTAGCCATGATTGAGGCAATTGCGCGGCTAATACCTGGAGTTATAGGCAATGCCGAGTCATTGGCGGAAGAGTCCCATAACGATGGCCTTTTGGAGTATCCAAGTTTCACTAAACCCTCTTCTTGGCGTGGACTTGAGGTTCCAGAGGTGCTTCTAAGCGGAAACCACGCCGAGATAGCCGCCTGGCGGAAAAATGCTGCCCTGGAGCGGACTCGGGCCAACCGGCCTGACCTAATTCCCTAGGCGTTGCTTGGACCCGGAAACTGTGGCAATATAGGGGAGTTCGCCGCCAGAAGTGGACTCTGCCGCAGGGGAGACAAGGCGAAAAGTACAACACCTAACTAAAACCGTTTTTGACCTGCGCCGCAGAAACAGGAAGCGATTCAAAATGCACATTCTAGATTCCGTCGACAAGCCAAACCTCAAGCAGGACGTTCCTGCCTTCCGGGTCGGCGACAATGTAAAAGTTCACGTAAATATCGTTGAAGGTAACCGTTCTCGTATCCAGGTTTTCCAGGGCGTAGTAATTCGCCGCTCCGGCGAAGGAATCCGCGAAACTTTTACCGTTCGCAAAATTAGCTTCCAGGTTGGTGTTGAGAGAACTTTCCCAATTCACTCCCCAGTCATAGACAAGATTGAACTTGTTTCCCGCGGTGATGTTCGTCGAGCCAAGCTTTACTTCCTACGCGATCTTCGCGGCAAGAAAGCAAAGATTCGCGAAAAGCGCGAGAACGTCTAATCAAATTCAGTTTGCGTAACAAGTGAGCCAACTCAATAGCTACGGCGACGCTTTACGACACAGGTCGGAAAAGCGTCTAAGACGCCGTCGGGGCTGGTATCGAATTCACAAAAATCCATTTGTTGGATTCATGATTGATTTAGTAATTATTTTGGCAATGGCCCTAATCATGTCGCTTATTATCAAAACTTTTTTCATTCGTTCCTTCTTTATTCCTTCGGGCTCAATGCTGGAAACTTTGCAGATTGATGACCGAATTGTCGTGAGTCAACTTTCGCCAAGATTTTTTCCCATCAATCGAGGCGACGTAGTTGTGTTTAAGGACCCAGGGGGATGGCTCAGTCCAATCACTGAGATTCAGCAAACACCCCTTGAAGCCGTATCTGAATGGTTCCTATCTTCCTTCGGCATTACGGCTCCGGATAGCAAGCAGCACCTTGTAAAAAGAGTGATTGGGATTGGTGGCGACGAGGTCGTCTGCTGCGATGCGGACGGAAAAATAACCATTAACGGAACTCCGATAACTGAGCCATACATTGCAAATGGACAGGAACCCTCAACCAAAAAGTTCAAAGCTGATGTTCCCTACGGTTCAATCTGGGTTATGGGAGATAATCGTGGCAACAGCGAGGACTCCAGATACCACCTAGACCTTCCGACCAAGGGATTCGTCTCTCTGGACTGGGTAGTTGGACGAGCCTTCCAAATCACTTGGCCAATCTCCAACTGGAAATGGCTGGATAACTATCCCGATGTCTTCCAAGACGTTCCCGACCCTTCATACTGAAGCCGAGCTTTTTGCAGCTGGCAACCGTTTCGTAATTGGGATTGACGAGGTAGGCAGGGGTGCGATTGCCGGTCCGGTCGCGGTCGGGTTGGCAATTTTGGATTCCCAACAGTCGCAGTTGAGGAATTGGCCAGAATCTCTTCAGGATTCAAAACTTATGACTGAGCGTTCCCGGGAAGGCATTGAAAGTCAACTTAAGAGCTGGGTTCGCGATAGCGCGGTGGGTTTGTCATCAAATGAGGAAATTGATCGGCATGGAATCGTTGCGGCTTTAGCTCTGGCCGCATCTCGCGGACTGACCAAGCTGCTTGAGGATAGTTTGTTGGCTAAGGAACTAGCCGGGGATGGTGCAGTGATTTTGCTGGATGGATCACACGATTGGCTTGGATCCAAATCCCGAGGTTTAGCGGTCCAGGTTCAAGTAAAAGCCGATACGCATTGCGTATCAGTTGCAGCAGCTTCAGTTATTGCCAAGCTGGAAAGAGATCGCTTGATGAGAAAACTTGATGAGCAACACCCAGGCTACGGGCTTTCCGGTCACAAAGGCTATGCCTCCGCCGCCCACATAAAGGCGATTCGGGAGCTTGGTCCTGCCTCAATCCACCGGATTAGCTGGCTTTCCAAAATCCTGCCCGGGTCAGAATAGACTAGGGAATAGATGGAAGAGAACGATTACGAAGATTACGACCGTGAGGCCGAAGTCGCCCTTTACCGCGAATATCGCGACGTTGTGGGTACCTTCAAGTACGTAATCGAGACCGAGAGACGGTTCTATCTCGCTAACGAGGTTGAGCTCAAGCGGATTGACACCCAGAATGACTTTTATTTCGAATTATCGATGACCGACGTTTGGGTTTGGGACATTTACCGAAGTGACAGATTCGTGCAATCGGTTAGAGTTCTCACCTTCAAAGACGTAAATATAGAAGAGCTTTCAGGGAAAGCGTACGAATTACCTAAGGAGCTGGCGGTAGGAGAATAATTTCTCCACAGCTTCCTATCTAGCAATTCAAATGGTTTGATTTTTGCCATGGTTGAATTGTGACCAAAACCTTTTTAACTTTGTCTGATTTCGAATTACGGCAACTTACTCAACCCCTCCAGTTCGGCGAATACTCAAAAGATTTGGCACTGGAAATTATTACCGCAACAACCCTGAGTATGGTTTCCGAACCCGGGGATCGGATGATGGGTTTTCTTTCTAGAACTTTAGGATCTCTAGACCTAATGATTGAACTCGTTGAAGGTTTTAATGTCCAAAAAATACTTTGGAGAATAACCGAATCGGATTCCTTAGAAGAATGCAATCGCAATTTCGGTGACCCCTTGGCCGCCTTGCAAGATAGCAAGGAGCGTTGGCTGCCAAGGCTCAAAAGTCAGAATCTGGTTCAAATCCTCACCAACACTTCTGCTATGGGTTTATCTCTGATAATCCCAAGTTCAGAAATCTGGCCAAAAGGTCTAGATGATTTAGGGGACCATGCACCTCTGGCACTTTTTGTTCAAGGTTCCCCATCGGTCCTGGAGAGTTGCCTAAGCGGGGTCTCGATAGTTGGATCCAGGGCAGCTAGTTCGTATGGCAAGGTGGTCACCGACCTAATGGTTAGTCAACTGGCCGAAGGAAATAGAGCTGTGGTTTCCGGTGGTGCAATTGGTATCGATGGCTTTGCTCACCGAGCTGCCCTCGATCACTCCCTAGCCACAATTGCGGTAATGGCTGGGGGCCTCGACCGACTCTACCCAAGGAGTAACTTTGAACTTTTTACTGAAATAACAAAGAGTGGTGCTCTGATAAGTGAACTTCCCCTTGGCTCTGCTCCAACCAGATGGCGCTTTCTGCAGCGCAATCGTCTAATAGCAGCATTGACTCCCACAACGGTAGTTGTTGAGGCTGGCTTGAGATCGGGATCAATCAGAACTGCCAACGACGCTTTAGAGCTGGATCGAGAACTTCTAGCGGTTCCCGGTTCCATTCTTTCGGAGACTTCGGCTGGGTGTAATGCTCTAATTAGTGAAGGAAAGGCCAATATTTTCACGGGCTTTCTGGTTCCGAAATTTGAAAAATATTCCGAACCTAGTGAACTAGCCAAAAGAGCCGCAGATGCCCTTCGGGATCTAAAACTTGCCAACACTCAAGAGATCGCAACGGACGCAGGGTTGACAAGCGGAGAAGTTGCACAAGCTCTTGCCGAGTTGAGGAGTCGGGACCTGGTGAATTCGATACCACTAGCCGGAGCCAACGGGCGATACGCTTTGAAATATGTCGAGCGAACTGGAATCTCTTAAATTAGAGTTCGCTCGCTCCCTTGCTTCCGCTAAAGGTTATTCAGCAAATACCGTTAAGGCATATCTTTCCGATCTAACAGATTTGGAAAATTTCTCCCTTGAAAGAAATCTCGATCGAGTGGAAGATCTTGACCTGGAGTTGATTAGAGAATGGCTGTATCTAGCCAGCGAGAAAGGTTTGACCAAGACCACACTTGCTCGCAAAAGCGCATCGGTTAGGGCATTCACCGCTTGGCTTCATAAAAACTCTCACATCCAAGAAGATCCTGGCCTTCGACTTCGATCGCCTAAGGCATCCAGAACTTTGCCCAAGGTTGTTTCAAGAGAGGCCATGTCTCGAGTATTTGAAAAGCTAGAGCCATTTGCCACTGAAAGTAACCCAGCTGGGATTCAAGATCTTTTGATAATCGAGTTGCTTTATGGGAGTGGAATAAGGGTTAGCGAATTGGTCGGTCTGAATCTTGAGGATGTTGATTTTAACCGCATGCTTCTTAGGGTTGTCGGCAAAGGAAACAAGCAACGCATGGTGCCATTTAGTCAGCCGGCTTCAAAGGCTTTAGCTTTCTGGCTTCGGGTTGGAAGAAAACAATTTGAGAATGAACTTAGCGGAAGCGCTCTGCTAATTTCCTCAAGGGGCAAAAGGGTTGGAGTTAGGCAGGTTTACTCGCTGGTTGCATCTGTATTGCAAGAAAGCCTTGGACCGGCCGGTCCACACGCTCTTAGGCACAGCGCTGCAACACACTTGCTGGATGGTGGTGCGGATTTGAGGGCGGTTCAGGAGTTACTTGGACACTCATCTTTGGCAACAACTCAGATTTACACCCATGTTTCAATTGATCGGCTAAAACAAGGCTATAAAAACGCGCACCCCAGAGCTTAGGGCTCAACCCAAGGTAGCAATCGAGCAGGCCTTAGCTCACCCGTTAGCCATAGTGGTGAAAGATATTCGCCCTGGGCCCTAGCGGAGAAGTGTAAGCAGAGCATTTCGTTGCAGTGTGGCTGATAGTCATCTAGCGGTTGACAAACTTCCCCAATCAGATCTCCTTTGGCAACTTTGTCGCCTTCACGAAGATTTGAGCACACCGGCTCAAAGGCGCTAATCAAATTTCCAGGATGCTCTATGGAGATAACCGCTCTATCAACTACTCGACCGCTGAAGTGAACCACTCCGGAAGCTGGAGCAAATACTCCTTGGCCAATTTTGGCTGCATAATCTACGCCACGGTGTCCAGGCCCGTAAGGGGTCTGGGACTGCAGGTATGAACGAATCAGGGCGGAGCCGATAACTGGTGGTTCCCAATCCCGCTCCAGAGAAAATGCCGCCTTTGGCGGCACCATTGCCACCGAGAGGACAAGAAAAAGCCCCAGTTGAAAGGTTTTTAGCAAGCGGGGGTCAATCACATAACAAGCTTTGGGCCGGACCTTTTACCCCTCAAGGGGGTTCTATAAGGCTGTGTAAAACTCTCTCGGAATCTGCTCAAAAGCTCTGTTATGCTTACTTCTAGCGGCATTCTCGCTAAAAAATCTTTGATTTTGAGATGTCGACTTCGCGTGCCGACCAAGATGGTTCTCACTCAGTGGCCCTAGGGCTTGTGAGAAAAATCCGGCACCAGGGGTTATCGGCAACCGCCGATCACCATTAACTGAGTGGGCGCCTTGCGCGCCGAAAGGAGTTCCGACTCATGGCAGTCGTAACCACCCGTCAGCTGCTAGACAGCGGCGTACACTTCGGGCACCAGACCAGGCGCTGGAACCCGAAGATGAAAAGATACATCCTCACCGATCGCTCCGGCATCTATATCATCGATCTCCAGCAGTCGCTGGCCATGATCGATAAGGCCTACGAGTTTGTGAAGGAAACTGTTGCTCACGGCGGATCGATTCTGTTCGTGGGAACTAAGAAGCAGGCCCAGGAAGCTATCGCCACCGAAGCCTTGCGCGTTGGCCAGCCATACATCAATCAGAGATGGCTAGGTGGGTTGCTAACCAACTTCCAGACCGTGAGCAAAAGACTTGCCCGTCTGAAAGAGCTAGAGACCATGGACTTCGAAGATTCGAGCAAGTCCGGTCTTACCAAGAAGGAACTTCTCATCCTGCGCCGCGAAAAGGACAAGCTAGAGAAATCTCTTGGTGGTATCCGAAATGTGAGCAAGACTCCTTCCGCCATCTGGGTTGTCGACACCAACAAGGAACACCTGGCAATAACTGAAGCAAAGAAGCTCGGCATTCCAGTAATCGGAGTTCTTGACACCAACTGTGATCCAGATGAAGTTACCTTCGGAATTCCTGGGAACGATGATGCCATCCGCTCAATTCAGCTTCTAACCCGCATCGTTGCCGATGCGGTTGCAGAAGGTTTGATTGCTCGACACTCGAAGCCAGAGGCCGAGGCAGAACCGCTTGCAGAATGGGAGCGAGAGCTACTCGAGCAGGGAACTCAGACTCAGGAAGAGAAGGCGTAATCTATGGCTAACTACACAGCAGCAGATGTTAAGGCGCTTCGCGAAAAGTCCGGAGCCGGAATGATGGACTGCAAGGCAGCCCTTGATGAAGCCAACGGAGATCTCGACAAAGCTTTTGAAGTTTTGCGACTAAAGGGCCTAAAGGGAGTATCCAAGCGAGAAGGCCGAGCCACCAGTAATGGTTTAGTTGTGGCTCGAGTTTCCGGTGGAACCGGTTATCTGATTGAGCTAGCTTGCGAAACCGACTTCGTCGCAAAGGCAGAGAGATTTGTCGCCCTCGGAGAAGAAATTGCCGATGCAGTAGTTGCAGCCGGAGCGAAGGACTTGGATTCGGCTTTGGCCGCACCACTCTCTGGCAAAACCGTCGCTGATGCCATCAATGACCAAGCAGCGGTAATTGGTGAGAAAGTTGAACTTCGTCGAGTAGCTGTAATTTCAGATGATTCGGTTGATGCCTATCTACACCGCACCAGCAAGGACCTTCCACCACAGGTAGGTGTATTGGTTGCCTTCTCAGGAGATGCCGAAACTGCCCACGATGTCGCTGTACACATTGCAGCTTTCAGCCCATCTGTTCTAAGCCGTGAAGAAATTTCGGCCGAAACAGTTGAGACCGAGCGCCGCATTGCCGAAGAAACCGCTCGCAACGAAGGCAAGCCAGAGGCTGCATTGCCAAAGATCGTTGAGGGAAGAGTCAATGGATTCTTCAAGGAGAACGTGCTGCTTGAGCAGGACTTCGCCAAGGACAACAAGTTGACCGTTCAAAAGGTTTTGGACCAGTCGGGAACTAAGGTTTCAGCCTTTGTTCGCTTCCGCGTCGGAGCCTAAAAGACCATAGCGAGGAAGGCTCGGCCAGCATATGGCCGGGCCTTTTTCCTTGCCCGCCTAGGATAGATACGAAACCTTTGGAGGATTGCCGTGCCACAAAAGCGACGCCGTGTCTTGCTCAAACTTTCCGGAGAAGCCTTTGGGGGAGGGACCCTGGGGGTTAATCCCGACATAGTTTCTGAACTTGCAAAGGAAATTGCCGACGGAGTCAAAAGCGCCGAAGTTGCGGTTGTGGTCGGAGGAGGAAACTTCTTCCGAGGAGCAGAACTAGAACAGCGTGGTATGGACCGCTCCAGGGCTGACTACATGGGAATGCTTGGAACTGTCATGAACGCCCTCGCCCTCCAAGACTTTTTGGAACAAGCGGGCGTTAGCGTCAGGGTTCAATCCGCCATCACAATGTCCCAGGTCACAGAGCCATACATTCCACTTAGAGCAATACGTCATCTTGAAAAGGGAAGAGTCGTAATCTTTGGTGCCGGAGCCGGTATGCCCTACTTTTCAACTGATACCGTTGCCGCGCAACGAGCCTTGGAAATTAAAGCCGATGAGGTGCTAGTTGCCAAAAATGGTGTTGATGGCGTTTACTCGGCCGATCCCAAAAAAGACTCCAAAGCCAAAAAGTTTGAGTCGGTCACCTATCAGGAGGCACTTGTTCAAGGGCTCAAAGTCGTTGACGCAACTGCCTTTTCCCTCTGCATGGACAACAAGATGCCGATGCGAGTCTTTGGAATGCAAGGCAAAGGAAACGTCACCGACGCAATCAAAGGCAAGAAAATCGGAACGGCCGTCACGGCCTAGTTTTCAGAAAGTAGATAGCAATGATTGATCAGATTCTAAAAACCGCATCAGAAAAGATGGACAAGGCGGTTGAGTCAGCAAAGGATGACTTTGCGACCGTTCGCACCGGCCGTGCCAATCCCCAGTTGTTTCAAAAGATTATGGTCGATTACTACGGCACTCCCACCCCGCTTGCCCAACTCGCCTCGCTTCAAAACCCAGAGGCTCGAACCATAATCATCACTCCCTACGACAAGGGAGCCTTGGCCGCAATTGAGAAGGCCGTTCGAGATGTTCCCAATCTGGGTGCAAATCCAACCAATGATGGCAATCTTGTTCGAGTAACTTTGCCGGAGCTTACGGAAGAACGGCGCAAAGAATTCGTCAAGTTGGTTAAAGCCAAAGCTGAAGAGCACAGGGTTTCGGTGCGCAACATTCGCCGCAAAGGCAATGATGAACTCGATTCCCTCAAAAAAGATGGACAAGCCGGCGACGACGATCTGCAAAGAGCAGAGAAGGAACTTGATTCATTGACTAAGAAATTCATTGACGCCATCGACGACGCCCTCAAGCGCAAAGAAGCAGAACTGCTAGAGGTCTAGGTTGTCTGAAACCGCCACTCAAGGACGTTCACTTGGAAAATCTGTCGCCGTAGGCTTGGCCCTGGCGGCGGTCTTTTTGACATCAATCCTGATTGTCAAAGAACTTTTCATCGTCTTGGTAACCACGGTTGCTGCAATCGGAGTTTGGGAACTTTCCACAGCTCTTAGAACTAAGGGATGGTATGTTCCCAGAGTTCCTGCGGTAGTTGGGTCAATTCTCATCATGCCCGCAGCATATTTAGGCGGAGCAGTGTGGCAGTGGCTGGTGAGCCTTGGAATTGTTGCTGCACTAATTCTTTGGCGGACCATCCACCTGCTGTGGGAAAGGCGGAAAGCAAACTTTCAGACCTTACAGCGCACCATTCGGGATTGGGCTGCTTCAGCCTTTTTGGTGATTTACATACCGCTTTCGCTTAGCTTCACAATGTTGATGCTCAGGCGCGAGGAGGATGGGCAGTGGTGGGTACTCACTTTTGTGACCACAGTTGCTCTGATTGACTCCGCTGGCTACCTTTTTGGTCGGGTATTTGGGAAGACCAAATTGGCTCCCGGAGTATCGCCTAAAAAGACCTGGGAGGGTCTAGCTGCCTCTATTGCCTTTGGTGCAACAAGTGCAATTTTGTTTACCGTCTTACTACTGGGCGGGCAGTGGTGGATGGGCTTGATTATGGCCGCAGTATTAATTTTGGCTGCGGTATTTGGCGATCTAGCGGAATCGCTAATAAAGCGGGATTTAGGGATGAAGGATATGTCCAAATTACTTCCCGGCCATGGCGGCATGATGGACCGTTTGGATTCGATGCTTCCAGCAGCGCTGATGGCTTACTTAGTCATGGAGGTTTTCTTTGTCTGAGTCGAATCGTTTCGCCAGGGCCAAGGGCTTGGGTTATAAAGTCGATCAAGTTGACGCGCTTTTGGATCTTGCCAAAAGACAATACGAAAACCCAGATCAGGTTTTGCTAAGAGCGGCAGATCTCAGAGGGATCAGGTTGGATTTGGTAACAGGTGGATATGCAGTTTCACAGGTGGATGCTGCCCTTGACAGCCTAGAAGATCACTTCATTGCAGCCGAGGTTAGAGTTTTCAAGGAGCGTTTTGGAGACGAGGAATTAGAAAAGCGAATTGCTGAAATCAGATCTGCACTAATTCCTCGACTCGAGCGCCAAAAAGGTAAGCGCTTCACCAGAGTATCTCTGCTTTCCCGAGGCTACGATCGAAAAAGGGTTGATGAATTGTGCAATCGACTTCTTGAACACTTCCAAGGTGGCAGCAAAGTTCGAGTGAGCGATTTGCGCAGAGCCCAGTTCAATTCGGTCAGGGCAGGTTATTCGATGCCTCAATTTGATGGCTTTTTAGATCGGGCGATTGAGGCGCTGCAGCTTGAAATTTCTAGGTAAGAAAACTGGCTGGTTTTACCTGCTGGTCCCACTTCTTATACTCGGAGCCTTACTTCCAAATGATAAAGTCCCCGATGATCCCATCGAGACTCCTTCGAGCGCTAGCCCGACGCCAAGTATTTCAGCCTTAATAGAGCCATCGCCGGCTCAAACCCCTGAAATAAAAACCAAAGCAATCAGGGCACTAGAAAAACTTCCCATCAAAGGTCGTGCCCCAAAAACCGGATACTCCAGGGAGCAGTTTGCCGATGGTTGGGAATATAGTTTTGGTTGCGACACCAGAAATCGAATACTGCAACGAGACTTAGCGAGCTTTGAACTAAGAGCCGGCTCTTCCTGCATTGTTGAAAGCGGAGTGCTTGAGGATCCTTACACTGGATCAACAATTGATTTTTTACGAGGGGTTCAAACCTCTCTCGAAGTTCAAATAGATCACGTTGTCGCCCTAAGCGATGCTTGGCAAAAGGGAGCCCAAAAACTTTCTTCTATGGATCGCTTCCGTCTTTACAATGATCCACTTAATCTCTTGGCGGTGGATGGTGGGGCTAACTCTTCCAAAGGCGATTCGGATGCTGCAAGCTGGCTTCCTTCCAATAAGGCGTTTCGCTGCGAGTATGTGGCTAGGCAGATTGCCGTGAAGCTCAAGTACCAGCTATGGCTCACAGCTGCCGAATCCAGCCAAATGAAGCAGGTATTACAGCAGTGCCCCAAGCAGAAGATCCCAGCCGGCTAGCCACGATACAAGCCTCAAGATAGACTTGAAGGTCGGAAGAACTTTGGAGGTGAGCTGAATGGGTAAGTACGAGGCCATGCGGCCACCGCTAGCCAAACGTTTAGTACTTCGACTCGATGATGCGCTCGCTCAGCGTGGACTGCATCGCCCAAGGCTTCCAAGGCCATCTAAGGCTAAGAGCTTTCCAGTTATCGCATTTTTCATGGTTATGAGCTTCACGCTGGTTTATGTGGTGGACCCATATTCAGGAAGCCTGGCATCGGCAGCCACAATTCAAACAATTGGGTCTTCTTCCGAGCAGGATGATCAGAGCTTTGTATACCAAGAGGAATACACCGTAAGTTTTGAGCGCGGTGGGTTCAAGGTGGTTTCTGGATCTGAGGCCAGAACCTTCTTCGTTTTGGCTGCAGATATGCCCCAACCGGGAACTCCTAAGTTTTACGCCATGAATTACATCGCAGAGCGCGGTTGGGAGTTCGATCAGTTTTCCTGTTTGGTAAATCTCTGGACCCGAGAATCCAACTGGCGACCACTTGCTAAAAACTCTTCGAGTGGCGCCTATGGAATTCCTCAGGCCCTACCTGGCACCAAGATGGCCACCGAAGGACCGGATTGGATGACGAATCCAGAAACCCAAATTCGCTGGGGAGTGAAATACATAGCAGCCCGGTATAAAACTCCTTGCGGCGCTTGGGCCTTTTTCACCGAAAACAACTGGTACTAATGAAGAGTAAACGTAATCGCTCATCCAAATGGGGAGCGGAATTTCAACCGCTTGATATGGACAAAGTTCGGATTGGTATCAAGCGCAGCGAGATTAAACGCGGGGTCGAGTATTCGGTTCAAACCACCGCTGGCGCCAGAGCAGAAGATGACAAGAGTTGGGTTTGCCCACATTGCAACCTATCGATTAGCAAGGGCCAGAATCATACGGTCGCTTGGGATAGCGTTCGAGGTGTTGAAACCAGAAGACATTTTCACAACAACTGCTGGAAATCCTTTCAGGGTCCCCTGCTGTGATTGAGATCACATCTTCCACCGAGCTTCCATCGATTCGAAAGCCGGTAACCCTTGTTACCGAAGATAACCTCAAGCTAATAGGTGAATTAGCTCTTCCAGTATCGAATGATCCTGCTGCCACATTGCTCACGCTTCACCCACTTCCCACTCACGGTGGATTTATGGATTCTCACATCCTGCGCAAGGCAGCCAACCGACTCCCAGAACTTGCAAATTTAGCGGTTCTTCGATTCAACACGCGAGGAACCCGTTCACCTCACGGTGTTAGCGAAGGATTTTTTGGCGATGGTGTTGATGAACGAATGGATGTTGAAGCTGCGATTAATTTTTTGCAGGAATTGAAGCTGGGGCCAATTTGGTTAGTTGGATGGTCTTTTGGAACCGAATTGGCAATCAAATATGGTTTTGACAAAAATATTGCTGGTGCAATCCTGCTTTCTCCACCACTTCATCGCGCTAACGAGGAAGATATTTTGAAATGGAAGGGAAATGGCAAAAAACTTATAGCCCTGGTTCCCGAGCATGATGATTTTTTACCGCCCAGGGAAGCCAAGGAACGTTTCTCAGTAGTGCCGGAATGTGAAGTAATTGCGGTTGATGGTGCCAAACATCTCTGGGTAGGGGAGAGTGCCACCAAAAGAGTGCTGAATGAAATTGTCAGGGCAGCTAATCCCTCGGCTTACCCACTACCAACTCACTACTAGCGTGAGTCTTGCCGCGGAATAAATAGCTCTCGAATAATAAAGATCACTGATGCTGCAAACGGCACGGCAACCAGCGCTCCGAGAACCCCCAGCAGGGCACCACCAGATAGGGCCGCTATAACCACTATCGGTGCCGGAACCGAAACCGCAACCTTCATAACTCTTGGGCTGATGACGTAAGCCTCAAGTTGCAGGTAAATCAGGAAGTAAATAGCCAGAATAAGAGCGCTGGTTGGGTTAACCGCCAAAGCGACAATCACAACAATCGCCGCTCCAGAAATCGATCCAATTAGCGGAATAACTGCCAGCAAGAAGACTAAAAATCCGAGCACTAGAGCGTATTCCAAGCCAACTATGGTCATCACCGTGAAAGCTAGAAGAGCATTCAATCCAGCTACCGAGAGTTGACCAATTACATATCGCCCGACAGATTTAGAAACCTGATCGGCAATTTGTTTGAATCGCTCTCTTGAGGTCCCGGGGGCCAACTGGTAAATGGATGTCTTAAAGGTGTCCAAAGAAGCTAAGAAGAATATCGTTAGCACTACCACGACGATAAAGCCAAAGATTCCTGTAAAGAAAGTAATTCCAACTTGTACTACTCCGCCGAGTAAGGTCGGCCAGTTGCCAGAATTTGAAATGTAATTGGCTGCAGAACTAAGTGCCTCGGTAAGGGCACCACCCAATTGATTATCCAGTTTTACGACAAAGCTAAGTTTCGTAATTCCTTGTATTAGTTCAGGAGCCGATTGTAAGAATTTAGTCCCCTCATTTACAACTGCAGGAACTAAAGCCCAGATCATTACGGCAACACCAGCTAGAACAGCCACAATGACTGTTAGCACCGCAAGTGCCCTTGGAAAACGGTAGCGCTCCAAAAGCGAAACCACCGGGTCTAATCCCAAGGCTAAGAATATTGCGGCAAAGACATAGGTGATTACGTTTGCCAGTGAGGCCACTGCACCACCGATGAGCAAGGCGGTTAGAACCCCAAGACCTCCAAAAAGTCCAGCCTGAAAGGCATTGCTGATTCGAACCTGCGAACTGCTCATGGCACCCCTAGCTAAGCGACTTGCGTGAAGCCTCGACAACTTTTTCTAGATTTTCGAGATATGCCCCAACAGTGCGGCGCTCATTTTCAAGGCGCTGCAGTTTCGCCGAAGAGTCTTCCAATTCTTTAGAAGCTCTGGCTTTGGCATCGGCGATGATTGATCGTGCTTCGGCTACGGCTTGAGCGATTATTTGTTCGGCTCTTGATCGCGCTTCGTCGGTGGTCTGTTTGTTTATAGACCTGGCAGCAGTTTCGATGGTTTCGGCTTCCAATTGCGCGGCGTTTACTCTTGCTAAAGCAGTTTGCAATTGGGCAGTGGCATCATCAAGATACTTTTGAGTCTGGTGCACCGCCTCTTGGTGTTTTTTCAGATACTCAGCTTCAGCTTCAGCTCGGCGCGCGGTTAGTTCCAATTCCAAATCGATTCGAGACTGCTCGGATATGACCAGCTGGGCCTTTTCCTCATCCATCTCCCCGACAAGTTGTTTTTGGAGAATTAATTTTTTCTCAGCCAAATCTCGCTCGAGTTGAGCTTTGAGGTTTTCGGTTTGTCGCTTTACGTCAGCCCGCAGCTTGGCAACTTCGGTGGCGATTGCTCCGCGTTGAGAAGCACTTTCTCTTGTTGCTTCTTCTAAAATTCGTGTGGCTTCGCTTTTGGCTTTTCCAATAAGGTCGGTAGCTTCATTTCTCGCAGCCGCCATCGCCCGCTCGACTCTTCTATCGGCCTCGGCAACTAGCGAATCGTAATATTCCTGGCCCTCAGTTTTTCTTTTTTCAAGCTCTGCTTCGGCCTCAGAAACTAACCGCGTTCTCTCGGATTCGGCATGTGCAAGTAATTTTGTGGCTTGATCCTCAGCGACTGAGAGAATCATGGCCGCCTGGTTCCCAAGCCCAGCGTAGGAGGGGGATTGAGATTCAGCCAACTTGGTTGCCAAATCCTCGATGTGAGACTTGGCCCCCTTGAGCTCTTCTACCAACTGAGCGTTCTGGGTCGATAGTCGAAGAATGTCGCGATTGAGATCTCGAATGGCATCATCGACCGCATTTTGGTCATAACCGCGCAATTTAGCGGGGAATAGGTTCTCCTCAGCTGCCAATTCGGGCCTCCAGCGCGGTTAGTTAGAATAGTGGGGGCCCTTTGGCCCGATTCTCAAGTTTAGCTGGATTGGATAAACATGCGCTTTTTGCTAGCAACTGTGCTGTTTATCATCGCTATTTCACTGCTTTTGCTGGGACTTGCTCAGCGAACTATTTGGGCTCCACCAGAGGAATACTCAATTTCTTTGTCCCTCACAGCCGATAAGCCCTACCTGGTAATAATGCCGGAGCAACTTGCTCTACTCCCAGGAGATGTCACAGTTACAGCTTCCGGGGCCGACTCGGTGTTCATAGCTGAGGGAAATTCAGCCGATGTTGCAGCCTGGATAGGGGAAAGTGAGCACTACGAAGTAATCAAGAACAAATCCGGTTCCTCTTTGGTCATCCACGAGGTGGTTGGAACCGAAGACTTTGATTCCCCGATTGGATCAGACCTCTGGCAAAACGAAGTTGTTGCCCAGCGCTTTGCTTCTTTGACGGTTCCAGAGGGCAGCAATCGGGCGATTATTTTGGCTAGCGATGGCTTTGATCCGACTCCTTCCAACATCGGTCTATCTTGGCCAATAGTGACCTCGACCGTAATCTCGGACATATTTTTGGGAGTCGGTTCTTCGGTGCTGCTAGCAGCAATCGTCTTAAATTTACTAGCGCTTCGAAGAATGATTATTAATAGAGGCCCCCGACGTAAACTCCCTAAAGCACCGCGAGGACCTCAGTATCGTCCGAAGAAAGGTAAGCCCGCGCTGCCTCCAAGGGGTAGGCGATCAGCCAGAAGAAACATGATTGCGGTTTTGGCGGGTGTTGGGCTTACATTTTCACTCTCCGCTTGCCAAATTTCAGCGGCTCCAACTGCGGAACCAACCCCATCGCCAAGTGAATCGGCTACTTCGGAGGTTATCCCACCAGTTGCAACTCTTTCTCAGGTCAAGAGAATTCTTAGAGATGTTGCGGCGACGGTTGAATTGGCGGATTCGGATACCGACCTACAGCTACTAGCGACCAGAGTTTCGGGACCTGCTCTTAAATTCCGAGAAGCGCAGTACCTGCTGATGTCAAAATCCCCTGAGGTGCCACCTCCGGCACCAATCTCGAGTTCAGCAATTTCTATTTCACTACCAGCCTCTTCAAACGTTTGGCCAAGATCTATCATGGTGGTCACTGAGGGTGAATCGGATCTTCCTCAGATGCTAGTTCTGCAACAGAACTCACCGAGAGAAAAGTACAAGCTCTGGTACAACATTCCTCTGCTTCCTGGATCTGAAATCCCAGCCGTGCCAGCCCCTGAAATTGGAGCAATTCCGGTTGAACCAAATTCGCTCTTTTTAAAGCTCCCGCCAGAACAACTTGCCGATGCCTTCGGCGAGGTTATTGACAATGGCGCCTCCAGTGAAAAGTACTCGCTGTTTGATCTAAGTGGTGATGAATTCTATGAGCAGATTTCCTCTTCCCAGCAAGAGCAAATTGCCAAGCTCAAGCGCGCCAGCATTCGCTTCTCTCACGATCTTGGTGATCCAAACGTAATAGCACTTTCGACCTCAGACTCCGGAGCACTGGTAGCTGTCCTGATGACCGATAGCTACCTGATTAAGCCCACCAAGGCCAATAGTGCCGTAACGGTCACAGGCGATGAAGAATTGCTGCTGGGAGTTGAGGGAAGCATCAAGGGGGTTAGAACCACCTACGGTGACATGCTTCTTTTCTATGTCCCAGCTTCTACTTCTGAGGACAGAATCAAGCTCCTTGGTGCAACCCAGGTACTACTAGCGATTAGAGCGCTCTAAATGACTTTGGAATTTAGCAACTCAACCCCGGTTGCCGAGGTTCCCTCCCTAACAATTGAAGTAACCGAAGAAACCATTACGGAATTTATAGCGCTATCGGATCGCCTACCACTTATTGTGCTTTTCAGCGGGGTAGATGCCGCCTCTGTGAGCCTGCGGGCAACTATAGAAAACCTAACCGAAGGTTTTGAGGGCAAGATTCTTAGCCTTGTCGTAGATCCGGAAAACTCTCCTACACTTGCTCAAGCTTTTGAAGTGACCGCAATCCCGGCCCTTTTTGGACTGCTGAAAGGACAACCCGCTCCTCTATTCACGGGAGATCAAGACTCTCAGCAAGTGAAGTTAGTTCTTGATCGGGTGTTGCAGGTGGCAGCTGATAACCAACTCGTTGGCAAAGTTGTCAAGGCAACCTCCGGGGCTGAATCAGAGCTCAGTGAAACCCACAAAGCGGCCTTTGAAAAGATTGATCAAGGAGATTACCAAGGGGCAATTGAGCTATACAGGTTGGCGCTTCGGGAGAACCCTAATGATTCGCTTGCTGAAGCCGGCTTAGCTCAGGTTCAACTCTTACTGCGGCTTGAGGGGAAGACTATTGATTCTCTACTTTTACCAAAAGCTGAAAAGCCAGCCGAACAATTGGCAAAGGCTGACGCCTTGATTGCTACCGGTCAAGCTAAAGCTGGATTTGAAATTCTGCTTGATCTCTTTGCCGCTTCTGAAAAAGAGCAGCGCGAAGAATTTCGATTGAGATTACTTGAACTATTTCTCGTTGTCGGAATTGATTCCCCGGAAGTTGCTGAAGCTCGTAAGAAACTCAGTTTGCTACTTTTTTAGCCTCAACCAAATTCCGCCGAGCGGTGGTACGGAGATTACTGCCGAATAAGGTTGACCATGATATTCAACTTCCGCTGCCTGAACTTGTCCAAAATTACCAACTCCTGATCCACCAAAAATTTCGGAATCAGTATTCAGGATTTCTTCCCATTGTCCGCCAAATGGAAGCCCTAGACGGTGATCGTGATAGGGGTGCCCGGAAAAGTTAATAACTGCAACTAGCGGATTGCCATTGGAGTCACGGCGAATGAAGCTAAGTAAATTTTGATCGGCATTGCCTCCGTCAACCCACTGGAACCCAAGGTGTGAATGATCTAGTTCCCAAAGGGCTGGAATTTGCTTGTAAAGCTGATTCAGAGAGCCGACAAGTTGCTGGATGCCTCTGTGCGAAGGCTGATCGAGTACCCACCACTCAAGCCCCCTTTGCTCACTCCATTCACTCTGCTGAGCAAATTCTTGACCCATAAAAAGCAATTGCTTGCCAGGATGTGACCACATAAAGCACAGGTAGGCACGTAAGTTCGCCAGTTGCTGCCAACGATCCCCAGGCATTTTGGAAAGCATTGAACCCTTACCGTGGACTACCTCGTCATGCGAAATCGGGAGAACAAATTTTTCATCGTAGGCATAGAGCATCGAGAAAGTTAGCTCTCCGTGGTGGTAGCGGCGATACATTGGATCTTTCGAAATGTATTGAAGGGTGTCGTGCATCCATCCCATGTTCCACTTGAATCCGAAACCTAACCCTCCACCATCTGTAGGAGCTGACACTCCACCCCAACTCGTAGACTCCTCGGCAATCATCATTATGCCGGGGTGGTTTTTATAGGCGGTGGCATTTACTTCCTGCAGGAACTTAATTGCGTCGAGATTTTCCCTACCGCCCAAGGCATTTGGTAACCACTCGTTGTCATTTCTTGAGTAGTCCAGATAAAGCATCGATGCAACAGCGTCAACTCTCAGCCCGTCGATGTGAAATTCCTCAAGCCAGTAAAGAGCGTTGGCCACTAGGAAGTTCCTAACCTCGTTGCGACCGAAATCAAAGATAAAAGTTCCCCAATCCGGGTGTTCACCGCGACGAGGGTCCTGATGCTCATATAGCGGCTCCCCGTCGAAGCGGGCTAATGCCCACTCATCTTTGGGGAAGTGAGCCGGAACCCAGTCCACGATAACCCCGAAGCCGGCGCTGTGCAGCCTGTCAACTAAGTACTTAAAGTCATCCGGTGAGCCAAAGCGAGAGGTTGGAGCGTAGTATCCCGTTACCTGGTAACCCCAGCTACCACCGAATGGGTGTTCAGCGACCGGCATAAATTCAACGTGAGTGAATCCGGTTTGATCAAGGTAGGGAATTAGTTCATCGGCAAGTTCGCGATAGTTCAATCCTTGTTTCCACGAACCAACGTGCATCTCATAGATACTCATTGGAGATGTTAGGGCGTCTCTATGAGTTCGCTTATTCAGCCAGGAAGCATCGCTCCACTGGTGAGCACTCTCATGAACTACCGATGCGGTTAGCGGTGGGATCTCAAAGAAACGTCCGAGTGGATCAATCTTGGTTATCCAATTCCCAGCCTTAGTGAGAATTTCAAATTTATACTTGGTGCCCCCGTAAACACCTGGGATGAATAATTCCCACACCCCACTGCTCCCCATATTTCGCATTGGGTGAGCCGAACC
>JBJTOG010000013.1:0-9120 GCA_046074425.1 Actinomycetota bacterium
GTCTTCCAAAGCCTCCACGGCACCAGAAACGTCACCCTTGATAACCAAGTTGAGAGATTCGACCTTGCCTTCTTCGAGTGCCTTGGTGAAGTCTTCAAGCGATACCCGCTTGCGAGTTTTGGCCAGCAGTGCGTTGCGATCAGCGGCCTCGCGCTTTTCGGCAATCTGTCTTGCCTGGCGCTCGTCTTCGGTAACCACAAAGGTATCGCCAGCTCGCGGAACGCTTTGAAGTCCCAGTACCTGCACCGGACGCGAAGGTGTTGCGGCTTCTACCGCTAAACCATCCTCGTTGAACATGGCACGAACTCGTCCGTGAGCGCTTCCGGCGACGATGGAGTCTCCAACATGCAAAGTTCCAGACTGAATCAATACCGTTGCGGTTGCACCGCGACCCTTATCCAAGTTCGCTTCAATAGCAACACCGCGAGCATCCTTGTTCGGGTTAGCTCTCAGATCAAGTGATGCATCAGCCGTCAGCAATACAGCGTCCAACAGGTCGTTAATACCCTGACCCTTTAGAGCAGAAACCGGAACAAACATCACATCGCCACCGTATTCTTCGGCAACTAGGTTGAACTCGGTGAGCTGCTGCTTGATCTTGTCTGGGTTGGCACCTTCTTTATCAATCTTGTTGATAGCTACCACAATCGGAACTCCAGCCGACTGAGCGTGGTTTAGAGCCTCAACGGTCTGCGGCATCACGCCATCATCTGCTGCAACCACCAAGATTGCGATGTCGGTAACCTGTGCTCCACGAGCACGCATAGCAGTGAAGGCTTCGTGACCGGGGGTGTCTATGAAGGTAATGGCGCGGTCCAGTCCGTCGTGAGTGGTGTGCACCTGGTAGGCACCGATGTGCTGGGTAATTCCACCAGCCTCACCGGCTTGAACGTTGGCGTTTCGAATTGAGTCCAAAAGCGCGGTCTTACCGTGATCAACGTGACCCATAACGGTCACAACCGGAGGACGCTGAACTAGATCGGCTTCTTCGTCGTCATAATCGGCCGAGATGTCAAGACCGAAGCCTTCAAAGAGCTCGCGCTCCTCGTCCTCTGGGGACACAACTTCAATTTTGTATCCCAGCTCTTCGCCCAAAATCATGAAAGTCTCATCATCAAGCGATGCCGTAGCGGTAGCCATCTGACCAAGTGCGAATAGCACGGTGATCAGCTGACCAGCATTGGCATCAATCTTGTCTGCGAAATCCTGAATCGATGCACCGCGGCGAAGGCGAATAACGGTGTTGCCATCGCCGCGTGGAACTACAGCTCCACCAAGACTCGGTGCAGTTCTTTGTTCAAATTCTTCTCTCTTGGCGCGCTTTGACTTTCTAGCCTTGCTCGCTCCGCGAGCGCCGCCTTTTCCAAAAGCTCCTGCTGTGCCGCCACCGCGTCCTCGGCCACCGGCACCTGGACGTGGTGCAAAACCACCTGGTGCACCTCCGCCCATTCCAGGCTTGGCTCCAGCAAAACCTGGACGTGGGGCGCCGCCGGCTGCCGGACGTGCTCCAGTAGGACGTGCGCCATCCCCTCTTGCGCCAGGTCTTGGTGCACCAGGCCTTGGAGTGCCAGGTCTAGCCATTCCTTGCGAAGGTGAGAAAGGGTTGTTTCCAGGACGAGCCATCGGGCGAGGAATACCCATGCCTTGCGCTGATGCAAATGGGTTGTTGCCAGGGCGTGGGACACCTGGAACCGAGGAAGGTTTGGTTGCCTTGGGTGCATCGGTAATTGAGCTCGGGGTTATCTTGGCGGGCTTTGGAACTTCTGGCTCTGCAGCAACTGGAGCTTCCGAAACCTCTTCCGCTGCCGGTGCCTCGGCTTCGACCGCCTTGGTCTTTTTCGGAGCAGCTTTAGCCTTTGGCTTAGCTTCCTCTTTTGGCTTGGCATCTGGGAAAGCTTCGCGCAGCCTTTTAGCTACTGGCGGAGCGATTGTTGAAGAACCACTTTTGACGTATTCGCCAAGTTCTTCAAGTTTTGCCAGTGCAACTTTGGTATCGATACCAAGTTCTTTGGCCACATCGTAAACACGTGGTAACGCCACTTACTTCTCCTGTCTGGGCCTTCCCAAACAGGGCAGGCCGTTAAAGCTGTTGGGTACTCATTTCGAGATACTCATTTTTGTTCCAACATCTTTTCTGCCTGTTCTACTTTTTCCAATGAACCCGTGAAATCTAAATTCGAAATCAAAAGCACTCTCTCAAATGCTTTCTTTGCCTTCGCCTTTTCAAAACACTTAACGCTTGGATGGAGCCAGGCGCCTCGACCAGAAGCTTTGATTTCACTATCCAATTTGCCGTTGACGGCCTTGAATCGAATCAGAGCACTTGATTGATCGCGCTTAGAACACCCAACGCAGGTTCTTTCAGATTTCATTCTAGACCTAAAGCTCGAAAATAGCTCTAGTCGTCTTCGAGAATGCTTTCGGGCTGGATGTCGATCTTGGCTCCGGTGAGCTTGGCGGCCAGGCGGGCGTTCTGCCCTTCCTTGCCAATTGCCAAAGAGAGCTGAAAATCAGGCACCAAAACCCTAACCTGCCGCTCTTCTTGGTTGATTATGAAGGAAGAGGAGACCTTGGCCGGTGATAGAGCCTGGGCAACAAAGCTCGCCAAATCCTCGGAAAAATCGACGATGTCTATCTTTTCATCGTTCAATTCGGCCTGAACTGCCCGAACCCGCTGACCAAGTTCGCCGATGCAGGCGCCCTTGGCGTTCACGGCAGCGTCTTTAGCTCGAACCGCAATCTTGGTTCGATGACCCGCTTCTCTGGCAACCGAGACGATTTCAACTGTCCCATCGGCAATCTCTGGAACCTCAAGCGCAAAAAGCTTTCGAATAAGGCCTGGGTGGGTGCGAGATACGGTGACTTGTGGCCCGCCGCGCAAACCCTTTGAGACATTGGTGACGTAAACCCGAATTCTCTTACCGTGGGAGTAATCCTCCCCGACCACTTGCTCTTCCGGCGGCATCAGGGCTTCGATGGAACCGAGATCAACATAAACCATGTGTGATTTCGGTCCCTGCTGAATGGTTCCAGCAACGATGTCACCATCTTTGCCCTTGAATTCTCCAAATAGACCTTCGTCAGAAAGCTCTCTAAGACGTTGTGCAATAACCTGCTTGGCGGCATTGGCTGCGATTCGACCGAAATCTTCAGGCGTCGACTCTTTTTCGCCAGTTTCGTTTCCCTCTTCGTCGAAGGTGGTCGCGAAAATTAGCACGTGACCGGTTTTCTGATCGAGTTCGGCTCTTGCCTTGTCGTGATTTCCTATGTGACGGTGGTAGGCAGCCAAGACCGCTGCCTCGATAATTTCCACCAGTTCTTTGAATGGAATTTCAGCTTCGCGCTCGATGCCTCTAAGGACACTCAAATCGATATCCACAGTGACACCTCCGACCGTTATTTAAGTTCTGATACTGCCGAGTCTAGCCTGATGGCCGCTCTTTCCCCAGTCCGTCTGTTCCATATCTCAAGCTCACCGGATTCCAAACCTTTACCAACCACCAGCACCTTTGGAATTCCAAGTAATTCGGCATCGGAGAACTTAACTCCCGGCGATACTTTTTGACGATCATCCAGCAGCACTGTCTTGCCAGTGGCCTCTAACTCTGAGGCTAATCTTTCGGCAGTTTCAAAAACAATGTCATCTTTACCAGCGGCAACGATGTGAATATCGGCTGGTGAGACAGCCTCTGGCCAGATCAGACCCTTGTCATCGTTATTGGCCTCTGCCAAAACAGCAACCAGTCTGGTGACTCCAATTCCGTAAGAGCCCATAGTTACAGTTACCAACTTGCCGTTTTCATCGAGCACCTTTAGATCAAGCGCCTCGGCATACTTTCTTCCCAGTTGGAAGACGTGGCCAATTTCGATTCCTCGAGCAAGCTCCAGCTCCCCCGAACCATCCGGGGCAGGATCTCCCTCTCGCACTTCGGCAACATCCGCTATTCCATCGCCCGAGAAATCTCTCCCGGCAACTAAATTGAAAACGTGCTTTTCGTTATCGTTGGCACCCGTGATCCAAGCGCTACCAGATACCACTCTTGGATCAAGCAGGTAGCGAATCTTGGATGCTGCTTTTTCACCGAGGAACTGAGCGCCATTCTTAACCGGTCCGATGTATCCCCGAACCAGCTCTGGGTGCTTGGCAAAATCTTCATCACTTGCCTGCGAAACTTCGTTTGGTGCGAAGAAAGCCTCGGCCCTTTTGTCATCTACCTCTCTATCGCCTGGTAGTCCAACCACCACAAGCGACTTCTTCCCTTCCGGCGAGGTAAGGAGTAGAACAACGTTTTTTAGAGTGTGAGACGCATCCCATTTTCCGCCATCAGGTTTTTTGACATTAGCGTTTGAGAAATCAACCAGCGTTTTGATAGTGGGGGTATTTGGAGAGTCGTGCACCTCGGCCTCTGGCTGCCCAGCAATTGGAATCTCTGCTGGGGCTACCGTTTGCACAGCTTCAACGTTCGCGGCGTAGCCACCACTAGATCTGACAAAGGTGTCCTCACCAATTGGTGATGGCGATAAGAATTCTTCAGATTTAGAACCACCCATCGCTCCGGCGTCGGCCTTAACGATTACGTATTCCACGCCGAGTCTTTGGAAGATTCGTTCGTAGGCGGCACGCTGGGCCTGATAGGACTTTTCTAATCCTTCGTCGTTTATATCGAAACTGTAAGCGTCCTTCATCACAAATTCTCTGCCGCGCAGCAATCCCGCTCTAGGCCTGGCCTCATCGCGATACTTGTTTTGAATTTGGTAGAGCGAAAGCGGCAGATCTTTGTAGCTGGAATACATGTCCTTCACTAAAAGTGTGAATACCTCTTCGTGAGTGGGGGCTAAAAGGTAGTCCGCCTTTTTACGATCCTGGAGTCTAAACAAATTATCGCCGTATTCGGTCCAGCGACCGGTGACTTCATATGGTTCTCTTGGAAGCAAAGCTGGGAAAAATACCTCTTGTGACCCAGCGTTCGCCATTTCCTCGCGCACGATCTTTTCAATATTTGCTTTAACCCTTAGCCCAAGCGGCAACCAGGTATAAATCCCTGGGGCAGCGCGGCGAATATAACCTGCTCGAAGCAGTAGCTTGTGACCCAAAACATCGGCATCGGCTGGGTCCTCGCGCAGGGTGCGAAGGAATAGTTGACTTAGGCGGATAGGCATGGGGTCAATGTTACCCCCTAGCCAAATGGCTCAGTTGGATAGCGCCGAGTTATTTCTCAGCAACAACTACCTGAGGTGAGCCAATCAGAGCCGGGTCCATTTCTGCAGCCAATCGGTTGGCCTCTTCGATAAGAGTTGCAACGATCTCGCTCTCGGGAACGGTCTTGATTACCTCACCCTTCACAAATATCTGACCCTTGCCATTGCCAGAGGCAACACCTAGATCGGCTTCTCGAGCTTCGCCCGGTCCGTTAACAACGCAGCCCATAACCGCAACTCGAAGTGGGACGGTAAGTTTTTCCAAACCAGAAGTTACATCATTTGCCAACTTGTAAACATCTACCTGGGCTCTTCCGCAGCTTGGGCAAGAAACAATCTCCAGCTTTCTAGGTCTGAGATTTAGCGATTCCAGAATCTGCGATCCGACTTTAACCTCTTCGGCGGGAGGAGCCGATAGCGAAACCCTAATGGTGTCACCAATTCCCTTGGAAAGCAGTGCTCCGAATGCCACCGATGACTTGATGGTTCCCTGGAAAGAGGGTCCGGCCTCGGTGACTCCAAGGTGTAATGGCCAATCTCCACGTTCCGATAAAAGTTCGTAGGCCCTAACCATCACTACTGGGTCGTTATGCTTTACAGAAATCTTGAAGTCGTGGAAATCATGCTCTTCAAATAGAGAGGCTTCCCAAACCGCTGATTCAACCAATGCCTCTGGTGTCGCTTTGCCATACTTCTGCAAAAGTCTTGGATCCAAAGATCCGGCATTTACTCCAATTCGAATTGAAACTCCAGCCGCTTTGGCTGCCTTGGCAATGGCTCCGACCTGATCATCGAACTGACGAATGTTTCCAGGGTTTACCCGTACTGCACCACAACCGGCATCAATAGCCTGGAAGACATATTTCGGTTGAAAATGAATATCTGCGATTACCGGAATTTGTGACTTCTTGGCGATTATGTGCAGCACATCGGCATCGTCCTGCGAGGGACAGGCCACTCGGACGATATCGCAACCGGTCGCGGTAAGTTCTGCAATTTGTTGCAAGGTGGCATTGATATCTGTGGTTGGAGTTGTGGTCATCGACTGCACAGAGATTGGTGCGTCGCCACCGACTGGAACTTTTCCAACCATGATTTGACGTGTCTTGCGTCTTGGAGCGAGAACTGGTGGTGGGGATTTTGGAAGACCTAGGTTTACTGCTGGCACTTTTCTCCTAAAGAATTTGGCACTCTAGGTTTAAGCATACGGAGGCTTCGGGTATTCCAAAGCCTTAGAGACCAAGCGAAACTGGGTTTACCAGGTCGGCCACAATCAATAAACCACTTACCGCCAGAAGCAATATGAACACTCCCCAAGTAAGCGGCATAAGTAACGCGGTATCGGCAGGACCTGGATCAGGCTTTCGAAATAGCCTAAACAAAGCCCGTTTGATGGCCTCATAGATTCCACCGGCGACGTGGCCACCATCAAGTGGCAAAAGAGGAATCATGTTGAATGCAAAGAGGGCAAAATTCAGCGACCCCAAAATTGAAATTCCGGTTGCCAGTTTGTCCCAGATATCAGCCTGCTGGGAGGAAGCAACCTCGCCGGCTATTTGCCCGATGCCAACAATTGAAATCGGTCCGTTGACATCCCGCTCTCCGGAACCAAACGTGGTGGCGGTCACCTCATAAACCTTTTGAGGCAATTGCAAAATAAGCTGCCCGATTTGAACTACCGCTGAAGCCGAGCTTTCTAACGAAGTTCCGAGCGAAACTGGTTTTCGCTCTACGGCAAGGACCACGCCCAAAAACGGTTGCGGAGTGTAAATCACTTCACCGTTTTCATCTCGAAGGGCATTACCAAGTGCATCGAAGGAGGGACGAGGTTGCAAAACAGCTGTGAGATTTAATTGCTCTGCCTTACCGTCTCGGAGAACCTCAAATTGGGCGGTTGGGTTTACCCGAAGTAGCTCCCGAATTTGATTCCAGTTATCAACTGCTTCGCCGTTAACTTTGGTCACGGTGTCGCCCGATTTGAATCCAGCCAGGTAAGCCGGGGTTTGATCGGTAACCTCGCAGTTAGTTCCTTCGCTATCAATACAAACCGAAACCTGATCAATGGTCATTGAGCTTTGGTAAACCCCAAAGCCGCTTAGAGCAATAACCGTAAAGATAATCCCAAGCAGCAAGTTCATTAGCGGCCCGCCGAGCATGATGATTATTCGCTTGTGAACGGGGAGCTGATAGAACTTTCGGTTGGCGTCGGCTTTGGTTTCATGCTCCGAGTGAGCTGTGCGAGCCTGCGAAATCATGTCGCGGAAAAAGCCCTTTTTGGTTTCGGTCTTTTTCCCTGGTGGGTACATTCCGATCATGGCGATGTAACCACCAAGCGGAATTCCCTTAATGCCGTACTCGGTTTCTCCAACCTTCTTTGACCAAAGGGTAGGTCCAAAACCAATCATGTACTTGGTGACCTTTACCCCGAAGGCTTTGGCTGGGAGCAAATGGCCGATTTCGTGCAATCCGATTGAAATGGCAATACCAAGAAGAACGAAGACTATGCCTGCTAGATACCAGAGGGTTTCGCTCACGACATCAAACCTAACCGAGCACAAGGACAAATAAGCTCAGATGTAAACATTTTGAGAAAACTAACAGGCACGGGCAATCTGAGCGTCGGTTCGCTCCCTCGCCCACTTCTCGGCTCTTGCCAAAGAATCTAAGCTCAATTCACTCTCGGCTTCGTGAGCCTCGATGGCTCGCTCAATCAACTCGGTTATTTGATCAAAAGAAATTGCTCCGGAGTGGAAAGCCATAACCGCTTGCTCGTTAGCGGCATTAAAAACTGCCGGGTAGCTCTTTCCTAATTTGCCAACCTGTCGGGCTAGTGCCACCGCCTCAAAAACACTTTCATCGAGTGGTTCGAATTGCCAGGAGTGTGAAGTGGACCAGTCAATGGCGGGCGAAATATTGTTAAGCCTTGAGGGCCAACTCAGACCCAGCGCGATAGGCAATTTCATACTCGGCGGTGATGCCTGAGCAATAACCGAGCCATCAACAAATTCCACCATCGAGTGAATCACCGACTGCGGGTGAACGGTAACTTCAATTTGGTCGAAAGGAATCCCAAAAAGCAGATGTGCCTCAATAAGCTCTAATCCCTTGTTTACCAAAGTTGCCGAATTGGTCGTCACCACCTGCCCCATTACCCAGGTTGGGTGAGCTAGGGCCTGAGAGGGTGTTACCTTTTTTAGCTGCTCTTTGCTGTATCCGCGAAATGGGCCACCGGAGGCAGTCAAAACCAATTTATTTACTTCAGCTTGGGTTCCCGAGCGAAGGCACTGAGCAATTGCGGAGTGTTCGGAATCTACCGGAACAATTTGGCCGGGTTTGGCAATTGAGGTGACCAATTCCCCGCCAACAATCAGTGACTCTTTGTTGGCGAGCGCCAAAGTTTTTCCAGTATTCAAGGTCGCCAGAGTTGGGCCAAGTCCAATCGAACCGGTAATTCCGTTGAGAACTACATCTGCCTCAGTTTCCTGAACCAATCTTTCGGCAGCCTCAGATCCCAAAACCGCGTTGGCACTAGCTAATCCAAAATGCTGGCGCTGAGCTTCTAAGAGTTCTTGGTTGCGCCCAGCGGCTAAGCCGACAACTTGAAATTCCTCAGGGTTTTGGTTTATCACTTCAATTGCCTGAGTTCCGATGGATCCAGTTGATCCAAGGATTATGACGCGACGCATTCCTCAATAATGCCATGCCAAATGGCTCAATCCGCAGGCGTAGAATCTTAGGTATGAGTGCAACTATCCCCCAGAAACGTAATCTCGTCACCGCCATTCCCGGACCCAAGTCCCAGGAACTCCAGAAGAAGAAGCTAAAGGAAGTAAGTGCCGGAGTGGGCACCATGCTCCCCGTCTACATCGAAAAGGCCCACGGGGCAATTTTGGTCGATGTCGATGGAAACTCCTTGATCGA
>JBJTOG010000014.1:0-2419 GCA_046074425.1 Actinomycetota bacterium
GTCAACTGGGCCGCTAAGGGTCTAATGAAACCGGTAACTTGAATAACCGGAGCTAATCGAAGCGCGTAGAAACCGTTTCTCACCCCCAATAACCAAGCTGATGCCACTGCCGGCAAAGCCCCACCTCCGGCCGCTATAACGCCAATGAAGGCGAATTGACTGCCCCCGCTAAACATCAAAAGCGAAAGTGCCATGGTTTGCCAAAAATCTAGACCAGCAGCTACAGCCAGAGCCCCGAATGAGATTCCATAAAGTCCAGTAGCTACACCAACCCCTAAAGAGAGCGCCCTAACGTTTTGCGAACTACTCTCCATCTAAAAGTCCGCCCCGCCAAAGTTTGATAAATATTTCTGGCAATTCTCGGATTTCAAGTTCCTTAGCTAGGTCAACAAGCTTTAGCTCCTCCCAGCTAACTTCGGAACCTGAGTGGAGGGCTGCGGCTAAGCCTCTAACGGCATCTTTAAATTCCTCAGGCAAAGCGTCAATTCTTGCTCTTAGAGCAAGATCGCTAATCCGCTGCGTCGGAAGGGAACTTAGGAGCCTATAGAGGTCAAGAATCTCAATTCCAGGCTGCCCACTTTGATTGATTGCCTGCGTCAGTTCAGATAGCCCTCTTTCAAGCGATACCACTGAATTTACCCCTGCTTCAAAAGCTTGCAAAAGCAACTGCTCAGTTTCAAAAGGTGAAGTTATGACAATTCTTGGAAGTTCATAGGCCGATTCAACTCTAAGCCTTAGTTGCTGAATGAAATCAATACCCGACCAACCTCCAAGGCGCTGTTCAATGACCAAGACATCGATAAGAGAGCCCAAAACCCCATCTACATCGGATTCCATTCCAGATGACTCATAAACCAAATCCAAGCCCGGAGTGCTTTCTATTAAAAGCTTCCTGCCAGATCGAACATGTACGTCCCAATCAATTAGACCAACCCGAATGGATTGATTCATTCCACAACTTCCTCGCCGCGAACCTCGGCTGCTGGGAAGGTAGCGGCAACGGTAAATCCAATTCCAACTACGCGGTTCACTTCAAGAGATCCACCATAGGACTCGGCGCGCTCTCGCATTGCCGTTATTCCAGGTCCAGTTACCCGGTCAAGTAATGTCTCAAGGTCATCATTTGCATCGTAGGGAGCTGGAATTCCATCATCAGTTAGGGACTGGCGCCTCTCAACTTCAACCCCATTGTCCTTGACCATCACCTGCAATACATCTTCCATCCAAGAAAACTCAACAGTTGCCTTAGTACCCCTTGGGGTGTGTTGCTTTACGTTCTCCAAAGAATCAAACACAATTCGATAGACAGCTAATTCGGCGGCAACAGTGAGCGGAAATCTCTTGCCGAAGTGCTCCAATGTGACATCTAGGCCACGGCTTCTAAGAGAAACGGCAAGCGTCGACAGATCATCCAATGTAGGAGGTGCGGAGGTGGCAAGAGTTCCACGATTGAGCATGTCGAAAAGTCTGCGGAGTTCGGTCAGAGCCGCTTTGGCGCTAAAAAGCACTTTTTCCAGCGCTCGAATTCCTGCCTCGGGATTAGCTTTAGCTGCATAGGCACCCGCTTCGGCATTGCTAATTACTCCAGCCATTCGCTGAACAATGTGCTCATTGATGTCTCTTGCGATTTCAAACCTTTTTGATTGTTCGGCTATTTCAATCGCCAATCTGGCTTGTTTCTCTTCATAGACCAATCGATCAAAATCTGTCCCTACGTGAGTTAATCGAGTTATCAAAAAGAAACCGAGCAGCCAACTAAGGCTCACCATTGAGATTGCTAGAAGTGAAAATGCCGTGAAGACTAAGAGTTGCCCTGCCTCAGTCAGGGTTCCAACTAGTAATTCGACTAAATCAAGTTTGGGATTAAAAGCTAGGTTTGCTGAGATAGCCACCCCGCCCAATATTGAAGTCCCCAAAACAATTTCTCTATACGGTTTGGGTGAAAATGCTCCAGCTGAGAAGGCTGCAAGAACAATGCCCAAACTTCCAATGGTGATTGGAATTTGAAACACCACTTGAGCCGTTGCCGCCAAGGCAATAAGCAGTGGCATTAGGAAAACCAACTTGCGAACGAAGATTAGCGAGAGAGTAATCGCGGCGCTTACGGCTAAGGCGTAGGGGCCGTTGAAAGCTAAATCAAGGCCACCAAGAACTAAAAAGGAGGATATTGCCAGAAGCGATTCAGGAAGCCACACCTGAGAATGTATCCACCGAAGCACCGGAACCTCCTGGGCCAATCAGGCAAACGTGGCTCCCCGGCTTGGACTCGAACCAAGAACCTATCGGTTAACAGCCGATTGCTCTGCCAATTGAGCTACCGAGGAATGCTTACGCGATTAGAAACAATACCAGATTTGAAACTAATAACCCAATTCTGGTGAAACAACCCCAACCCAAGCTTGCTCGCCGAAGAAAGCCG
>JBJTOG010000015.1:0-7606 GCA_046074425.1 Actinomycetota bacterium
AGCGGTCCATCGCGCAGCGTCGGTTCGAACGGCGGCGAGCTCCACTCCTTGGGATCGAGCGGTTGCCCATCGTAGTGGGCATAGAACACGAGCGTTCGCGTCGCACCCGGCGTTAGGATTTGGCCGTAGACGATCGGATTCGATCCAGGAACCCTCACCAGCCTCGACGCACTTCAGGTCGGCATCGCATCCTGGCGCCTTGGTGCCGGGCGCGCCCGCAAGGAGGATCCGGTTCAGTTTGGGGCGGGGGTTACCCTTCACGCCAAGATTGGCGACCGGGTTGGCAAAGGCGCTCCGCTGTACACTCTCCACACCGATGAGCCCAGCAGATTTGCAAGGGCAAAGGAGACCATCGCCTCGGCCTATACGATAGAGGCTTCGGGTAATCCAGAGCGCAAAATTGTGCTCGAGCGAATCGGCGGCTAAAGAGGCGAGCAACATGAAATCTAAAATCCAAGCACTCCCAAAGATTTCGCTTCACGATCACTTAGATGGCGGTCTCCGGCCACAAACCATAATCGAGCTCTCTGAGGCTATCGCTCACTCTCTCCCAGCCAACAATGCCAAGGATTTGGGGGATTGGTTTTATAAGGCGGCAGATTCTGGCTCCTTGGAGCGCTACCTAGAAACTTTCGAGCACACCACCGCCGTAATGCAAACCAAAGAAGGTCTAACCAGAGTCGCCAGGGAATTTGTTTTAGACCTTCACGATGATGGTGTGATTTACGGTGAAATTCGCTGGGCACCCGAGCAACATCTGCGCTCAGGATTGTCTCTGGATGAAACCGTAGAGGCAGTTCAAGATGGCCTTGAGCAGGGAATGGAAGAGGTTGAGGCTGCGGGCGGATTTATCCGAACCGGACAGTTGCTAACCGCCATGCGTCACGCTAACCAAGCGCTCGAGATTGCCGAACTTGCCATCAGACATCGTAACAACGGTGTGGTTGGTTTTGACATTGCAGGAGCAGAGAAAGGCTTCCTGCCATCTCGACACAAAGTCGCTTTTGATTATCTAGCCGAGCAGCTTTTCCCTTGCACCGTTCACGCCGGCGAGGGCGATGGCATTGAGAGCATTAAAGATGCAATAGTTTCAGGTCGAGCACTTCGGCTAGGGCACGGAGTTCGCCTAATAGAAGATGTGATGTTCTCTCGATCTGAGGGAGACACCGATTTGGTTGTGCTTGGTGAAGTTGCGGAGTGGGTGCACGATCGGGGAATCGCCCTTGAGCTTGCACCTTCGTCTAATCTTCAAACTGGTGCGGTAAAAATGCTAGGTGAGAGCATGGAAGATCATCCCTTCGACATTCTCTACGAGCTGGGCTTCAAGGTCACTGTCAATACCGATAATCGATTGATGTCCAGAACCACCTTGACTCGTGAGTTAGAACTCTTGATGACGACATTTAATTACTCACTGGCCGATATCGAGCAATTTCAGATGAATGCCGCGGAGGCTTCGTTCCAAGCCCTTGACGAAAGGGAAGAACTTATGGACATGATCAGCGACGGATTTGCCAAAGGCTAATGTCTCTGCTTCGCTCGGCATTTGGCCCTGGTGCTATTTCAATAAGACAAAGCGTTGCTAACCGCACTGAAGCAATAACTTATTGCGGTCAATTGCTGGTTGAGAGTGGAAGAGTTAGTGAAGGCTATGTTTCTTCGATGCTTCAAGCGGTTGAGGAATTTGGACCATACATCGTTATCGCCCCTGGAATCGCCTTGGCTCACGGAAAGCCGTCCAGAGATGTAATCGAAACTGGATTGAGCCTTCTGGTTTTAGAAGAGCCAATTGAGTTTATGCATTCGCAGAATGACCCAGTTCGATTAGTTTTCGGCCTGGCGGCTACCGGACACGATGGCCACATCTCCTTAATGAGTGAGTTAGCGGAGTTTCTTTCCAACGACCCAAAGGTTAGTTTGTTGTTAAATACCCGTGAGAGTTGGCGAATCCAAGAGTTATTCGACTGAGATTTGCGACAATTGCTGGGTGAAGATTGTTGCAGTTTGTGGAATGGGAATTGGAACCTCGGTATTGCTAAAGCTAAATGCTGAAAAAGTTCTAAAGTTGCTGGATATTGAGGCGACCGTTGACGCAGTTGACGTTGCCACCGCGAGGGCCGCTTCATTTAGTGCTCAAATAGTCCTAACCACTCCCGAGTTAGTTGAAAGCCTCAAGGGGGTTCCCGCCGAGGTTATTCCAATTGAGCATTTCTTTGATCTAGAAGAGATCAGCACCAAACTCTCAAAAGCTTTGCTGTAATAGGCTCTTGCCATGACGCTTCCAGCCCCCGGCACATCCGACCGAACCCAAATCAACCGACTCAGTAAACGCTCGGTGGCTGATCGGGAACAGATGTATGAAATTTTGGACTCAACAATTCTTTGCCACATCGGTTACGTGGACCAGGACCAACCGTTTGTTCTTCCATATGCTTTCTCGCGGGACGGAGATCGAATTCTTATACATGGTTCAAGTGGAGCAAGGTTTATGCGAGCTCTAGCCGCAGGTGCCCCAACCTGCGTTACTGTCACAAAACTCGATGGGCTGGTAGTAGCAAGAACCACATACGACTCCAGCATGAACTATCGATCAGTGGTTATTTTGGGTCAGGCAAAGGAAATTTCTGGTGAAGAGAAAAATGGGTTGCTTGAGAAACTTAGCGATGGCTTACTTCCGGGAAGAAGTAAAGAGGTTAGAAAATCCACCGCTAAGGAATTAGCCGCCACAACTCTGCTCGCTCTATCGCTAGACGAGGCTTCAGTGAAAGTTAGAACCGGTATGCCAGAAGATGGTGAAGGCCAAGGAACCGGAGTTTGGTCTGGCGTATTGCCAATCCACCTTGTCGCAGGTGAGCCTATTCCATCTGATGAGGAATCAAAATCACTTCCAATTCCCAATAGCGTCTTAAGCTTCCAGAAAAACCCTAAGGCTTAAGCCAAAATCTTTCGCATCGCTTTTTCAAGTTCCCCCAGGTTGGTTCCAGCTTCACTATCGGTCGATGCGACCGCCTGCAGATAGCACTTGAGTTTTGGTTCTGTTCCCGAAGGGCGAACAATCACTCTTCTTCCATCCTCTAAATCAAACCTCAAACCATCAGTTGGCCCAAGCGTTTCCGAACCAAGCAATAGGTCAGTGAATTTGGTTTTTGAGCCGGCAATATCAGCTGGGGGATTGGCCCGTAGATTCTCCATTGTGCTTTTTATGATTCCAAGATCGGTGACTCGAATGGAAATTTGAGAGGTTGCAAAGTATCCATACCTTTCAGCTAATTTCTCAAGCTGGTCAAGTAAATTCTGACCCGAGGCCCACAGTTTCATAGCTAAGTCAGCGACTACCACAGCTGCCGAAATTCCATCTTTGTCTCTAACCCTCTGCCAATCGACACAGTATCCGAGGGCTTCCTCGTAGCCGAAAATCAAGTTTGGAACCCGAGAGATCCATTTGAAACCGGTAAGGGTTTGCATAAAACCCATCCCGTAGTGCTGTGCGACCTTCTCCAAGGCCGAAGAGGAGACGATTGAAGCAGCTAAATTGCCGCTGATGCCTAGTTTTTGAGCCCTTTGGGCCATCTCATCGCCAAGGATTAGTCCCACCTGATCTCCGGTTAGTTGGCGCATCTCACCGAATTTAGTGCGAACCGCAACAGCCAATCGATCGGCATCGGGATCGTTCACCAGAATTAGATCAGCCTGCTCCAGATTTGCTTTCTCAAGTGCCAGATCCATTGCCCCTGGCTCTTCTGGGTTGGGGAAAGAAACGGTGGGGAATTTTGGGTCCGGTAGTTTCTGCTGCTCAACCTGAATTGGTTTTGGAAGCGATGCCATTTCAAACGCCTCTTCGACGAACTTGGCTCCAACTCCGTGCATTGCCGAGTAAACGATTTTTAGTTTCGAGGTTTCGGCATTCCGGGACGCCAGCTGCGCCGCTTGCTGAAGATATTCTTTCAATAAATCCTTAGGAACATTCTGGAAATTGTCTGATCGACTAAATTCTCTGATGTCTTTTTTGGATGCCGAGTCAATTTCAGCTGCAATCTGGGCATCGACCGGAGAGATTATTTGCGAGCCAGATTCGTCGTAAACCTTGTAGCCGTTATCTCCCGGAGGGTTGTGGGATGCAGTAACCATTACTCCGGCTGAAGTTGAAAGCTTCTTTACTGCGTAAGCAATCATTGGAGTAGCCACTAAATCGTCAAATAAAAAGACTTTGATTCCCATCCCCGCCATAAGCTCAGCGGAATCTTGGGCAAAGATTTTGGAATTTTTTCTTCCGTCAAAACCGATCACAACCGATGCATCACTCGAAAGGCCTTTCAGATAATTTCCAAGTCCAATTGCAGCCTGAGAGACCAGAACTCTATTCATGCGATTTGGTCCAGCACCAAGTGCTCCGCGTAATCCCGCAGTTCCAAAACCTAATCGAGTATCGAAACGATCTCGCAGGGATTCAAAGTCTGATTCTCTAATTAGTTTTTCAAGTTCGGCAACTGTTTCGGGATCCGGATCCTGGATCGTCCAGGCCTTGGCTCGCTCTAGCAGCTCTTGGTTCGAAATCATATCTTTGCGATGATGGCAGCTAGTAAATCGCTAATTCGAGCTTCGGCTTCTTTTCCGGCTTCCAATACCTCGGCATGAGAGAGCGGAGTCTTTTGAATACCGGCGGCCAAGTTGGTCATAAGAGAAAATCCTAAAATCTCCATTCCAGCCTCCCGGGCCGCAATGGCCTCTAGAGCGGTCGACATTCCCACCAGGTGACCACCCATGGTTTTTACCATTTGAACCTCCGCAGGAGTTTCGTAGTGTGGGCCAGGAAATTGAGCGTAAATACCCTCATCCAAATTGCCATCAACAGTTCTAGCAAGATCCCTTAGCCGTTTTGAGTAAAGGTCGGTTAGGTCTATAAAGGTGGCGCCTTCTAAGGGGCTGGTTGCAGTGAGGTTGATGTGGTCACTTATCAGAACCGGTGTTCCTGGCTTCCAAGACTTTTTGATACCACCGGCACCATTAGTCAAAATCATGGTTTTAGCTCCGGTTGCCGCAGCGGTCCTAACCCCGTGAACTACTCTCCTGACGCCGTGACCTTCATAAAAGTGGGTTCGAGCTCCAAGGACCAGAGCGTGCTTGCCATTTGGTAAGCGAATCGATCGAATTGATGCCACGTGTCCTTCGACAACGGGAGCTGAAAAACCCACAATATCCTTGGCTGGCACTTTTGCCACTTCTTCCCCGATAAGGTCGGCAGCCTTTGCCCAGCCCGAGCCCAGCGTGAGCGCGATGTCATGCTTATCGACCCCAGTGGCTTTTCGAATTTGGTCGGCTGCCTCGCGGGCGATTTCAAATGGGCTGTTTGCCCCAATTTCTAAGGGATTTGTCATGCTTTCGAGTCTAGTTCGACTTTTCAATGCTCTAAATAGGCCACAATTAGTCAGGTGAGCACTAACCAAATTAATCACCACATCGTCATTATCGGAGCTGGCCCAGGTGGCTATGAGGCAGCCTTGGCGGGACGGCAACTTGGCGCTCAAGTCACCCTGATCGAAAGGTCCGGCGTTGGCGGGTCGGCGGTGCTTACCGATGTGGTGCCATCCAAAACTTTGATTGCGACAGCCGGTGCAGCCGAAGCCGTTCGAAATGCCTCCTCATTGGGGATAGATTTTGGAACTTCAGAGGTGAAAGTAAATCTTGCCCAAGTAAATAACAGACTGCTGGCGCTTGCTAATGATCAGTCCGAAGATATGAAGCAAACCCTCATCGAGGCCGGAGTGAGAATTATTCAGGGCGAGGGCAGGTTAGATGGAAACCACCACGTCATCGTAGATTCCGAAACCGGATCTGAAAGATTGGAAGCCAAAACAATTATTTTGGCCGTTGGTGCCAGACCTAGGACTTTGCCAAATGCTGAACCAGATGGTGAAAGGATTCTGACTTGGACTCAGCTTTACCAATTACAGCAACTCCCCGAACACATGATTGTGGTTGGATCTGGTGTCACCGGCGCTGAGTTTGCATCAGCCTACCTGAGCCTCGGCTGCAAAGTAACTCTAATTTCTTCCAGGGACTACGTTCTCCCCGGAGAAGATTTAGATGCAGCTGTGCTCATCGAAGAAGTCTTTCGCCGTCGCGGCATGAACATTCTGAAGAAGACTCGAGCCGACAAAGTTCAGCGAACTTTATCTGGAGTTGAAGTCACTTTGGCTGACGGAACCAAGATTTCTGGAAGTCACTGTTTGATGGCAGTGGGTTCAATTCCCAACACCGAGACCCTTGGCCTAAAAGAAGCAGGTGTTTTGACAACCGATTCTGGTCACGTGATTACCAACCGGGTCGCCAGAACTTCAAGAGCCAATGTTTATGGAGTTGGCGACTGTACCGATTTTTACCCGTTGGCATCGGTGGCCGCTATGCAGGGAAGAACAGCCGTCTATCACACTATGGGAGATGTAGCCGCTCCAACCGAAAAGCGTAATATCGCCTCAAACGTTTTCACTTCTCCAGAAATTGCATCGGTGGGTTGGAGCGAGAGCGAAATAGATTCTGGTTTAGCACAAGGAACCATTCAGAAAATTATGCTGGCTCACAACCCAAGAGCAAAAATGCAAGGGATCGAAGATGGTTTTATTAAACTTTTCGCCAGAACTGGATCCGGCACAATTCTTGGCGGAGTAGTGGTTGCACCAAGTGCCTCGGAGCTGATTTATCCAATTGCAATTGCAGTTGAGAATCGCTTAACGGTTGACGAGCTAGCTCGAACCTTCACGATTTACCCATCGCTAACTGGAACCATCACGGACGCAGCAAGGTCACTGCACGTCCCGCACCTGGATTAGTCTTCGAATTCCACCAGCAAAGTTCCGGCCGGAACGGTCTCACCAACGCTAACCGAGACCGATTTAATGACACCGTCCCTCGTCGAACTTATGGACTGTTCCATCTTCATGGCCTCTAAAACAAGAATCTGATCGCCCTCGACAACCTTGTCACCAACTGAAACCGCTACTTTGACAACGGTCGATTGCATCGGTGCCTTTATTGAGGATTGCGAGGCGCTTGCTGCGTGGTGAGATGAGACCTTTCGCTTTGGAGCCCTTCCAGCAGTTGGGGTCGATCCAGAACCACCAAGGAAGCGGGCTGGGAGGCTCACTTCAATGCGCTTACCCTCCACTTCCACAACCACGTGGTTTCGGTTCGATACATCGCTATCTGGAACATCCGCCTGACCACCCCAGGGTTCTAGGTCATTAGCCCATTCGGTTTCAATCCACCTGGTGTAAACACCAAACTTTCCAGTTGTGGAGATAAAAGCTGGATCATTCACAATTTTGCGATGAAAGGGAACCACAGTTGGAAGCCCAAGCACTTCCAATTCGGCCAGGGCTCGGCGAGATCTTTCGAGTGCCTCTTCGCGATCTTTTCCAGTGACTATTAGCTTCGCAATCATCGAGTCAAAGTTTCCCGAAATCACGTCCCCCGATTCCACTCCGCTATCGACTCGCACTCCAGGGCCGGATGGAGCCTTGAAGACATGGACCGATCCTGGGGCGGGCATGAAGTTACGTCCTGGGTCCTCGCCGTTGATTCTAAATTCAAAGCTGTGTCCGCGGATTTC
>JBJTOG010000016.1:0-5149 GCA_046074425.1 Actinomycetota bacterium
TGCGACCCGAATTTCAAAACCCAAATGGCTTTGGCTGGTTATCTCTGCTAGCGGCGCTCGCAATTACCGATGCGGCCAATTCGGCCCTTGGATCCAAAGTTGCTGGTTTGAAGTGGCCAAACGATGTCTTGATTAGAGAAAAGAAAGTAAGCGGTGTGCTAGCTCAGGCCACACCGGATTTGAGCGTGGTTGTGGTGGGCTTTGGTATCAACGTTTTTCAATCACACTCGGAGCTGCCGATACTTGGAGCAACCTCACTCTCACTTGAAGGCTGCACTATTAGTCGAGATGAATTCTTGGCTAAGGTTTTAAAAAACTTCGCTTCCGAGTATCAGTTACTCAAGGCAGCTGGGGGAGATGCGAGTTTGAGCGGTCTTCGCGAGAAGGTTATCTCAGCGTCCAAAACCATTGGCTTAGAAGTAACTGTTTCCTATCCAGATCAAAGCCAGCTCTCGGGATTGGCTATCGATATAGATCAAAAAGGTCATTTGGTCATAGATGCAGCCGGTGAAAGGGTTTTCATTTCAGCAGCCGACATTACTCATCTTCGTCCACAGTTAGGGAAGAATTAGCGAGTGAGTTTACTCGGAGAAACTTTCGTGGTCAGAATTCGACCAAGGGCCGCAAGGCTATTTTTGCCAACGGTTGTTTTGGGGGCCGCCGCTTTTCTGCTTGCGTTCTTTGCTGAATCCATCAAACTGACTTCGCCTGAGCTTTGGTATCTAATTGCCTCAGGGCTAGTGTTTTTATTTTGGCTCCTGCCAATTCTTTCTTACCTCTTCAGTTATCTTGAGCTGACCACTCAAAGATTGATTTATCGCTACGGGTTTCTAGGATTTAGAAGAACCGAGGTTTACCTAGCCGATTTACAGTCGATTCAAATTCAGCGGCCGGGTGCGCTTTCTGGCAAGGTTTTATCGCTGCTAATGATGGATGAGCGAGAAATAATAATCAGTGGCTACGCTAGAACCAAATTGCTAGCCGCCGAAATCGAGCGCCTAGCCAGGGCAGCAGAGTAGGGCAATTATGAAGTATCGGGTTGGAGTTATCGGCGGTGGCCAACTGGCTCGAATGATGACTCCTCCCGCAATCAACCTAGGTATTGAACTAAGGGTCCTAGCTGAAACTGAAGGCTCATCCGCCGAGCTGGCCGCCACTGAAGTGGGTGATTTCCACGATGAAAAAACGGTCTTGGCTTTTTCTCAATCGGTTGATGTCATAACTTTTGATCACGAGCATGTTCCACTAGAAATATTGCAAAAACTCGAGTCTCAAGGAGTATCGGTTCAGCCGCCATCAAAGGCACTTGCTCACGCCCAAAACAAATTAGTGATGCGCAGGGCTCTTGAAAGAATCGGAGCTCCAAACCCTATTTGGCGAGCGGTATCCACTGCAGAAGAACTTGATCAGTTCATAAAAGAATTTGGCCCCGAAGTGATTGTTAAAACTCCAATCGGTGGCTACGACGGCAAAGGCGTAAGGTTGGTTACTTCTTCTTCCGAGGTTAGCGACTGGCTATGCGAAACCAACTTAGCCAAACTTGGGGGTGAGTTATTGGCCGAAGAGAAAGTTTCCTACGCTAGAGAACTTGCTCAACTTAGTGCGCGAAACCCAAGTGGAGAATTTATAAGTTGGCCAGTGGTTGAAACTAGACAGCGCAACAGTGTCTGCTCTGAGGTTATTGCTCCGGCACCAGGTGTTACCGAAGCGCAAATTGAAAAAGCCAGAGCGATAGCGAAACTGATCGCAAGTGAACTCGAGGTCACTGGAAACTTGGCGGTGGAAATGTTTGAAACCGAATCGGGAGAATTATTGGTCAATGAACTTGCCATGCGCCCGCACAATTCTGGTCACTTCAGCATTGAAGGATCTGTCACATCTCAGTTTGAGCAGCATCTGAGGGCGGTTTTGGATCTGCCGCTTGGAGACACCAGCGAAACTTCTGAGGCGGCCGTTATGGTTAATCTGCTTGGTGTTTCCGACGATTTGGATTTCATAGAAAACTACCCAACCGCCCTGGAGGCTTTTCCAAGCGCCAAATTTCACAGCTACGGTAAAGCCCCAAGGGTTGGGCGCAAGCTAGGGCACATAACTGTTTTGGGGAGTTCTTGGCAGGAGGCCCTAGAAATTGCCGAAGCGGCTAGGGAAGCGGTGCTTGGGCACTAACCCGGTATTGTCGGTAAAATTCTGAATAGGCGCAAAACCGACGGGAGTCAAAATGACCAATCCACTGGTCGGCGTGGTCATGGGTTCTGACTCAGACTGGTCGGTTATGTCTGATGCCGCTCAAGCCCTTAAAGATTTCGCAATCGATTACGAAGTTGAAGTTCTCTCCGCTCATCGCACCCCAGAGCGAATGATTGAGTGGGGGAAAGCAGCCGCATCCAGAGGTCTAAAAGTAATCATCGCCGGCGCCGGAGGAGCTGCACATTTGCCCGGAATGCTTGCCTCGGTTACAACTCTTCCAGTCATCGGAGTCCCAGTCCCACTTGGAAAATTGGATGGCATGGACTCTCTGCTCTCTATCGTTCAGATGCCGGCTGGAATTCCAGTTGCAACTGTTTCAATTGGTGGCGCAAAAAACGCAGGGATTTTGGCGGCTCGCATTCTCAGCACTTCGATTCCCGAGCTGGAGCAGAAACTGATCGACTATGGAATTTCACTTTCTGATTTGGTTGCCGAAAAAAATGAGCAACTGAAGAGCCAACTGGCCAGAGGCGGAAAATGAATTTAGCCGACTATGCCGCTTCGCATGGTCTCAAGCAAGTTGGGGTTAGACCAAAATTTGCTGACTACCTAAAGGAAACCTGGTCGCGTCGCGACTTTGCGTTCACCATGTCGCTTTATGCCTCAGAATCCGCTAACGCGCGCACCCGCTTGGGAAGATGGTGGCTGGTGTTGCTACCTTCCCTTCAGGCACTTGCCTACGGATTGGTATTCGGATTAATTCTTGGAGATTTGAGACCAGCAAACTTCATACCTTTTCTAATCACCGGGGTTTTTCTCTTTTCATTTTTTTCTGGCTCTTTTTCTTCTGGTGCCAAGGCTATAACGTCAAATGGTGGATTACTAAAAACTCTTAGCTTCCCGCGAATTCTGCTTCCGCTTTCGGCGGTAATCAGGCAATTTATAAACTTTTTGCCTCAGCTCGCACTATTGCCGTTGGTGATGATTTTGTTTGGCCAGGAAATATCTTGGGAATGGCTCTATCTGATTCCAATTACCCTGCTGATGTTTCTATTTAGCACCGGATTGGCGATGATCTCCGCCAGGCTTACAGTTCAAGTTAAGGACCTTGGGAAACTGGTCCCCTTTATCACTCGTTTGATGTTTTACTCCAGCGGCATATTTTTTGAAATCGATAAAGTGTTTGCTCGTTACCCAGAACTTCTTGCGATTGCTCAATTGAATCCAGTTCACGACTTCATCAGCTTGGCGCGCGGTGCCATGGTCAACGGAATGACTCTCACCCCGATGCTTTGGTTAATCTCAGCAATTTGGGCGGTATCGGTATTCCTATTTGGTGTTTATTTCTTCTGGAAAGCTGAGGCTCGCTATGGAAGCGACTAAGGCAAAAACTCCTCCAGTTGTAGTTGCCGACAACGTTCACGTCACGTATGAGGTGTACGGGACTGGCAAGAAGGCCAAAGGCGCCAAAGGAAAGCTTGCAAAAAAAGGTAAGGTTCGCAAGGTCCATGCCGTAAAGGGAGTCTCCTTTGTGGTCTACGAAGGTGAAACCATCGGAATAATCGGCTCTAACGGCTCTGGCAAATCTTCACTGATGCGAGCAATCGCAGGACTTTATCCAGCTACCGAAGGCGCTATCTACTCATCCGCTAAACCGACCATGCTAGGTGTCGGCGCAGCTCTACTGCCCAATCTAAGCGGAGAAAAGAACATCACTTTGGGTGGACTTGCTATGGGATTTAGCAAAGAAGAAATCGAAGAAGTCAGAGATCAAATTGTTGACTTCTCTGGACTTAGTGACTTCATCGATCTTCCAATGCGCACCTACTCTCAGGGGATGTCGGCAAGATTGAGGTTTTCAATTGCTGCCGCTCGAAAACACGACATCTTGATAATCGACGAAGCTTTGGCCGTTGGCGATCGACAATTTCGACTCAAAGCCGAGGCCAAGATTCGTCAGATGCGAGAAGAGGCCGGAACTGTTTTTCTCGTTAGCCACAACATGAAATCCATTCAGGATACCTGCACCAGAGTGCTCTGGATTGAAAAGGGAGATCTGGTTATGGATGGTAATCCAGAAACCGTCTGTGCAGAATTTGTCAAAGCCATGGAAGATGGCAAGAGCGAATAAATGAGCTCTCAACTGCCAAAAATTTCCATCATCATTCCTGTACGGAATGAAGAGCACCACTTAGAAAAAGCCGTAGAGAGTGTGTTCGCTCAAAACTATCCTGGTGAAAGCGAAATCATTCTTGCGGTTGGACCTTCGTCGGATAAAACTATGGAGGTGGCGCAAGCACTGAAAGCCAAGTATCCAACTCTTGTAATTTTGGAAAATCAAAAAGGTCTCACCACAACCGGTTTGAATTTGGCAATTGCAAAATCTAGTGGATCGATAATCGTCCGAGTCGATGCTCACAGTGAACTAGGTGAGAATTACCTACTTCGGGGAGTAGAGATTTTGGAGCAAACCGGTTCGGTGCTGCTCGGGGGAATTATGCAAGCTCGAGGCAAGAGCCCGTTGCAGAAAGCAGTTGCCTTTGGCTACAACTCAAGACTTGGTCTCGGCGGTGGCAGTTATCACCTAGGTGGGAAAGAGGGCGAGGCCGAATCCGCCTACCTTGGAATCTTTAGAGCCGACGCGCTTAGGGCTGCCGGTGGATACGACGAGAAAATAATCCGTGGCGAGGATTGGGATCTAGCTCAGCGATTGCGCGCTAACGGTGGAAAGGTCTATTTCAGCCCCGAGCTAATAGTTGACTACTGGCCACGCTCCAATCTTCGAGCCTTGGCATGGCAGTTTTATTCAACCGGGGTTTGGCGTGGGGAACTAACTAGGAGAGCACCTTCGAAGGCGTCATTTCGCTACTTCATTCCACCAATCGCTTTGCTAGTACTTGCGGATCTGCTATTTCTTTCTGTTAGTGGCTACCTGGACTACCGCATGGTTATTGTTCCCATC
>JBJTOG010000017.1:0-6348 GCA_046074425.1 Actinomycetota bacterium
TGCCCTTGGCAACCAGGACCAGCAGAGCGGTCACTACGGTACCAATGGCGATTGCGAGAACATAGGTGAACCAGTCGCTAACCAGTGGGAACACGAAGATTCCACCGTGAGGTGCACGAAGCTCGTTGCCGAATAGAGCAACGATTGCACCGGTCACACCGGAACCGATCATGATCGATGGGATAACGCGAGCTGGGTCAGCTGCTGCGAATGGGATTGCACCCTCAGAGATGAAGGATGCACCTAGTAGCCATGCAGCCTTACCGTTCTCCTGCTCGGACTCGCTAAATGCCTTCTTGCGAAGGGTGGTAGCTAGAGCAAGACCTAGTGGAGGAGTCATACCAGCAGCCATAACGATTGCCATGATCTGGAACTCGGTTGCGGATGCAGCAGCACCAGCAGAAGCTAGACCAGTAACGGCAAAGGTGTAAGCAACCTTGTTGACAGGGCCACCCATGTCGAATGCCATCATCAGACCCAGGATTATACCTAGAACTGCAAGCGCACCGCCGGATAGACCGTTAAGCCATGAGGTGAGGCCGTTGATTAGAGCTGAAACTGGAGCCTTCAGAACTAGAACCATTGCAAGGCCGGTGATTAGAGAGCCGAGTAGTGGAATTACAACTACTGGCATAACTGGACGAATCCAGTTCGGTACTGACCAGCGGCTGATCCATAGAGCAACACCACCGGCGATGAAACCACCGAGGATTGCGCCGAGGAAGCCGGTGCCGGTGCCCAGTGGGTTTCCGTCAAGACCGGTAGCAAGTGCACCGGCTACGAAACCTGGGACCAGACCTGGGCGGTCAGCGATTGCATACGCGATGTAAGCAGCTAGAACTGGAACGAAGAAGGCAAATGCAGCCTTACCGAACCAGAAGATAACGAATGCCCAGTAACCGATGTTTAGAACGTCGTAGTCACCTGCAATCTGCATCTTCTCTGCGTCGTACGCGTGAATACCGTCAGTTCCGAACCCGATAGCTCCGAGCAGGAATCCGATGGCGATGAGAATTCCACCTGCGGCAACAAATGGAATCATGTACGAGACACCAGTCATCAGCCATTGGCGAATTCTGGTTCCCGTGGTTGGGGTAGACACTATGAGCCTCCTATTTATCTTTTCTTTTTAGTTCCCGAATCACAGCTGTGATCCAAGTCTTTTATTTCTTCCCGAAGAGTCCGCCGAACAGACCCTTTTTCTCGCCCTTAGGCTTTTCTTCTTTTTCAGCCTTGGCGGCTTTTGGGACATCGCTTCCAACTTTGGCAGCGGTTCCCTTTTCGATTGACTCAAGCAGTTGGTTCACCAAACCTTCAGCGCCGTTCATGGCTTTGGCTACCGGTACTTGAAGATATGGCTTGCCATTGAAGCGATCTTTGCCATTGACTTCCAAGTCGACGGCAAAAATTACACCGTCGGCGGCATCAATAACGTCCTGCTTCAAAGGATTAGAGCCTGCCGAGCCCTGGGTCTCGACAACAAGGTCGTGACCGAGTTTTTTACCCGCGCGCTCTAGTGCTTCGGCGGCCATGTAGGTGTGTGCGATGCCGGTGATGCAAGAAGTTACTGCAACTATCTTTGCCATTATTTCTGGACCTCTCTGTTTACGATTTCGGCGATCTTGGCGCCATCTTGTTCAGCACGAAGCTCATCTCTGAATTCCTCGTGCATTACTTTTCTTGCGAGCGCAGCCAGAATCTCCAGGTGAGCGTTGTCACCGGAAGCCGGAGCTGCAATCAAAAAGATTAGGTTTGAGGGTCCATCGTCGGCACCAAAGTCGACCCCGGAGGTTGAGGTTGCTACGGCAACGGAGGGGGTGGTGACAAAATCGGACTGAGCGTGTGGGATGGCGATTCCGCCTTCGATACCGGTTGGGAAGTGTTCCTCTCTGGCTGCAACTGCTGCCAAGTACCCTTCCAAGTCAGTGACTCTGCCATCCGCAACCAGGAGCTTGGCGAGTTGCCTGGTGGCATCTTCTTTGCTTCCGGCTTCCAAACCCACGATTACGATCTCGGCGGTGGTCACTGATTTGCCCACAAGACTCCTTCATCCATTCGCAGTTTGTTCTGCTTTTAGAACACCATACACAGGGTTTTATCAGGAAACCGCAGAAAACCTCAGTTTCAACTACAAAATATCGGGATTGTTTTGTATACATCCAACAATTAGGCGATTTTGCCCAATTTTCCCCAAAACCCCCATAATTAGAGAATTCAGCCCGAGTCAGAGCCAAGGAGCCCGAAATGTCCGTTGTAAAAGGTGAAGTAACCGTCCTCGACCCAATCGGCCTCCACGCCAGACCGGCAAGCCAAATTGTAAAGCTGGTCAAAGAGTCTGGGCTTGAGGTCACAATTGGCCGCCCTGGAGAAGAGTTCGCTAAGGCGAACTCGGCGCTACGTCTAATGGCCCTAAAAATTACAACCGGGGAGACCCTCACAGTTGAGGTTCCCACCGAAGATCACGCTCACGGCCAGAGCATTATCGAGCAGATTCAGCACTTCCTTAAGGGCGAGTAATGTCCTTGGATTCTGGAGCCATCCTCAAGGGTCTAGGAGTCGGCCTGGTCTCGGCAGTCGGAGACGTTCTAGTAGTTAAACCGACTCAGTCTCTTCCGGAGTGGAGCAAATCCAGTAAATCGGCAGCCGAAGAAGAAGCTGAACTAAAAGCGGCAATCGAATACGTCAGTTCTCATTTGGATTTCCTCGGTGAAAAAGCTGGCGGCACCAGCGCTGAAATATTTGAGGCACTGAAGATGCTTATCGAAGACGATGAATTGTTTGAAGTTGCTAAAGAGCGCATTAGTGAAGGATGGTCGGCGGCTGCCGCAATTGGAAAAGCAGTCGATGAATTTTCGGAACTGCTAAGCGGTGATCCAGCCTTTGAAGAGCGCATCGCTGATTTTCAAGATCTCTCAAAACGTGTCCAGGCTAGGATCGCCGGCATTGAAATGTCTCTTACGATTCCAGAAAAAGGCCGCATAGTTTTGGTCGGCGAAGATTTTTCTCCGGCCGACACAGCGCAATTTACTGATGCCGTTGTTGGGGTCATAACTCTAAAAGGTGGCCCCACTTCACACACCGCAATCATCTGCCGTTCAAAATCAATTGCAGCCGTAGTCTCTTGCCCTGATGCCAAAGAATTAAAAACCGGTGATCGCGTTTTAGTCGATCCAGTTGGGGATCGAGTTTTGGTGAGCGATGATGAATCACTCGCAACGAGAACTATCGAATTTGTTGCAATCAACGAAGAGCCCCTGGTTCCAGTGCGCGCCAATATCGGTACTTTGGAAGATGCCAAGGCGGCTAGCGAAACTCGGGCGAATGGAGTTGGGCTTTTCCGAACTGAGTTGCTTTATCTTTCAGCCAAGACTGAACCATCGCTTGATCAGCAGGTTGCCAGTTACAGCGAGATTTTGAAAGCTGCCCCCGATGGGCCAATCGTGGTTAGAACTATTGACGCAGGCAGCGATAAGCCCGTCCCATTTTTGAATATGCCGGAGGAAGAGAATCCTTCATTGGGAGTCCGCGGTTACCGACTGATTGAGGAGCACCGCGATTTCATAGTCAACCAACTCAAGGCTCTAGAAAAGGCTCGGGTTGAGTCCGGTCGCGAAGTTTGGGTAATGGCTCCAATGATTGCCACACTGCAGGAGGCCAAGGCATTCAGTGATTTAGCCCGGGAAATCGGCCAATACAAGGTCGGAATCATGGTGGAAACCCCTTCGATTTCGCTAATGGTTGATCAGTTGGGCGGGGTGGTTGACTTCGTTTCGGTTGGAACTAACGATCTCTCTCAATACCTCTTTGCGGCAGATCGAATGAACCCGTCCCTTGGAGCACTGCTTACTCACTGGCAACCTGCCCTGATTAAGTCTCTGGCTCGGATTGCGGCGGGAGCCGAAAAGGCAGGGATTTCCTCAGGAGTTTGTGGTGAGAGTGCATCCGACCCAGCCTTCGCTGTGGTTTTGGCAGGCCTCGGAATCAATTCGGTGAGCGTCTCGAAATCGCAGGTAACTGCAGTTCACAATGCACTCTCATCGTTGAACCTTTCGGATGCCAAAGAGATTGCTAATCGGGTGCTTACGGCGACCTCGCCGGCGGAAGCCAAAGCCATTGCCTTAGAGGAAATTGCGTCTCGGTAAATCAAATTGGAATTATCTAACTGGTTTATCTACTTTCTGGCAGCTCTTGGTCTAACCCTCACTCCTGGTCCGAATGGACTACTCGCTCTCACCCACGGCGCGCTTTATGGGACTCGAAAAACTATTGCCACAATCCTGGGTGGATCTGTAGGGTTTGCAACCGTAATTGGTTTATCGATGTTTGGAATCGGTGCGCTGCTTCAAGCCAGCGCGCAGCTTCTTATAGTTATGAAGTTTCTGGGTGGCGCATATTTGATCTGGTTAGGAATTCAGCTCTGGCGTTCACCGTCTTTGGGCGAAGCCAAAGTTGACAAATCAAAGAGCTCTTCTTCCCTGAATCTTTTTAGTCAGGGAGCACTATCGGCAATCACCAACCCAAAAGGTATTTTGTTTTTTGTTGCTTTTCTTCCCCAATTTATTGATCCGAATCTAAACCTATTGACTCAATTTATCGTGATGGCACTTACATTTGTGGCGATTGAATTTGTCTATGAGTTTGTAGTTGCTGCGCTAGCCAATCGAATACAACCCGCTCTTGCTAAATTTGGCAAAAAAGTAAATCGGATCTTTGGTGGAGTATTTATTTTGATTGGTGTTGCGCTTCCTCTTCGAGGCTAAATTGCAAGAGTTGAGTGAACTCCAAAATCAAGCCCGCTAGGTGCAACTCCATTCATAATTTGCTGGGAAGCCAAGGAGGCAATCATTGCACCGTTATCAGTACACAAACTAAAGGCCGGGATACGGAGTTCGATTCCAGCTTCTTGGCAACGCTGCATCATCACTTCTCTTAGCCGGGCGTTAGCCACTACTCCTCCTCCCATGATTAGCCTTGGGACCGCGTGATCCAAACAGGCATTGATCGCCTTTGTTGCCAAAACATCAACCACCGCTTCGCGGAAGGATGCCGCAAGATCGGGAATCGAGATTTGCTCACCTTTTGATTGAGCTAATTCGACGTGTCTGGCCACCGCGGTTTTAAGCCCAGAGAAAGAGAAGTTATAACGGTGCTTTTGTTGATCTTTAGGAAGTGTCAAACCTCTTGGGAATCGAATTGCTTTAGGGTCTCCCTCTTTTGCCACTCGGTCAATTTCTGGTCCACCAGGATAGGGAAGGGAGAGAACTCGGGCAATCTTGTCAAAAGCTTCACCGGCGGCATCGTCGATGGTTTCACCTAGCAGTTCAACATCGTCCAATAAATCTCTAACTAAAAGCAGTGAGGTGTGTCCGCCGCTTACCAACAGGGCAATTGTCGGGGCTACCACTTCCCCTCTCTCCAAAACATCGACTGCAACATGGGCCACTAGATGATTCACTGCATAAATAGGTTTATTGGTAGCCACCGCCAGTGCCTTAGCCGCCGACACTCCAACCATCAAAGCTCCGGCTAATCCGGGACCATTAGTTACCGCAATGGCATCCACCTCTTCAAGCGAAATTCCAGCATCGGATAGAGCCTTATTGAGAGTGGGTTGAAGTGCTTCTAGGTGAGCCCTGGCTGCAATCTCAGGAACCACGCCACCAAAACGGGCATGTTCGGCCATTGAAGAAGAAATGACATTGGCAAGCAGTTTGGTGCCTTGAACCACACCAATACCGGTTTCATCACAGCTGGTTTCAATTCCAAGCACAATTGGCTCAGTAATTGGGTTTGGATTCAACCTAAGGCGCATCACAATAGCCGCGACTCCATCCGGTTGGTAATAGTTGGGTCGACGATCTATTTGCTCGAAACCTAAAGATTCGTAAAGAGCTTTGGGAACTGGTCGATCTTCCCTAACTTCAAGCAGGAGCTCTCGAGCCCCCAATAAAGCTGCCTCTCTAAGCAGCTTAAGCATTAGTTCTCGGCCTAAGCCCTGTCCTCGGAATGACTCAGCTACAGCGATGGTTTGGACATCTGCAATCGAAGAGGACTTGACTTTGCTCAGTCCGGCATATCCCAAAAGTCCGGAATCATTTTGTGCAACAACATAAAAGGTGTGTGGGGCAATAAGCTCACTTCTCATCGCAGGCTTGGACCAAGCATCGTTTTGAAAACTTGCCTTCTCGATTTCCATAATGCCGGCGAGATCGCTCTCAAGCGCCCGTCTTATTTGAAAGTTCATCCGCTGACCGTTTTCGCCTTGGCTGGCACGGCATCCGGCGCCCGGAGATATTCCGCTACTGCCCCTAGGGTCTCTACTCCAGCTCTGACTTGTGCGTGAGCTAA
>JBJTOG010000018.1:0-11503 GCA_046074425.1 Actinomycetota bacterium
AATTTGACCCGCGAGCGCTTCAGTGTCTTTGGTGGGAACCACGGTGTCGGAATTTCCAGTAATAAGTAGTACTGGAAGATCTAGTTCAGCAAGACGCTCCCTAACATCAAATTCTCTGGGTGCTCGGTTGAATTCCCAAAATCCTCGCTCCCAATCCTTTACTTGAAGTGGAGCTTTGTACCCAGCGATGACGTCATCGGTGATCCGCTTGGGATCAAACCATGATCGGTTCAGTAGATCCATTCCTGAGGTGGCAATTGAACTCACCAATAGCGGTCCTAAGTTTTCAAATTGCGGAAGGTAAAAAAGCCCAGTTAGCCAGCCAGGCGAGCCTCCAGTTGTGAGAATTGCCGGGGAAATAAGGATTAGCCCCTTGACCCTCTCAGGATAATCAACCGCGTATTGAGCGGCCAAGGTCCCTCCAGCCGAATGCCCGACCAGATAGACATCTCTGCCATCGGCAAAATTGAAAATAAGTTCACTAAGGATTAGCTCATTACCTTTGGTGCCATAGGGATTTTCACCTTCCCAGTTCAAAAGCCGCTCGGTAAAGCCAAACCCTGGCCTATCGTAGGCAACGACATCCCCTATGGCTGCTAAGTCATCTTTTATCGCTCTAAAAGAAAAGGTGTTCGCGCCAAATCCGTGCAACAGGATAAAAACTGGAGGATTCGAGCAGTCTTTAGCTCTTTCGCAGTCAAAGGCAGTTTTTTCGAAGTAAACGTCAACTCCCGCAACTCGAATGAAATCGCCCTCCTTAGGCGCAGCCTCCCTATAGTCCTTGGTACCACTTGATTCAAAGGGAATGAAGAATGGGATAGTCAGGGCAAGGATAAGCAAGATGAGTAGGGCTTTACCGACGTAGCTAAGGGCCTTTTTCACAAGCTCTAGCCTAGAACAGAGCGCGCTGGGAACTAGCTGTGAATGAGGTGATGAGCAGGAAGTAAAGAGGTGAAAGAGTGGTTTGCTTGTACTAGGCCACTAATTCAAGGGGAAAATTCTTTGTTCAGACTTTCTAAGCTTTCACTCGCCAATCGTTCCGTAGTTGCCCTACTAACGGTGATAGTGGCGGGTTTTGGTGTCATCTCGCTGAGTTCACTCAAGCAGGAGTTGATTCCCTCTTTTGAGGTACCCCAGGCAGCCATTGTCACTGCCTACCCTGGCGCATCCCCTGAGGTTATTGATGCTCAGATTTCAAAGCCAATCGAAGACAAGGTTCGTGCTCTCGACGGATTAGTGAATGTTCGCTCTACTTCTCAGGCCAATCTTTCAATTGTTCGGGTGGAATTTGACTTTGGAACCAAGACCTCCCAAGTTGAAGACGATTTGAACAATGTGATCGCCTCGCTAAAAGACACCCTTCCAGCCGATGCAACTCCTAGGGTGGTTTCTGGGTCATTTGATACCGTTCCAATCATTGTTTTGTCGGTTGCTTCCACCACAGGAAACAATGACCAAATTGCTGAAGTCTTGGAGGAAATTGCGGTTCCAATACTCTCTCAGGTTGATGGCGTAAGAGATGTCAATGTTGCCGGCGGTAAAGAAAAGCGAATCAATCTTGATCTTCGCGAGAAAGTACTTCGTAAAAACGGTCTAACTCAGCAAAACATAGTCGATGCTCTTAGAAGTAATGGTTTTATTATCCCGGCTGGAACTATTTCTGATTCCAACGGCGAACTTTCAATTGAAATTGGAACCGAGGTTAATTCTTTAGAGACTTTTGAAAAACTTCCGCTGATAAGCGTTACAACCTCGGTGGTTCAGGTCCCTGCTCCGATTCCAGCTGGAGTTGTGCTTCCCCCTGGAACACCAGCTCCCACCGTTAGCGTGCCACAAACAAATATCAAAGTGCTTAAAGTTTCTGAAGTTGCAAAGGTCACTTATGAGTACGCTCCAATAACTTCAATTTCTCGAACCAATGGCCTTGATTCGCTTGCTATTCAAATCACCAAGACTCAAGATGGCAATACCGTCGCGGTTTCGCACGGAGTTGAAGATCGGATTGATGAACTAAAAGCAGCGTTGGGTGGCGATGTTGAAATCAATACCGTTTTCGACCAAGCGCCTTTTGTTGAAAAATCTTTGGAAAACTTGACTGTCGAGGGTCTACTCGGTCTTGGCTTTGCCATCTTGGTCATTCTGGTTTTCTTGCTTTCGGTTCGATCAACTTTGGTAACGGCAATCTCAATCCCCACTTCGGTACTTATCACCTTCATCGGACTTTACGTCTTCGATTACTCGCTAAACCTATTTACCCTGAGCGCCCTAACCATTGCGATTGGGCGGGTGGTGGATGACTCGATTGTGGTAATTGAAAATATCAACCGTCACCTAAGTTACGGTGAGCCTAAGAAGCGGGCAATTATCGATGCCGTCAAGGAGGTTGCTGGTGCCATCACCTCTGCCACAATAACCACCGTTGCTGTCTTCCTTCCTATTGCCCTTGTAGGTGGCTTGGTTGGAGAGCTGTTCCGACCATTTAGCCTGAGCTTTACCGTCGCCCTATTAGCATCGCTACTGGTATCACTGACCATCGTTCCAGTCCTTGCCTACTGGTTCCTCAAGCCCCCCAAGATTGAAGGGGCCAAGGAAACCGATAGTAAGGCCACGGCTCAAAAGCGCATCAATAAAATTCGTGAGGCTGAAGAAGAAAAGGAACGTCGCAGCATTTTGCAACGCGGCTACATCCCAATTCTTCGTGGCACCCAAAAGCACCCGGTAATTACTGTCCTAGCATCGCTAATGGTTATCGGTTTCACTTTCTCGCTGGTGCCTCAGCTAAAAACTGACTTCATTGGGGACTCATCGGGTGACAACTTCTCCATTCGACAGGAGCTGCCGGCTGGAAGCACATTTGAGCAAAAAGATGCCGCCGCCAAAATCGTTGAAGATTTTGTACTTGAAGAAGAGGGTGTTCAGACTGTTCTTTCCACCTTCGGAGGTGCTGCCGATGGCCGCGTTGCCTTTGGAGCCTCGGCTAGTGCTACCTCAATTCAAGTTGCAACCGCTAAGGGAGCCGACAAAAAGGCAATCCAGGACGCCATTCAAACGAAACTTGATTCCCGAAACGATCTTGGGGAAGTCAGCATTTCGGCAACCGGTGGCCCCGGCCTTGGCTCTTCCGATTCCATTGACATCAAACTAACCGCTCCAACCGATGAAGCTCTCTATGAAGCGGTGGATAAAATCCGCGTTGGAATGTTGGGGGTTGAAGGAATTTCAGAGATTTCTTCATCACTCGCCGAAAGCCAGCGGACTTTGAAAATCACCGTAAACCGGATAAAGGCAGCCAAGTATGGTCTGACTGAGATTCAAGTTTCCGGAATTGCTGCATCGGTGCTTCGCCCATCCTCAATTGGCTCGGTCAATATTGATAGCGAATCGACACCGATCTATATTCTGCAGGATGATGCTCCAGCAACTTTGAAGGAAATCCGCGAAATCAAAATCCCTACACGTTTGGGAATTATTGAATTGCAGGATGTTGCAACTCTTCAAGAAGTTGACGCGCCAGTTTCAATCACCAGCGAAAAGGGCGATCGAGTGGCAACAGTTTCCCTGACCAACTCAAGTGATGACCTGGGCGCAGTTACCCGTGCCGTCACCGAGGCTCTGGACAAGGTGGAGCTGCCTCTTGGAGCGAGCGCCACAATTGGCGGAGTTTCAGCCGATCAGGCGGAATCTTTCCAACAGTTGGGATTAGCTCTTCTTGCAGCTATTGCAATTGTCTATTTGGTAATGGTTGCCACTTTCTCAAGTTTGATTCAGCCGCTTATTTTGCTGATCTCAATTCCATTTGCTGCAACTGGTGCCTTAGGTCTATTACTTATTACCGATACGCCACTTGGGGTTCCTTCCCTGATTGGAATGCTGCTGCTGGTGGGTGTGGTTGTGACTAACGCAATTGTCTTGATTGACCTGATAAACCAGTATCGAAAGCAAGGTAGGTCGGTTGGTCAATCAATCATGGATGGATCAAGGCAACGACTTCGCCCAATCTTGATGACCGCCCTAGCGACGATATTTGCTTTGACTCCGATGGCGTTTGGAATAACCGGCGGTGGTTTCATTTCCCAACCACTCGCAATTGTGGTTATCGGAGGGTTGGTTTCTTCCACGGTCCTCACTCTGGTAATCGTTCCAGTGCTCTATTGGTTGGTGGAAGGTCGCAAAGAGCGCAAAGAATCGAAATTAAATTCCAAGGCTCCAAAGAAGGATAAAGTCTCAGCCAAAGGCTAATCTAGAACCTTATGAAAGCGGATCTTTTAATCTGGATTGACTGCGAGATGACCGGTCTCGATGTCGAAAAAGACTGTCTTGTAGAGGTTGCTGCTTTGGTTACCGACTCCGAACTGAACATTTTGGACGATGGATTCGAAGTGGTAATTAAACCAAGGGAAGATTCGCTGGCCGGAATGAGCGATTTCGTTCGCGATATGCACACTGAATCTGGCCTAATTGAGCTTCTGGAAACGGGAGTCGCTCTCGAGGAAGCCGAATCGGCACTGCTTGATTACATTCGCAAATTCTCACCTGAACAGAAGTCGGCACCGCTAGCTGGTAACTCCATTGGAACTGATCGTATGTTTCTAAATAGATATATGCCAGCTATCGATGCTCACCTTCACTATCGAAATGTCGATGTGAGCTCGATAAAGGAACTAGTTCGCCGCTGGTATCCGAAGGTTTACTACCAACTACCCAAAAAAACAGGTGGCCATCGGGCTTTGGCCGACATCAGGGAATCAATCGCTGAATTGGTTTACTACCGAGAAAGCGTCTTTGCCAAACAGCCCGGTCCAAGCACCGATGAGGCTAAGCAAATCGCTCTTGGCTTATAAACCGAATAGAATAAAGAGTCTTTGGGGCGACCCAAATACATGGTGGGTATAGCTCAGCTGGTAGAGCGCCTGGTTGTGGTCCAGGAAGTCGCGGGTTCAAGTCCCGTTACTCACCCCAATTAATCCAAGAAACTATTAGCTGTTAGCCTTATCTCATGACTTCTTTTATCGCCTCAGATGAGGTCGCTCGAGCCTTAGCATCCGGAAGCCCGGTTGTTGCCTTAGAAAGCACCATAATTTCCCACGGTCTCCCAAGGCCCAGAAATTTTGAAGCCGCTGAAGAATTCGAGGAAATCCTTCGCTCCCGAGGGGTAACTCCAGCAACCATCGCCATCTTAGATGGCGTTCCAAGAATCGGTTTGGATAAGGCCGGAGTGGAGCGCATTGCAAATGAAGATCTTGCGAAGGCCAGTGTTAGGGATATCCCAATTCTCGCGGCAAAGCGGGCAAGTGGAGCAACTACCGTTGCCGCTACCGCACACCTAGCTTCGCTGGCTGGCATCCGAGTATTCGCAACTGGCGGATTAGGTGGAGTGCACCGCGGAGCAGTAGAAACTTTTGATGAGTCAGCAGATCTCTCCACATTGGCACAAACACCAATCACAGTGGTTTCTGCCGGAGTGAAATCAGTGCTTGACATTGGTGCGACTTTGGAAAGACTCGAGACATTATCGGTTCCTGTTATTGGTTACCGCACCAAAATCTTTCCGGCCTTTTGGCTAACCGAGTCGGATTACCAAATCGATTGGCAACTTGACTCCCCCGAAGAAATTGCCTTGGCAATGAAGGCACAGGATGACTTGGGTCACGGGCAAGGGATAGTTGTAGCCAACCCAATTTCAAAGGAAAAACAATGGGATCCGAAAGAACACGATCGGGTATTAGAAATTGCCTTTGATGCTGCAAATAAAGCTGGAGTTAGTGGAAAAGCAGTTACTCCTTTTCTGCTTTCTTTTATTGTTGAGCAATCTGGCGGTCGGAGCTTAGAAGTTAATTTAGATCTCGCAAGGAACAACGTTTCTTTAGCTGCCGAGATTGCCAAAGCCTGGTCAAATCTAAAATGAAGATTTTGGTAATTGGAGATTTGATGGAAGATTTGATCGTCCAAACCAAAGAACCGATTAGACCAAACACCGACACCTCCGCAAACATCACTAAGTCTCCTGGCGGTGCCGCAGCCAATGTTGCAGCCTGGTTGGCTTTTTTTGGCAAGGACGTAACCTTTGCTTCTTGCGTTGGCAAAAACGATGCGGCAGCTTTTTCCCACGAAATGAAGGTTCAAGGAATTGAGCCGATGTTGCAAGTTAGCGAAAAACCCACTGGATCAATTGTGGTGCTAGTCGATGGCAATAATCGCTCCATGCTTACAGACCGCGGTGCTAATGATGATCTAAAACTTGAAGAAATTGATCCAAGGGGTTTTGGAATCGTATATCTTTCCGGTTATGCCTTGCTTGGAAAATCAAGTGAAACAGTATCTGCCTTTATTGCCAGTTGCAGAAGGTCCAATGCCTTGGTCGCCATTGACCCTGGTTCAACCGGCTTCATTGTCGATTACGGTACGGCTGCCTTTAGAGAATTGGTGATCAGTTGCGATATTGCCCTGCCAAACCAAGAGGAAGAAGAGCTCCTTAACCTCGGCGGAAACCTGCCACTAACTATTGTCACCAAAGGCTCGATGGGCGCCGAGGCAATTTGGTCCAGTGGTCAGAAGATCCAAATTCCAGCCGCTGAAATTGATTTGGTTGACCCCACCGGCGCTGGAGACGCCTTCGCGGCAGGGTTTCTGGCTGCGCTCTCAGAAAGCTCGGGGTCCATAGACAGCAAATCCGTGGAAACTGCCATACAAGCAGGCATCGAGGCTGGCGGGCGGGCTGCCCATTTAGTTGGGGCTCGGCCCTAGTGGAGCCTTTGGCTCAGGTTTAGAGTTTTCCCCAGCTTTTTCCCTAACCTTCAAGGAAAACTTCAAGTTATCCACAGAGTTATGCACCGCAGAAATAAGGGTAAAACTCTAGATTTTGCTACTCGCTGGCTCGCTGAATCACTAACTCGCGGACCCTGGCGGCATCAGCCGAGCCACCCATGGCCTTCATTACTGCCCCGATTACCGCCCCAGCCGCCTGGATCTTACCCTCACGAATTTTTTCTAAAACGTCAGGCTGTTCCGCAAGTGCTTTATCGATCGCCTCAAGCAGCGCTCCCTCATCAGAAACCACCTCTAGTCCTCGTTTTTGAACAATTTCGGTGGGCGAACCCTCGCCGGCCAAAACTCCGCTCAGCACTTCTCTAGCCATCCGGTCGTTGAGCTTGCCTGATTCAACCAAATCGGCAATTTCCGCCACCTGGTCTGCAGTTATTGGTAATTCGGAAATGTCGCGATCTTCCGAGTTGGCAATTCTTGCTATTTCCCCAGTCCACCACTTTCTAGCAGATTGCGGTTTTGCACCGCAGGCAACTGTAGCCTCGAGCTGATCCAGCAAATCGGAATTGACGACATCTCGGAACTCAAGCTCACTAAAGCCCCACTCGCCCTTCAATCGCTTCCGACGTTCCGCCGGCTTTTCGGGAAGAGAAGTGCGCAATTTTTCAATCCAGTCGGAGGCGGGCTGGATCGGAACGAGATCAGGTTCGGGGAAATAACGGTAATCATCGGCATCTGATTTTGGTCGACCTGAAGAAGTTGCACCCTTGTCTTCATGCCAGTGTCGAGTCTCTTGGGTTATGGATCCACCTTCGGCGAGGATGTGAGCCTGCCTTTGAATTTCATAGCGAACGGCTCTTTCAATTGAGCGGAGCGAGTTCACGTTCTTGGTTTCTGTCCTTGTACCAAGTTTTTCTTGGCCCTTTGGGCGCAAAGAAACGTTGGCGTCACAACGCACGTTTCCTCTTTCCATACGGGCGTCTGAAACCCCCAGAGCTTTTACAATTTCTCTAATTGACCTCACGTATGCGGCAGCAAGTTCGGGGGCTTCGTCCCCGGCTCCAAAAATCGGTCTGGTTACGATTTCAACAAGCGGAACTCCAGCTCGGTTGAAATCAACCAGCGAATAATCCGCCCCTTGAATTCTTCCGGTGGCGCCGCCGATGTGAGTTAGCTTTCCCGCGTCCTCTTCCATGTGAGCTCGTTCGATTTCCACTGTGAAGATCTTGCCCGAGTTTACTTCAACATCAAGTTTTCCATCGAATGCAATTGGTTCGTCATACTGGGAGGTTTGGAAGTTTTTTGCTAAGTCTGGATAAAAGTAATTTTTTCTTGCAAAGCGGCCGTTATCGGCGATTTTGCAATCAAGTGCGAGTCCAATTTTGATGGAGTTCTCAACAGCCTTGCCATTTACCGCTGGCAACGCACCTGGAAAGCCCAGGCATACTGGGCAAACGTTTGTGTTTGGTTCATCACCAAAGACATTGGCGCAACCGCAAAACATTTTTGTTGCGGTGTTGAGTTCGACGTGAACCTCTAAACCAATAACTACATCAAAATTTTCAATCGCTTTTTGGTAATCCATCAGCTGGTCTTTAGCCATTACTTCACCTCGATTCCAGGCACAAAATCAATCATCCTCTTGCCCCATTTTTCCTCGAGAAGTTTTTCTAGAGCTGCGCCAACTTGATAAAGCCTGGCGTCCTCTCTAGCTGGCGCAAGAAATTGAATACCGACTGGAAGATTATCTTCTTTGGCTAAGCCGGCAGGAATGCTGATGCCTGGAATACCTGCAAGGTTGGCCGGAATGGTAGCGATGTCATTTAGATACATAGCTAGCGGATCCGCGAGCTTTTCACCTAGCTTGAAAGCAGTGGTTGGAGCGGTCGGGGAAACTAAAACATCGGCTTTTTCGAAAGCGGCAGCCAAATCACGTTGAATGAGAGTTCTCACTTTTTGGGCACTGCCGTAGTAGGCATCGTAATAACCGCTTGAAAGAGCATAGGTTCCCAAAATAATTCTTCGCTTCACTTCGGGTCCGAATCCAGCTTCTCGAGTGGCGCTCATGACCTTTTCCACGGTCGCCGAGCCTTCAGGATTTACTCGAAGACCAAACCTGACCGAGTCAAAACGAGCCAGATTTGAAGATGCCTCAGCGGGAAGAATTAGATAATAAGCAGCAATGGCATATTGAAAAGATGGGCAACTTACTTCAACTATCTCGGCACCGTTTGAGGCCAGCAAATCGAGACTCTCTTGAAATTTTTCGGAAACTCCCGCTTGGAACCCAGCTCCGGTTAACTCCTTAATTACCCCAACTCGAAGTCCTTTTACTGAATCGTTTTTTGCAGCCTCCGTCATCGAACCTAGCGATTCCGGCAAAGATGTTGAATCCATTGGATCGTGACCCGAAATTGCATCTTGAAGCATAGCTGCGTCCATGACGTTTCTCGCTACCGGACCTATTTGGTCAAGCGACGACGCCAGGGCAATTAATCCATACCTTGAAATTGCTCCGTAGGTGGGTTTGATACCTACCGTTCCAGTTACAGCTGCGGGAAATCTTATTGAACCACCGGTATCAGAACCAATCGCGATTGGCGCCTGCAGCGATGCGACTGCGGAAGAAGATCCACCGCCAGAACCGCCCGGAGTTCTGCTTAGGTCCCAAGGATTGAGCGATGGTCCGTAGGCAGAAAATTCGGTTGAGGAACCCATCGCAAATTCATCCAAGTTGGTCTTGCCCAAAATTGGCATCTTTGAGGCAATGATTTTCTCAACCACGGTTGAGTTATATGGTGGTACCCAACCTTCAAGAATCTTGGATCCAGATGTGGTGGGAATTCCGATCGTGGTTAGGTTGTCTTTCACGGCTATTGGAACTCCCGCCAAAGCAGGAAGCTTTTCTCCCTTAGCCCTAAGCTCGTCCACTTCTTTGGCGGTCGAGAGAGCAACCTCGTGAGTTACTTGAAGGTAGCTATTTATTGCTGGGTTCAGTCGATCAATCTGCTCTAACTGGGCTTTGGTTAGCTCAACACTGGAAATTTCTTTGCTGGCCAGAAGGGCTGACAATTCAGCGGCGGATTTGGAAAGCACTTTTACTCCTCGTCCAAAATTGCTGAAACCTTGAATCGACCTTGATCGCTCTCTGGGGCTCCAGATAGCGCCTCTGCCTGGGAAAGCGATGGTCTAATAACGTCCTCCCGGAAGACATTTGCCATCGGAATTGGGTGGGAGGTGGCTGGAATACTCTCATTCACAGCCGCTTTCACGGTGGCAACTGAGTCCACAATAAGGTCCAACTGGCTGGCAAACTGGGCTACTTCGGCCTCAGAGACCTCAATCCGAGCCAGTGCGGCCAGATGCCTAACAAGCTCGGGGGTGATTTCGGACATAAAAACCTTCGGATTAATGAAACTTGGGAAAACTGGCCAATTGGGCCATCGGGAACATTCTAGCAAGAAGAAATTTCTTGGATTTGAGCCAATATTGGGCGGTAGAGTATTTATTTGGGTGCTAAACCCTAAAGCTCCCCTATAAATTGAGGTCAACCACTTGGATAACTCAGAATTTACCCTGGTCTTTAGAGGCTACGACAAAGACGAAGTCGACACTGCGTTTGCAACGCTTCGCGAAGAGCTCGACCACGTCCGGGAATACAACTACAAGGCTGCCAGTGAGACTGAATTCCTAAAGAGCGAAATTGCCAGCCTCAAGCAACGTCTGAAGCGCGATGCCGGAACCGGCTACGCCGAATTAGGTGCTCAATTTGAGCAAACCCTGAGGGTGGCGGAAGAACAAGCCAAGAAGTTGATGACCGACGCCGGTCAGGATGCTCTGAGAATTCGTGAAACCGCTAAGGCCGAGTCTGAGCAACTTTCACGCAAAGCCGAAGCAGCAGCACAAAAACTACTCGCAGACGCCGAAGCTCGTGCCAAAGAAATTCGGTTGGATGCCGAAAGGGCCTCTGCTGAAGTCTTAGCACAGGCAAAGACTAAAGAGAATGAAGCCGCCGAAAAAACTGTGCGTGCTGAACGTGAGGCTGCTTCAATTCGATCCGAAGGTGAAAGATACGCTGCCGAGTTGCGCGCCCAGGTTCACCGCGAAACTGAAGAAGCTCGCGGACTGGCAACCGAACTTACCCAGCGAACTGCCCAAGCTCGGGTTGAGCTGGAAGCTGAACTAAAAGCGAAGCGTGATGAAGCTGAAAAAGAAGCGCTAAGGATTTATGAAACTGCAGTTGCTCAAGCCAAGCAAGCCACCGATGATGCTAACCGTGCTGTTGCGGAGGCTTCACGTTTGGCAGCCGAATTAAATGCTGAGGCTGAGCGAAATCTTCGTGAGGCAAAGATTAATGCCGCCAACGTTACTGAAGACTCGCAAAGAAATGCAGCAAACCTAATTAACCAGTCTCGCCGCCGTGCCGAGCTTCTGGCTCGAAAGGCAGAGGGCTACGCCAACGCCGTAATTGTTGATGGTCAAGAAAGACTTAGTCGTTGGGAAAGTGAATCTGCTGAAATTGGTGACTTCCTGAACACCCTAAAGTCTTTGATGTCAACCGAGAGCATGGTGGCAGCTGACGAGACTTTAGTTCAATCAGCACTTGAGGGTAATGAGCCTAGCTTTGCATCTCAATTCAAGTCAACTGAGATTGAATATAGCGAGGACACCACCGGTGACTATCAGCCAGTGGAAGTTCAAAGCTACGAAGAGCGTCGCGACTAACCAAGTCTTCGAACAA
>JBJTOG010000019.1:0-27321 GCA_046074425.1 Actinomycetota bacterium
ATTTCAAAGCGCCGATGTATTTGAGCCTCGGTACTGAAGTATCCTTCGGCTGCAAGCTGGGCGCGATTGTGTAGATCGCTAAGTCGAGAAGTAACTGATTGAGTGGCAGATAGAAAACTCAAATAACGAATCGGGTCTTCCATAGCTTTTAGCAGGGTGAGCTCTAGAGATAGTTCTTCTGTGGCACGTTTGATTTCAGAAGCAATTCTTAGGATTTCATCCCGAGTTGCAATCAGATCACTACTTCCCCCATAGCTATCAAGACTCACAACAGCGTGTTTCTAAGGTGTACCAGCTCGGATTCGATCGATTGAAGAGTGCTTGACATTGCCCGAGCGGCAAGACCCGACCACAGTCTTGGGTCCGGTTGAGCGAGCCTGATCCTGGCTAGCGCCAAATCCAATTGCCCTATTAATAGCTCCATGCTGCAAGAGTGCGATAGAAGGGGTCGAAATTGAAGAGCGCTCGGCAAAATTGTTGAAAGCTCTTTTGCTCAGATACGGCAGAATAGATAGGTGAGCCTATCTTTCCAACCACTCTCTCCCCTGGATTCTCGATATGCCTCTCAGGTTGAAGCTCTCTCCGTCTTTCTATCAGAAGCTGGATTGAATCGAGCTCGAATTCATGTCGAAATCGAGTGGATCATCTTTTTGGCAAACCGTGAACTTATTGCACCCTCTCTTTACATAAACGATGACCAGGCGGCGAAGCTTCGCTCGGTTGTGTCCAACTTCTCAGACGTCGACGTTGCAAAGCTCGCCGAAACTGAAAAGATTACAAGACACGATGTCAAAGCGGTTGAGTATTTTGTTCGTGAAAAACTCACCGAATTAGATAGAGCAGACCTCTTAGAACTAACTCACTTTGCCTGCACTAGCGAAGATATAAACAATCTCTCCTACGCCATCACAGTCCGCGACGCTGTCACGGAAGTTTGGCTACCAAAGGCAAAAGCTGTGGTTGCCTCACTTGAGGCAATGGCGAATAAGTATTCCAAAGTCTCTATGCTCTCTAGAACTCACGGTCAACCGGCAACCCCAACAACCATGGGTAAAGAAATTGCTGTTTTTGTTCACCGTCTCACAAGGCAGCTAGCTCGAATAGAAGGCGCCGAATACTTGGGTAAATATTCTGGAGCAACCGGCACCTTCTCCGCTCACACTGTTGCAGCTCCAACGGTTGATTGGCAGCAGGAATCCAAAGCCTTCGTGGAATCCCTGGGTCTTTCCTATAACCCGCTAACCACTCAAATTGAATCTCACGACTGGCAAGCCGAGTTGTATTCGGCGGTTAGCCACTTCGGAAGAATTCTTCATAACCTCGCAACGGACATCTGGAGCTATATCTCACTCGGTTACTTCAAACAGATTCCGGTACCAGGCGCTACTGGTTCCTCAACCATGCCTCACAAAATTAACCCAATCCGCTTTGAAAACGCTGAGGCGAATTTGGAAATCTCGGCTGCTCTTTTTGATTCACTCTCCGCAACTTTGGTCACCTCGAGACTTCAAAGAGACCTGACCGATTCTTCCGCGCAGCGAAACATTGGTGTTGCATTTGGTCACTCCCTCCTAGCCTTAGATAACCTTCACAAAGGCCTTGGCGAAATAGAAATTTCTGAGGGAATCATCGCAGCGGATTTGGCTGATAACTGGGAAGTCCTAGGTGAAGCGATTCAAACCGTAATTCGGGCTGAGGTGGTCAGGGGCAATTCTTCAATTGCAAACCCATATGAGCTCCTGAAGGATCTAACCCGCGGCAAGCGCCTCACCAGAGAAGACTTGGTTGCTTTTGTGTTGGAGTTGGAGATTTCTCAAGAAGCGAAAGATCGACTACTTACCCTCACACCAAAGGATTACATCGGGCTGGCAGCAAAGCTCGCCGAAAGCTCCTAGCCTAAAACCGGCTTGTCTGGGTCGTGATCCTCATCAGGAATTGTTAGAGCCAGGGTTGCAAGCCCAACCAGGGCAACGATAAAAGTTACTCCGGACCAAATTAGGGCCGATTCCAACTTGCGAACTCCAAAGTAAACCAAGACTCCAACAAACAAAGCGGCGACGGCCGACAGGATCAGAAAGGTTGAGACTTTAGTTTTTCTTGGCTTTTGCACCCCTCAAGCTTAAAGCTATTTATCTTCGGTGGCTGCAGCAATGCCTAGGTGAACACCTGATAGCACCAGATAAGCACCTAAGAAACCGACGGCGCTGACGATATCAAGTGGTGCAAGAAGAAAGAGGATTCCGAGCAGTAATCCAAATCCAGCATTAATCAAACTGTCTTTACCGGAACGGGTGCGGAAACCTGCTCGACGTGCCAGATATAACTCGAAGGATCCGGAAATCAGTCCCCAGCCTGTGACTAAGTAAATGAAGGCCAGCACCTGTGCTGAGGAATCAGCAGAAGGAACCAATATCGAAAGTAAGCCAATCAAAAAAGCAGCAACTGTTAGCGGCATATTTTCAACAGCCGTCAGACCCTTGCCCCAAATTGAAGTTGCGACTGCATTTATCACAGCAAAACTGATTCCAAAAATTGCCAGCGAGAGCAGTCCGGTGGATGGCGAGTGTGAGGGGTTGAAGGTTATGAAAAGACCAACGGCTAAGGAAATGGTTGCCCGAAGAGCAATCACAATTCTCATTGGTTAGACCTTCATGTTTACGAAGCGGGAGTACTGTCCTTGGAAGGCTACCACCACTTTTCCGGTTGGGCCGGAGCGCTGCTTAGCGAGAATCAAATCTGCTTCACCGGCTCTTGGGTGATCCGGTTCGTTGACCGATTCGCGGTGTAGCAAAACTACCACGTCGGCATCTTGCTCGAGCGATCCCGATTCGCGAAGGTGAGACAGCTCGGGGATTTTGTCTTTGGTTTGCTCAGCTTGACGGTTTAGCTGTGAAAGTGCCACAACCGGAATCTGTAATTCTTTAGCCAAAAGTTTTAGCGCACGAGAAAATTCTGAAACTTCTTGCTGGCGGGATTCAACTTTTTTGCCGGAGGTTAGAAGTTGCAAGTAGTCGATGACAATCATCTTGAGCCCAACTCGTTGTGCCAATCGACGACACTTGGCACGAATCTCAACCAAGGTCATGTTGGGTGAGTCGTCGATGTAAAGCGGAGCATCGTTTATCTGTCCGCGAACCTGAGCCAATCGAGTCCAGTCAGAATCGGCGATGGTTCCTTTTCTCATGCTTTGCAGTGGAATGGAAGATTCTGCTGAAAGCATTCGCATCGCAATTTCTGCGCGTCCCATTTCCAAAGAGAAAAACAAAGTTGGTTTGTCAGATCGAATTGCGGCGTGACGAGCAAGATCCAAAGCAATTGTTGATTTACCCATCGCAGGTCTAGCTGCAACGATAATTAGTTGCCCTGGGTGAAGTCCGTGAGTTAGTGCATCCAACTCGGTGAATCCGGTTGGAACACCAACCAAATCACCATCACGATTTTGCGCTGCTTCTATTTCGGCAATTGCAGCTTCGATGGAATCATTAAGCGCGACGTAATCTTCACCGGCGCCGGCACGCGTGACCGAATAAATATCGGACTGAGCTTGATTAACGAGTTCATCAACTTCACCTTCGTTGGCGTAACCCATTTGTGCAATTCGAGTTCCGACTTCAACCAGCCTTCGAAGCGTTGCCTTTTCTTGAACTATCTTTGCGTAAAAGGCTGCGTTTGCAGCGGTGGGAACGATGCTGGTTAGGGTGTGTAAATAATCGGCACCACCGGCTCGAACCAAGCTTCCGGTTTTCATCAGCTGATCGGTGACAGTGATGACGTCGGTTGGTTCGCCCATTCCATAAAGCGTCAGAATCGCTTCAAAAATCACCTGATGCTTTGGCGCATAAAAGTCGGCGCCGGTGGCGTATTCAAAAACTTCAGCAACTGCTTCTTGAGAAAGCAGCATGCCACCAAGGGTGCTCTGCTCCGCTAGTAAGTCATGAGGCAATACCCTATCGGTGGAGCGCCCAGGCTCTACCGGCATCACGGGTGCCAAAGACATCTAATTCTCCTTGAAGGTTTGGGCTATAGCTTGTCTAGCATCCACTACCGACAAGGCAATAGAAAGTGAGATTGTGCACAAATCTGTGGATAACTTGGGGGAAACGCCCGAATTATTGTCGAAAATCTGTGCAAATTTCTGTGGACAATTGAAATAATTTACCCCGCAATGCCAGGTATTTATTGGGTTCTTGGCTGTGAATAAGAAATTATCGGGAAACTCTCAAGTTATCCCTGAGAGTTGTGGATAAGACTCTGAAAACATGAGGAAAACACGTTATTTTGGGCTGGTTTTCCACAACCTTAAAGCTAAACCCCAGACCAAAGGGTCTGGGGTTTATTGGTTATCGCCAATTACTTCTTGGCAACAACCTTGAGCTTGATGGTGGCAACCAGGTCGCCGTGTAGGCGAACGGTAGCCAGGTATTCGCCAACTGAGCGAATTGGGTTTGGAATTTCAACCTTTCGCTTGTCGATCTCTCCTAAACCAGCCTCAGCTACAGCCTTGGCGATGTCTCCGGTCTTGACCGAACCGAATAGACGTCCGCCGACTCCGGCCTTTACGGCTAGTCGAACTGAAGCCTCTTCGAGGCGGTTCTTGAGATCCTGTGCTTCCTCAACGGTTGCAAGTGCACGAGCCTGACGCGCAGCGCGGATAGAAGCAACCTGCTTCTCGCCACCTTTGCTCCAGACAACTGCGAAGCCGCGAGGGAGAAGGTAGTTACGGGCGTAGCCGTTTTTCACCTCAACCACATCACCGGCTGAACCGAGGCCTGATACCTCGTTGGTAAGAATTATCTTTGCCATTTGAATGCTCCTTAGCGGCCGGCACCAGCGTATGGCAACAGGGCCATTTCGCGAGCGTTCTTGATTGCGGTTGCGATTAGGCGCTGCTCCTGAACAGAAACGCCGGTGATTCTGCGGGCGCGGATCTTGCCGCGGTCCGAGATGAATTTGCGAAGGGTAGCAACGTCCTTGTAATCGATTACGCCAACCTTGATTGACTTAACCGGAGCTAGCTTGTCGAACTTTGAGTTCGCACGAGGCTTACGACGGGTGTCGGTCTTTCCAGCCATGATATTTATCTCCTAGTTTCTAAAGTTTTCTAAAACGGGGTGTCGTCAGATGCGGTTGCACCTGGGTTGGCCCAGCCATCATCGGCCTTGACGGCCGGAGCTGCTGGTGCTGAAGCCCATGGGTCGGCTGCCACCTGAGCCGGTCCACCTTCGCGAGCGCGACGTGTAACCGCAGCGGTTGCGTAGCGTAGCGATGGACCGATTTCTTCAATGTCAACCTCGAGTGAGGCACGAGCCTCACCGGCTGCGCTTTGGTAAGCGGAAGGTGGCTTTAGGCGACCCGAAACCACAACTCTGCTTCCCTTGGTCAACGACTGAGCAACATTCTCGGCCAATTCGCGCCAAGCGGTGCAACGAACCCAAACCGTTTCGCCATCCTCCCAAGCGTTAGTGGTGCGGTTCATAACACGAGGAGTTGATCCAACTCGAACGCTGCAAACCGCGACTCCGCCTTGAGTGTAACGAAGCTCAGGATCGTCGGCTAGGTTGCCAACAATCGTGACTGTTACTTCGCCGGCCATGATTACTCAGCTGCTTCCGCTGCTGGCTTGCGAGAAGGACGCTTCGCTGGCTTCTCGGCAACAAATTCGATTGGAGTAATCGAGAACTGAACATCCTCGGCACGCAAAACCTTGGTGCGCATTACGGCTTCCGAAAGCTTGAGCTGACGGTCCAACTCAATTACGGCATCCGATGGTGCGGTGAGGTTGATAACTGCGTAGATTCCCTCAGACTGCTTCTTGATTTCGTAAGCCAGACGACGTCTTCCCCAAATGTTTAGGCTGTCAACGGTTCCATTGGCGGAACGAATAACGTTGAGGAATTTTTCTAGTGAGGGTTCAACGGTTTTTTCTTCGACTGACGGGTCGAGAATAACCATTACTTCATACTGATGCATAGCTAACCCACCTCCTTTGGACTAGAGCGGCCATGGACTTTCCATGACAGGAGGGTATTGGCATCTGTTGCCTTGAAAACCTAAAGGGTTTTGGGCAACCTCGTTAGTCTAGCCCTTTGGCCACCACTCAAGCAAGGCCTTGGTGGCAGCTTCCTTACCTAATGGTCCATTTTCAATCCTGAGCTCCAATAGGTATTTATAAGCCTTGCCAACTTCTGGTCCTGGTCTAAGTCCCAGAATCTCCATGATCTCTTCGCCAGTTAGATCGGGGCGCATGGCACCCAGCTCTTCCTCTTCCATTACTTCGGCAATACGTTTCTCTAGGTCATCGTAGGCATGGCTTAGCAGGTCCGCCTTGCGGCGATTGCGGGTAGTGACATCGGAGCGAGTGAGGATGTGCAATCTGGTGAGCTGATCCCCGGCGTCTCTGACATACCTTCTTATTGCAGAGTCGGTCCAGGCTTGGTCGCTGTATCCGAAAAAGCGCAGGTGCAATTCGATTAGCTTGGCAACTGCCTTGGTGGTTTCGTTATCGAATCGCAGTGCCTTCATTCGCTTGGTGGCAAGCTTGGCACCCACCACATCGTGGTGATAAAAACTCACAGCACCGCCTGGTTCGAGCTTTCGAGTTGCCGGCTTTCCGATATCGTGCAGAAGAGCGGCAAATCGCAAAATAAAATCTGGTTGCAAATCGTAATCTTTTTCGTAATCGATTGCCTGCTCGACGACAGTGAGAGTGTGCTCATAGACATCTTTATGGTGATGATGCTCGTCGGTTTCAAGTTTCAGCGCTGGTAGCTCGGGCAACACAATATCTGCCAATCCCGAATCAACCAGAGCCACTAGTCCCTGCCTTGGAAAATTGCCGAGCAAGAGTTTTTGTAATTCGGCTTGCACCCGCTCGGCAGAAACAATCTCCAAACGCTCCCGCATTTGTGCCATAGCTTCGAATGTCTCTGGCTCAATTTCAAATCCAAGTTGGGAGGCAAAACGTGCCGCTCTTAGCATGCGAAGAGGATCGTCGCCGAAAGAGTCCTCTGGTTTACCCGGAGTTCTAATGGTCTGACCCAAAACATCTTTTAATCCACCGAATGGGTCAACAAATACTCGCTGCGGCAAACGAAGTGCCATGGCGTTAATAGTGAAGTCGCGGCGGAAGAGATCTTCGTTTAGATCTTTGCCGAATCGAACCTCGGGCTTGCGAGATTCTTTTGCGTAGGCATCGGTTCGGTAGGTTGTGATTTCAACGGTTTCGCCATCCAGCCTGCAACCGATGGTTCCAAACTCTTTTCCAATTTCCCAATAAGTTTCAACATGCGGCTTAATCACCTTGATGATTTCATCTGGCAGCGCATTGGTGGTTAGGTCAACATCGGGTGCGATTCGTCCCAGAAATGCATCTCTAACTGGGCCACCAACCAGTGCCAGTTCGAAACCGGCTTCGCTAAAGATTGTGCCGAGGCGATCAAGTAGCGGTGTTGAAGTAACACGCTCAAGATTTTTCATTGCATCGGCGGTTTGCACACTACAAGAGTGCCACAGTTGAAGCATTAATCCCGATTGGTCACCCCGCTTATCGCGGTTTAGAGTATGGGGTATGGGAAAAGCGGAGTCGATTGAAGTCTCAGCGGGTGGCTTTGTAATAAGTCAGACCGACTCCGACTCTGTCGCCCTAATGGCGAGATTTAATCGCGGCGGAAAATTGGAATGGTGCGTTCCTAAGGGTCACCCAGAAAACGATGAAGACATCGAACAGGCCGCAATCCGAGAAGTATTTGAGGAAACCGGACTCCGGGTTGAAATTTTGGAGGCTTTAGGCAGCGTTCAATACCAATTCAATCAAAACGGAACCAACGTCAAAAAAACTGTTCACCTTTTTCTTATGAAGCAAATAGGTGGTGAGCTCTCGCTTGAGCACGATCCCCACCACGAAGCGAGTGATCTGGCTTGGGTGAAAACTGCTGACCTTATTAATAAGCTTTCTCATAGAAACGAGCAGCGCATAGCTGAATTGGTAATTGAGAGAATCAGGTCAAGGGGATGAAGAAGTTAGCTTTGCTTCTTTGCCTTAGCCTTGGGCTAACCGCCACCCCAGCTTTGGCAAGTGACCTACTAAGCGCTAATGATGATGAAGCGGTATTCATCGCTCGCGGCTCAACTATTAATCTGGTGGCTCGAGAATCAAGTGTCCCGGTTGTGGTGACCAACAATCTCCCTGGCGAGGTTCGAGTCATTGTAAATTTGCAATCCAATAGCCCAAAGCTTTTGGTGGGGGAATCGAAGGTTCAGCTGACTATTCCCGCTGGTACCACTATTAATGCCCAGTTTCCTGTCAAAGCAATTGGAAGCGGATCGGTAGTTTTGGTGACTTGGCTCACTTCACTGAATGGCTTGGAAATTGGTAAACGAATTCCAATCAAAATGGTCGTTAACCCCGATATCGAAACCACGGCAATAGTCTTGTTTTTAGGTTTTGTGGCGGTGCTGATCGCAATCGGTATCCGCCGAACCTTGCGCCGTCGCCGACAGTAGGAAATAAATGAGTGTTGCAAGATCATCCTTGGTGATGGCTAGTGGCACAATCGCTTCTCGTTTGCTGGGCTTTGTTCGAACCGTGGTGTTGGCTCTAACAATTGGTGTTACAACCGATGCCGCAGACGCATTCGGAGTTGCAAACCAACTACCCAATAACGTTTACGCGATCATCGCCGGTGGAGTTCTAAGCGCAGTCTTGGTTCCACAGATAGTCAAGGCAAGGTTGCACGAGGACAGTGGGCATAGCTATATCGACCGGCTGTTGACGTTGGCAATTGTGGTATTTGCTGCGGTCACAGTTCTGGCAACTTTGGCAGCACCTTTTCTAGTTTCGCTCTACACCACCGGGTGGTCCCCAGCGCAGTTAGCGCTGGCCACCGCTTTCGCCTACTGGTGCCTGCCACAGCTTTTTTTCTACGGACTTTATTCGATGCTCGGTGAAGTGCTCAATGCACGAAGTGCATTCGGTCCATATATGTGGGCACCGGTTTTAAACAACGTTGTTGGGCTTGCTGGGTTAATTGGATTCCTACTGATATTTGGAGCCGATCCAACCGGAGAAAGAACGGTTGCGAGCTGGAGCGGCGAACAGATTGCTTTGCTTTCTGGAAGCGCCACTTTAGGAGTTATCGCTCAAGCCATGATTCTGTTTTTGTCTTGGAAGAAAATTGGCATCAATTTTTCTTTGAACTTTCGCTGGCGCGGCTTTGGTCTTCGCCCCGCTATTAAAGCGGCCGGTTGGTCGTTGGCGATGGTTTTGGTTTCCCAAATTGGTGGTTTGGTCCAGACCATCGTTGCCTCCAGAGCGGCTTCGGAACGTGCTGGAGATATTGCCATTGCTTCGGTTGCCGCTGCGGCAATTGCCTGGCTGATTTTTATGCTTCCACACTCCGTTGTTACGGTTTCAATAGCCACCGCTTACTTCACCAAGATGAGCGAACATGTGCAGGCTAAGAGAATCGATCTTATGAAGATCGATTTGCGCAAAGCACTTAGGGTTGTGGTTCTGGTGAATGTTTTTTCTTCAGTTGCGCTAATCGTTCTGGCTCTTCCAGTTTCTAGAGTTTTCGTCGGTGAATACTCGGCAACCGTTGCCCTCGGCAACGTTTTGTTGGCAACAATGTTTGGTCTGGTTCCTTTTGGAATGGTGTTTATGTTTCAGCGGGCGTTTTACGCTTTGGAAGATACCAGGACTCCGTTTTTATTTACCAGCATTCAAATCGGTTTTCATATCCTCGGTTCCATCATTTTGTTCTTCAATGTCTCAGCCGCATACCTTGTTAGCTCACTTGCCGCACTGACATCGATCACAATTGGAATTCAAGCGCTGAGCGCTTACCTAATGCTTAGAAAACGAATTGGTGAGATTGGCAAACCGCCAAGCGGTGAGGCGCTAACACTTCGAGTCATTGCCGCTGGTGCCGCAGCCGCGATTGCCGGGTTTTTGGCTTTACAGGGGTTTGGAGGAATCAGCGAAGGAAGCTTTGCTGTTGCCACCATATTGGGATCGGTAGCGACAATATTGGCAACCGGGTTGGGAATGCTGCTGGCGTATTCGCTGGTGTTGCGATTGCTTAAAGTTCCAGAAATCACCTCGGTGCTTCAATCCTTGGGCGGAATACTGCGCCGCTAAACTTGGTTCTTGTTTGATGGCCAGCTTGGCTGAAATTTTGGAGAAATCATGCGCGATGTAATCATTGTTGGTTCCGGCCCCGCCGGTTATACCGCTGCCATCTACGCAGCTCGCGCTGGAATGAAGCCACTGCTTATTGCCTCTAGCGTTGAAGCCGGTGGCGAATTGATGAAGACCACCGAGGTGGAGAATTTTCCTGGCTTCCCCGATGGCCTGATGGGGCCGGATCTAATGATGAAGCTGCAGGCCCAGGCCGAGAGATTTGGAACCGAAATCATGCTTCAGGACGTGGTCGAAGCTGACCTTAAGGCAAATCCCAAGATTGTTAAAACTGGGGATGGCAAAAGCTTTGAGAGTAAAACCGTGATTTTGGCAACTGGTGCCGCTTACCGCGAATTGGGGCTTCCAAAAGAAAAGGAACTCTCCGGTCACGGTGTTAGCTGGTGTGCGACCTGTGATGGTTTCTTCTTTAGAGAAAAGACCATCGCGGTGGTTGGTGGCGGAGACTCCGCGATGGAAGAAGCAAATTTCCTCACTCGCTTTGCCAGCAAGGTTTATGTGATTCACCGCCGTCGTGAACTAAAGGCCTCAAAGATCATGCAAGAGAGAGCTTTGGCAAATCCCAAGATTGAGTTCATCTGGAATTCCGCGGTTGAGGAGCTAGTTGGCGATGTGAAGCTAACTGGCGTCAAGCTAAAAGACACCGAAACCGGTGTTATCAGCGAGCTTGATTTGGATGGGCTTTTCATTGCAATCGGTAATGACCCGCGGGTTTGGTTGGTGGAGAACCAACTCGAACTAACCGAGGAGAAATTCATCAAGGTTGAGGGGAGATCCTCTAAAACTTCGATTCCTGGGGTTTTTGCTTGTGGCGATGTTATTGACCCGACTTATCGCCAGGCGATCACCGCGGCCGGTTCTGGCTGTGTCGCAGCCCTAGATGCCGAGCACTACTTGAGCGCACATTAGATTTACAAATAGAAAGTATTAGGAGATAGAAATGGCAGCTAAGAACGTAACCTCGGCATCTTTCCAAGCAGATGTTTTGCAGAACACCAAGCCGGTGCTGGTTGATTTCTGGGCAGAGTGGTGTGGGCCATGTCGCATGGTGGCACCGATTCTGGATGAAATAGCTGCCGAGTATCCCGAGAAAATTGAAATCGTAAAACTAAACGTCGATGAAGAGCCTCAGATTGCAATGCAATATGGAGTCACCGGCATCCCACTAATGGCAGTGTTTCAGGGTGGGCAGTTAGTGAAGCAAATGGTTGGGGCTAGGCCTAAGGCTGCTATCGTTGCCGACCTCGGCGAATTCCTCTCTTAGCTAAGATGGTGGGAAACTTACCCCACCAATAGAGAGCAGCATGTCGCAAAAAAACGGCGAGAGATTCGATCACTGGATCGAAAGCTACGCCAAACGCGCCGGTTCTCTTTCAATCTCTGAAGTTAGAGCACTGTTCGCCGTGGTCTCAAGACCGGAGGTGGTTTCACTGGCCGGTGGCATGCCTAATGTTTCCTCGCTTCCAAAAGAATTAATCAGTGAATCCTTTGAGCGCCTAATGGCATCAAGGGGGGATATGGCGCTGCAATATGGTGGCGGCCAGGGAGATTTAAAACTTCGAGAGCAAATACACGAGATCATGGCCCTCGAAGGAATTCACTCCAGCGTGGAGGATCTTGTAATTACAACCGGCTCGCAACACGGTCTGGAATTGTTGGCTGGGTTGTTTTTAGACGAGGGCGATGTTGTCATCGCGGAGGGTCCTTCTTATGTTGGTGCTCTAGGAATATTTAATCACTACCTCGCCCACGTCGAACACGTCTTCACAGACGATGCCGGGATGTCTCCCGAAGCTCTGGAAGAAGCCATTGACCGGTTGAAGCAATCCGGTAAAACCATCAAGTTGCTTTATTTGGTTCCCAACTTTGCTAACCCATCCGGGGTGACTCTGAGCAAACAAAGAAGACCAAAGATATTGGAGATCGCGAAGCGCAATCACATTCTGGTGATTGAAGATAATCCATATGGGTTGCTTTATTTCGATAAAAAACCACCGGAAGCACTTCGCTCTCTTGATGACAATGTGGTTTATCTGGGTTCTTTCTCTAAGATTTTGGTTCCCGGTTTTCGAGTTGGATACGTTTTAGCGCCACCACCGATTAGAGAAAAATTGGTATTGGCTCAGGAGTCGGCAATTTTATGTCCCTCGGCATTTTCTCAAATGCTTATCAGTGAATACTTGGCAACCGCCGACTGGCGAGCTCAGGTTGACAATTTCCGCGGGGTATATCGCGAGCGCAAAGATGCAGCCTTGAAAGCAATGAAGGAACATCTGCCGAATCTGAAAACCACCAAACCAGATGGAGGTTTCTACCTCTGGGTTGATCTACCAGAGGGGTTGGATTCGAAGGCAATGCTGCCTCTGGCAGTTAAGGAATTAGTTGCCTACACTCCAGGAACGGCCTTTTTCGGAGATGGCGGTGGCAAGGGGAACCTTCGGATTTGCTATTCCTACCCAACCCCAGAGCGAATCGATTTGGGTATCAAAAGATTGTCCAATGTGATAAACCTGCAGGTAGAGCTACAAGAGACCTTCGGTAAGGGGGCAAAGTGATCCCTAAGCAAAAAGTTGGCAACAAGCTAAAGATTGTTGTCTTGGCCGGAGGAATTTCACATGAGCGCGACATTTCTTTGAAATCCGGAAGAAGGGTGGCCGATGCCCTGATTGAAGCCGGCGCCACCGTTGTCATTCGCGAGCCTGATCAGGAACTTTTGGCGAATCTCAAAAAGGACAAGCCGGATGTGATTTGGCCAACTCTGCATGGCGCCAGTGGCGAAGATGGTGCACTTAGAGATATCTTGACGCTAACAGGCATTCCCTTTGTTGGCGCGGGCGGAGCTGGTTCTCAACTGGCTTGGAACAAATCAATTGCCAAGATTTTAGTTGCCAAAGATGGGATTCAGACTCCCCCATGGATTACCCTGCCACGTGAAACATTCAAAGAATTGGATGCTGAGTCGGTTCTCAAACTCGTCACTAAAACCCTTGCGCTTCCGGTTGTGGTGAAGCCCACTCGATCCGGATCGGCCCAGGGCGTGACGATAGTGAAAAAGCAAGACCAACTCGGTAGCGCCATGATTGACGCCTACGTTTATTGCGACGTTGCGATGATTGAGAATTTTGTTGCCGGAACCGAGTTGGCCGTTGGGGTCATTGATTTGGGTGCCGGCCCAATTGCCCTTCCCGCAGTTGAGATTCAACCGCGCTCCGGTGAATTTGGTTTTGAGGAGCGATACGTAGCCGGTGAAACCGAATATTTTGTTCCAGCAAGATTGAGTAAATCGGTTGCTGCGAAAGTTTCAAAGTTGGCCATCGAGGCTCACGAGGCTTTGGGTCTTAGGCACCTCTCCCGAGTTGACATCATTGTTGATGCCAAGGGCACACCCTGGTTTTTAGAAGCCAACGTGTTGCCAGGGCTTACCGAAACTTCTTTATTGCCGCAGGCGATTATTGCTGCCGGTAGCACTCTGGCCGAAACATATATGAGTTTGGCAAAGGCTGCTATTCGTGGTCGCGGTTAATTTTCTTCGCGCTTAAAACCGATTGCATCCAAGATGCGATTCAGGTCAGCAACCGTTGCAAAGTCAATTGTTAGTTGACCCTTTTTTCGACCGAGGGAAATCTTCACTTTGGTTTCTAACTTGTCGCCAAGTCGCTCGGCAATATCCTTAAGTAAATCTTGACGAGAACCTTGAATGATTTTAGGTTTCTTGCTTTCGGGTTTATCAATGCCGACCAATTCTTCGAGCGTTCTAACCGAGAGCCCTTCGTTCACTGTCTTGGTCGCGAAGTATTCCATTCGCTCACTATCGCTTGCACCCAAGATGGCTCGAGCGTGACCGGCGGAAAGAACACCGGCTGCGACTTGGCGTTGGACTGCTGCCGGAAGTTTGAGCAATCGAAGAGTGTTTGTAATCTGCGGTCTTGATCTTCCGATGCGTTCGGCTAATTGTTCTTGAGTGATTCCAAAATCATCTAGCAACTGTTGGTAGGCGCTAGCTTCTTCGAGTGGATTTAAATCACTGCGGTGAAGATTCTCGAGCAGTGCATCGCGCAACATATTTTCATCTTGAGTTTCACGAATCACCGCAGGAATTTTTGATAAGCCCGCTTCTTTGGAAGCGCGTAATCTTCGCTCGCCCATGATGAGTTCGTATGAGCCTTCAGATTTTTCGCGAACCACAATTGGTTGCAGAACTCCTAGTTCACGGATCGAGTGAACCAATTCGGCAAAGGCCTCTGGCTCGAATACTGACCTAGGTTGTTTTGGGTTTGGAGAAATGGCAGCTATTTCCAAGTGACCAAATCGTGCTCCGGGAACAACAGCTAATTCGCCGGCGGCGCCTTGGGTTCCTCCCATTGGAAAGAAAACATCTACCGGTCGCTCAGTTGCTTTATCAGAGGTTGGAATTAACGATCCGATTCCTCGACCCAAGCCACCTTTTTTCTCAGCCACGTTTTCCTCCTCTTGATGCGATTTCAACAGCCGCTTCCAAATAGGCGATTGCTCCTGGTGATGAGCGATCGTAAGAAATTACTGTCTTGCCATAGCTCGGCGCTTCAGATACTCGAACGCTTCTTGGAATAATTGTCTTTAGAACCTGGGATGGGAAATGTTCCTTCACTTCATCGGCAACCTGAGAAGCCAACTTAGTTCGGCTGTCATACATAGTTAGAAGAATTGTTGAAAGCTCGAGCTCAGGGTTAAGGTGCTTCTTGATCATCTCAATGCTTCGAAGTAGTTGGCTCAGACCCTCAAGGGCATAGTATTCACATTGAATTGGAATCAGCACTTCACGTGCTGCCACGAAGGCATTTACGGTTAGCAGTCCAAGTGATGGTGGACAGTCAATCAAAACGTAGTCCGGTGGGGTCATGCTGGTTTGAACGTAGTTATCAATAGCGGTGCGGAGCCTTTGCTCCCTTGCGACCAGTGAAACTAGTTCAATTTCAGCACCGGCGAGGTGAATGGTTGCAGGCACGCAACTAAGACCTGGTCGCTCCGGCGAAATCTGGATAACCTGCTCCAACGGCAGATCATCAATCAAGACTTCATAGATGCTCTTGATTTCGGCGTGGTGGTCGATGCCCAAAGCGGTAGAAGCGTTGCCCTGAGGGTCTAGATCCACCACCAAAACATTCATTCCCTTGGAAGCAAGAGCAGAAGCAAGGTTCACAGTGGTGGTCGTTTTTCCAACCCCGCCCTTTTGGTTGGAAATCGTAATTATTCGGGTATGCGAAGGTTTATCCACAACCTGAGCCCCAACGTTCTCCAAACGTCTGGAGTTTTCCACAAGCTCCCGAGCTAGCGGAGTATCAGTGAAATCGCTCAAATCGGAGCTCAAATCATTCGAATGTTCCACGTGAAACCTTCGAAACTTCAGAGTTATCCACAAGCCAACCGGTGGGCTGTGGAGAACTTTCTAAGCGGTCATTTGGGTAGCCAAGACCCCTGACAACGGTCGATTTAGTGACTGCAGTTGATTCGGCTGGCTGTTCTGACATAAATTACTCCCCTGAAGAATCTAGCCTAGTTTCGACCACAGATGTTGGTTCTGATAAAAACTCTTCCCCGCAAATCAACAATTTGAAGCTGGCAATTTTGAGCTTTTTTTGCAGTCTTTTGGCGTCTTCAATTTCCTCGACCGCCTTGGATCCCTTTAGGGCAATCAGACGCCCTCCAGGGTGCAGAAGCGGAACGCAGAGCTTCAGTAGTTTCTCCAAGGCGGCAACCGCGCGGGCAGTAACCACATCAAAATCACTTAGTTGGACCTCCTCGGCCCGTGCCCGGATGACCTCAACATTATTTAGATCGAGTTCGGTGACAATTTTTTGCAGCCAGGAAGAGCGGCGTTCCATCGGTTCAATGAGGACAAATTTGGCATCCGGCTTGGCGATCGCCATTGGGATACCTGGCAATCCAGCCCCGGAACCGACATCCGCCACCCTTTCCCCGCTTCGAATTAGTTCAGAAACTACGGCTGAATTTAGGATGTGCCGGGACCATAATTTGTCTAATTCTCTTGGGCCAAGCAGGCCGAGCTCGTCGCTGTCATTGGCAAGCGCCTGGGCATAAGCTCTGGCTTTATCGATGCTTGGGCCGAATATCCGCTGCGCCGAATCTGGCTCAGCCTCGAAATGTTTCACGTGAAACTATGCAGTTTGAGAGATAACGATGTGGCGCTCTCGGCCCTCGCCCTCAGATTCGGAGTGCAGTCCGGCTTCAGCAATTAGATCGTGCGCGAGCTTACGTTCGTAAGAACTCATTGGCTTCAGGTGTTGAGGTTCACCAGATTCTTGGACCTTTTTGATGATCTTTTCCACCACTTTGGTGAGTTGATCAATTTTGGCCTGTCTTGAGCCGCCAACATCCAAAATTAGTCTGGAGTAGCTGTTGGTCTTTACTTGGACAGCTAGCCGGGTCAGCTCTTGCAAAGCCTCAACAGTTTCAGGCTCGGAGATCAATTTCAAGTTAGAATCCGAGCTTGCGGTTACGGCCAGGTAGGCCCGACCATCTCGAACGTCGATGTCAATATCGCCATCTAAATCAGTTATGTCAAGTAATTCTTCAAGGTAGTCAGCAGCGATGTCGCCTTCTTCTTCCAGCTGCTCAACCGAGCGATCCTTGCTCTCTTGGGGTTCGGTCATTTATTTCTTCTTTCTAGACTGCTTTTTGGCCCGGTTTTTACCAGTGGGCTGCTCTCGCTGACGCTTTTCTTCGGCTTCGGCTTCGGCGTCTGCTTTCGCCTGTAGTTCCCTAGGGAGCTTGCCTTTCTTGGCCAGCCTTTCCATGCGAGCGTGGTAGGCGGGTGAACCCTCGGTTGGCATGTTTCGAATCACGATGAACTGCTGACCCATGGTCCAGAAGTTGGAAGTTAGCCAGTAGAAAATGACTCCCAACGGGAACGAAACACCAGAGATTACGAAAATCAAAGGGAATAAATACAGCATGATTTTCTGAGTCTGCATGTATTGGCTGTTTTGAATTTCTGGGTTCTGGTTCTTTGCAATTATTTGTCGCTGGGTGATGAACTGGCTGGCGGACATCAGCACCACCATAATTCCAGCCAAAATCTGTACCGCGGTGGTGCTGGCGGTCAAGAAGGTTTCCGAAAGTGGGGCACTGAAAAAGGTAGCGTTAGCAAACTGTTTGGCCAATTCGCTGTTAAGTAGACCAACTCCGGTGTTGGAGTGTTGGGCACTGTTCAGAGTAAAAAATAGCCCCATAAAAATTGGGATCTGAATCAAAATCGGCAGGCAGGAGCTTAGCGGGTTTGAGCCAGTGCGCTTGTAGAGATCCATCTGCTCCTTGGCAAACTTTTCTCTGGATTCCCGGTCGTTTTTGCCCTTGTACTTCTTTTGAAGCTTCTGTAGCTCTGGCTGCACCAGCACCATGTTGCGCTGGCTCTTGATTTGCTTCACAAAAAGGGGAATCAAGGCGGCTCTAACCACAAGTACCAATCCAACAATGGAAAGGACCCAGGTGACACCCCATTCCGGTTTTAGCCCAAAGAGGGTGAAGAAGCTGTGAAAGCCCACCAAAATGAGCTCGATTACCCACTTGATCGGAAACAGTAGATCAGGCATTGCTTACCTTTCCTTTTGGCCCCGCCGAAACGAAGCCGTTCTCTAAAACTTCAAACCTTTGACCCGTTGGTCGAACCTCGTCCACTCCACCGCGCGACCATGGGTTGCAGCGGAGAATTCTGGCTAGGGTCCATAGGGAACCAATAACCAATCCCCTCTGCTGCAACTGTCCAAGCCCGTAGGCCGAACAGCTGGGGTAGTACCGGCAAACATCCCCGTACAACGGAGAGATAATCTTGCGATACAGCTTCAGGAGCAAAATGGCCAGGTTCCGAGGAACCAGCCAAATTGTCCAGAAAATCTTCATCTGAGACCCAAAACCTCAGAAAATTCACTTGAGATTGAGCTGAAATCTTGTTCCGCACTTCCTGGGAGCGCTCTGAGAACAATCTGGGAACCAGGTTGTATCTGGGTCATTTTCTCCCTAGCCAAGGATCTCAATCTTCTTTTGATTTGATTGCGTTTTACCGCTTTGCCACAAGCTTTGGATACCACAAATCCGAAACGTGTGGGGGAGCCCGATTCCAGAAGTTGATATCCAACCAGGTGGGGGGTTGAGTGACGTTTTCCCGATCGCATTACTTTGCGAAAGTCATCGCCTCGAAGCAACCGATTGGCTCTGGCGAGCATGGCTTACTTAGGCCGAAAGAACTTTGCGGCCCTTTTTGCGGCGAGCGGCCAAGATGGCCCTACCGGCACGGGTTGCCATGCGAAGACGGAAGCCGTGGGTCTTGGAACGACGGCGGTTGTTCGGTTGGAAGGTGCGCTTGCCCATGTGAATACACTCCGAAAATTTGCGGGGAACCTGGTGAGTCGGCTACTGGCCTTTATAGTATCGGGCTGATGGTTCCTATAGTCAGCACAACCTGTTAAATCTAGGGGTAACCATGGGTAAAGGTCAAGTCTGATTGGCACTATTTTCCATCAAAAATGCTGTAAATATTCCGCTATCTGGATTTGCAATTAATGCCAAGACTCAGTTGAATACTGGAGAGGATTTTCCACAGCTTTTACACCGTGTGGACAAAGTGTGGAAAACTATCCAAGTCAGTTTATTGAGGGGAATCCATGAGCGAGCTCGACGAGGTGAGCGGTCAATGGCAGGGGGTAGTAACCCGGCTGGCTGAAAAGGGAGCACTCAGTCCCCAGTTAATGGGATTCTTGACCTTGGTCGAACCCAAGGGAGTTTTGGCGGACACTCTCTATCTAGAAGTTCCAAATGATCTAACCCGCGGCATGCTGGAGCAGCGAATCAGGGGGGATATTCTCGAGGTTTTACAGGAGAGCGCCCTGATGGGCGGCCCAACCAACTTCGCCGTTGTGGTAAACCCAGATATTCAGCAGCAGCCTGACTTTTCTCCTTCAAACGCTAATGTTTACCCAATCGGGAGTGCCCCTTCGCTTCAGGGTGAAGAGACAAGAGCTCGCACTGGCGCGGTTGGGGTGCTATTTGACACCAGATTGAACCCCAAATACAACTTCGATAACTTCGTCACCGGGGGTTCAAACCGCTTCGCCCACGCTGCGGCCTTCGCTGTCTCAGAAACCCCGGCCAAGGCCTATAACCCGCTGTTTATCTACGGGGGTTCAGGGCTTGGAAAAACTCACCTGCTGCACGCCATTGGTCACTATGCCCTGAATCTCTATCCAAAAATCAAGGTCCGCTACGTTTCCTCGGAAGAGTTCACCAACGATTTCATTAATGCCATTCAAAACAACCGAACCGCGGCTTTTCAGGCCGAATACCGGGATATCGATGTTTTGCTGATTGACGATATTCAATTCCTGCAGGGCAAGGACCAGACTCAAGAGGCCTTTTTCCACACCTTCAATACCCTTCACGATCACAATAAGCAGGTGGTTATCACCTCGGATTTGCCGCCCAAGGAACTGACCGGGTTTGAGGAACGGATGCTCTCCCGCTTTGAATGGGGCCTGATTACTGACATTCAAGCTCCGGAACTTGAAACTCGCATCGCAATTCTGCGCAAGAAAGCCGAAAACGAGAAAATCAAGGTTCCGGATGAGATTTTGGAATATATGGCAGCCCGAGTTGCCTCAAACATCCGTGAATTAGAAGGAACTTTGATCCGGGTGACGGCGTTTGCTGCCCTGAACCGAACCAGGGTGGATATGAACCTAGTTCAGACGGTATTGAAGGACATTGTTCCACTCGGTGATGAGACCATCATTGCCCCGAACGACATCATCGCCGAAGTTGCCAAGTACTACTCGATTACCCCCTCTGACCTCTTTGGATCTTCTAGGCAACAGGCGGTAGCCCAAGCAAGGCAAATTGCTATGTATTTGATTCGAGAGCAAACCAACCTATCGCTTCCTAAAATCGGCCAACTCTTTGGAAACCGCGATCACACCACTGTGATGTATGCCAACAAGAAAGTCACCGACTTGATGAGTGAGCGCAGGAGCCTTTACAACCAGGTGACCGAAATTCTCAACAGGGTCAAGCAAAAATCCCGTGGATAAGTTGTGGATAACTAAAAATATCTGTTTATTTCCAGTAAATATCTAGGTTTTTGTAAATCCACAACTAACAAGGCTTAGGTTTTTCCACAGGGTTATACACACCTGTGTAAACAACTTTCAACCATGTAGTTTTTAGTAAAAATAAGGGATATCGGCATTTATCCACAGTTTCCACAATGGTTAATGTAATTAATGATTAATTAAAGCTTTTAATGATCGATAACCCTTAAGAAATAACTGGTCTCCAACCACTAGGAAGTTGTGCCAAGATTAAAGACGAAACCAGAGGGGAATATACGTGAAGTTTCAGGTAAACAAAGACGTTTTGAATGAAGCGGTCTCATTTGCGGTGCGCTTACTTCCTCAGCGGACCACCCTCCCTATTCTCAGTGGAATCCTTATTGAAGCAGACGCAAATGCCCTGAGACTTTCGGTGTTTGACTACGACACTTCAGCCCAGGTCGAGATTGCCGCCAAAGTCGATCAATCCGGCCGAGTCTTAGTTTCCGGGCGCCTCATGGCTGAAATCATCAATAAACTCCCTAACGCAGCGGTAGATTTTTCAACCGACGGCTCGAAGGTCCAGGTTAATTGTGGATCGGCTAAGTTCTCTCTTTCCACTATGCCAATTGATGAGTATCCAACCCTTCCTGAAATACCTTCAGTTTCCGGAACTGTATCTGGGGATGAATTCGCCTCTGCAATTTCTCAAATTGCAGTTGCTGCATCGAAAGAGGATGTGACACCAGTTCTAACCACCGTTTTACTAGAAACAACCAAGGAATCAATTTCCCTGGTTGCCACCGACCGCTATCGGGTGGCGGTAAAAGATATTGCTTGGAAAAACGCGGCATCAGATTCTGACCAGTCAGCCCTGATTCCAGCAAAGACACTGCAAGAAATCGCCAAGACCTTTGCTAATCAGGGTGAGATTGCAATATCAATTAATCCATCCGATGAGAAAGATCTCATCGCTTTCAAGGCAAATAACCGATCAGTCACCTCAAGACTTATCAAGGGAAATTTTCCAGCGGTGAAGACCCTCTTCCCAGAGCGAGTGGAAAATTTCGCGGTGCTAAACACTCAGGATCTTCTAGATTCCACCAGGAGAGTATCGCTGGTATTAGAGCGAGAGAGTCCAATTAAATTTAGCTTCGGCTCCAGCAGTGTTGTTTTGGAAGCTACCGGTGGTGAAACAGCCCAAGCTTCGGAATCCATCGACTGCCAACTAAGTGGATCTGATGTTGTGGTGTCATTAAAGCCACAATTTTTGATTGATGGTTTAGCAGGAGTGAATACAGAGTTTGTGAAAATTGGATTCACCAACAGTGACAATCCGAATCGCCCATCGCCAGTATTAATTACCAACCACAGCACGAAAGAAAAAGAAGCTAGCGATAGCTATATGTACTTGCTGCAACCAAATCTTTTGGGCCGCTAAGAATAGGAAACCTCATGCACATCGGATTAATTGGACTTGGGAAAATGGGCGGCAACATGCGCTCACGTCTTCGCAAGAATGGAATTGAAGTAACTGGCTACGCTCGCACTCGCGAAGTAGCTGACTGCGATTCAATCGAAGAAATGGTTTCAAAAATTTCCAGCCCAAAAATTGTTTGGGTAATGGTTCCTCACGGAAATCCAACCGATGAAATTATTGACAAACTGGAAACCTTACTTGGCGAGGGTGATCTGGTAATCGAAGGCGGGAACTCACGTTTTAGCGATGACGTTCGTCACGCCGAGCAACTTTCTAAAAAGGGAATAGGTTATCTCGACTGTGGAGTCTCTGGTGGAGTTTGGGGATTAGAAAACGGTTACGGTTTGATGGTTGGTGGACCGAAAGAGCTGGTTGACAAAGCTATGCCGATATTTGATGCTCTTCGTCCCGAAGGAGAACGTAGCGAAGGATTTGTTCACGTCGGTGATGTTGGTGCTGGTCACTACGCCAAGATGGTTCACAACGGAATCGAATATGGCATGATGCAATCTTTTGCAGAAGGTTATGAACTACTAGCTAAAAAGGACATCATCAAAGATGTTCACGGAACCTTCAAAGCATGGCAGCGCGGAACTGTGGTTCGATCCTGGTTGCTCGATTTACTTGTCCGTGCTCTAGAAGAAGATCCCAACCTAGATCGCATCCGCGGCTACGTAGAGGATTCTGGTGAGGGACGCTGGACTGTTGAGGAAGCAATTGCCAATGCGGTTCCAATGCCGGCAATCACAGCTTCACTATTTGCTCGTTTCGCTTCTCGCCAGGATGATTCGCCAGCCATGAAGGCTGTTGCAGCACTGCGCAATCAATTTGGCGGTCACGCGGTTAAAGAATCCGGCAAGTAATCTTTCCTGAGCCATGTTTGCAAGCAAATTAAGGCTCACCAATTTTCGCAACTATGAAACCTTAGAGCTCTCGTTGCAGCCAGGGACAAACCTGGTCTTCGGCGCCAACGGTCAAGGTAAAACCAACCTGGTCGAGGCCGTTAACTTCTTCGCGGCGCTCTCATCTCACCGAGTCTCATCGCTAACTCCCCTTATAAAACAAGGGAAGGAGCAGGCTATTTTGAGTTTGGAACTCAGGCACCAAGATCGCGAAATCCTGCTGGAATTTGAGATCAACTCCTCCGGACCAAACCGAGCCAAGCTAAATCGCTCCGCACTCAATCGCCCAAAAGAAATTTTGGGTTATCTGAACTCGGTAATTTTTGCTCCCGAAGACCTCGACATCGTCAAGCGAGATCCAACCAACCGCCGAGCCTTCATTGATCAACTGGTGGTGCAGCTAAGCCCTCGTATGCACGGGGTTTACTCCGATTACGAGCGAGTTCTAAAACAGCGCAATACCTTATTGAAAACCGCAAGGGCCGTAAAAGGCGAAGGTCTCGCCACACTATCAGCCTGGGATCAGTCTCTGATTGACTACGGCTCTGAAATTATTGCTGCGCGGGTTGGTCTAACGGAAAGACTCCTGCCGGGACTTGTGCGCAACTATAAATTGATTGCCGATACCAATAACGAACCAAAGATGTTTATTAAGTCTTCAATTCTGGGCTCGGTGATTGGAGATAGCGACGAGAGTGACGATGTCGAATTCTTAGAGACTCCGAATCGGGAGGAAATAGAAAAGCTGTTTCGGGAAAAACTCGATCGGTTGCGCTCCAAAGAGATTGAACGCGGCATCACTTTGGTAGGGCCTCACCGAGATGATTTAGTTTTGATTCTTGGATCATTACCCGCTAAGGGATATGCATCGCATGGCGAGAGTTGGTCTTATGCTCTTGCGCTGCGGCTTGCATCACTTGATCTACTAAAGCAAGAGTCAAATTTGGGAGATCCAATATTAATCTTGGATGATGTTTTTGCTGAGCTTGATAGCACTAGGAGAGTAAAACTTTCTTCGCTGGTTGAAAATAACGAGCAGGTATTGATAACCGCAGCTGTGATTGAGGATGTTCCTGAAAGATTGCGCTCTCATAAGATAAACATCGTTGGCGGTGAGCTGAATGCCTGAAAATAAAAAATTTGCAGTTGAGTTTTACTACGCCATGAGAAAGGCGGTGACTGGAAGACCGACTAAAGATCAAAAAAGAATCGCCGAGAAAAAGACCATTCGCTCTAAACCCTTTGATCCAGGTCGCGATCCGGTAAGTGCAGCAAATTCGATTGATTCACTTTTAGAAGACTTCCGTTGGCAGTCTTCTATGGAACAAGCTGAGTTGTTTGTCAGCTGGGCAGAAATCGTTGGCGAATTAAATGCCAAGAATTCGATGCCGGAAAACTTGGAAAAAGGAAAACTCACAATTCGTTGTCAATCGACCGCTTGGGCGACCCAACTTAGACTGATGCAGAACGACATCCTGGCTCGCATTAATGAGCGTTTTTCCGAACTAGAAATCACAACCCTTATGTTTATTGGCCCTGATGCGCCGAGCTGGAAAAAGGGACCGCGGTCAGTACCAGGGCGTGGCCCAAGAGACACTTACGGTTAGTTCTCCATAGGGTCAGAATTAGTCTCTCCGGCGAGGTAAAATAGAAGGGTTAGCAAACCCGAATGTAAGTCGCTTTGCGCTGTTATGTGGAACTAACCCGCTACTAAAGGAGCACAAACTTAACATGCCATCCAAGAAAACTGAACCAGCCACCAAGTCAGAGAAAAAACCTGAGAAAAAGAAATCAGGTTACGACGCGGGAAGCATTCAGGTTCTTGAAGGTTTGGAAGCGGTTCGTAAACGCCCCGGCATGTATATCGGCTCCACTGGTCCACGCGGATTACATCACTTGGTTTATGAAATTGTTGACAACTCCGTTGACGAAGCCCTTGCCGGTCATTGCGATGACATAAAGGTAACAATCACCAAAAAGGGTTGGATCAGAGTCTCTGACAATGGGCGCGGCATCCCGGTTGACATGCACCCGGTTGAGAAAAAACCGGCTGTTGAAGTTGTGCTAACCGTCTTGCACGCAGGAGGTAAGTTCGGCGGCGGCGGTTACGCGGTCTCAGGTGGGCTGCACGGAGTTGGTGCTTCGGTCGTAAACGCCCTTTCAACCGATCTAAAGGTGCAGGTTGCAAGGGATGGATTCCTTTGGACTCAGGAATACAAGATCGGTGTCCCACAGGGGAAATTGGCCCAGGGCAAGAAGGTAAACCACACCGGAACCACCATTGAATTCAAAGCCGATGGTGACATTTTCGAAACCACCGAATACGACTACGAAACCCTAAGAGCACGGTTTCAGCAGATGGCCTTCCTAAATAGAGGTCTAGGTATCTCAATAACCGATGAGCGATCGGGAAAAACCGACGAGTACAAATACGAAAAAGGGTTGATGGACTACGTCCAATTCCTAAACAGCTCAAAAAAGATTGACCTGGTTCACGACGAGATTATCTCCTTCGAAGCCGAAACCTCCAAAAAAGACATGTCAATCGAAGTTGCAATGCAATGGACTAACGCTTACACCGAGTCGGTTCACACTTACGCCAACACAATTAATACCCACGAAGGTGGAACGCACGAAGAGGGTTTCCGAACAGCCATCACATCCTTACTCAACAAGTACGCCAGGAGCAATAACCTACTCAAGGAAAAAGATGAGAATCTCTCCGGTGATGATGTTCGCGAAGGTCTTACTGCCGTAATCTCAATAAAACTTTCCGAACCACAGTTCGAGGGTCAGACCAAGACCAAGCTTGGTAACACCGAAGCCAAAACTTTTACTCAAAAAATCGTCAACGACAAATTAGGGGATTGGCTAGAGCGTAATCCTCAGGGTGCCAAAGAAATTATTCGCAAAGCAATTCAGGCTGCCGCGGCTCGAATGGCCGCGAGAAAAGCTCGCGAGGCAACCCGCCGCAAAGGGCTATTGGAATCTGGTGGCATGCCAGGAAAACTTCGCGATTGCTCTTCCAGAGACCCAGTGGTTTCTGAAATTTATATCGTTGAAGGTGACTCCGCAGGTGGTTCCGCAATGCGAGGAAGAGATCCCGAGACCCAGGCCATCTTGCCGCTGCGCGGAAAGATTTTGAATGTTGAAAAGGCCCGACTCGATAGAGCACTCGCTAACAGCGAGGTTCAGGCTCTAATCACCGCATTTGGAACCGGAATCGGAGAAGAGTTCGATGTTTCAAAAATTCGCTATCACAAATGTGTTCTGATGGCAGACGCCGATGTTGATGGTCAACATATTCGAACCCTTTTGCTCACTCTGCTTTTTAGATATATGCGACCGCTTATCGAACACGGATATGTTTATTTAGCTCAGCCACCTCTATATCGAATCAAGTGGTCCAACGCTGAGCATGAGTATGTTTACACCGATGCCGAGCGAGATCAAAAACTCAAAGAGGGAACCAAAGCCGGAAAACGTATTCCCAAGGAAAACGCCATTCAAAGATATAAGGGGCTAGGTGAGATGGACTACGAAGAGCTTTGGTCCACCACCATGGATCCAGCCAGAAGAACCCTGCTTCAGGTGACACTCGACGATGCTGCTTTAGCCGATGAGGTTTTCTCAACCCTGATGGGTGAAGACGTTGAGGCAAGAAGATCATTCATTCAAAAGAACGCGAAGGATGTTCGCTTCCTAGATATCTAGGACGAGCAAGGGGATCAAAATGGCAGAAAATACCGAATCCGAAGCAAGAATGGATCACGTCGAGCAGATTGACCTACAGGTCGAAATGCAGCGAAGCTACCTCGACTACGCAATGAGCGTCATCGTTGGAAGAGCATTGCCTGATGTTAGAGATGGCCTTAAGCCGGTTCACCGCAGGGTTTTATATGCGATGTATGACGGGGGTTATCGTCCCGATAAACAATTCTCAAAGTGCTCGAGAGTTGTTGGCGATGTCATGGGTCAGTATCACCCACACGGTGATGTGGCTATTTATGACACCTTGGTCCGCTTAGTTCAAGACTGGAACCTGCGGTACCCACTAGTTCTAGGACAGGGAAACTTTGGTTCCCCAGGTAATGACCCAGCCGCTGCCCCCAGGTATACCGAATGCAAGATGGCACCACTTGCAATGGAGATGGTCCGGGACATTGACGAAGACACCGTTAATTTCCAAGACAACTACGATGGCCGAACCCAAGAGCCAACCATCTTGCCAAGCCGAATCCCAAACCTTTTGGTTAATGGCTCCATTGGTATTGCGGTTGGAATGGCAACAAACATCCCACCTCACAACCTTCGCGAAGTTGCCGAAGGGGCAATCTGGTTTTTAGAAAATCCAGATGCAGACCAAGAGGAACTTCTTTCGGCACTGATGCAAAGAATCAAAGGTCCGGATTTTCCAACCGGAGCTGAGATTATCGGTCGTCGTGGAATCGAAGATGCTTACCGCACCGGTCGTGGCTCAATCACGATGCGGGCAATTGTCAATGTTGAGGAAATTCATAACCGAACCTGCTTGGTAGTAACAGAACTTCCCTATCAGGTAAATCATGACAACCTCGCTCAGAAAATCGCAGAGCTGGTAAAGGAAGGAAAGCTAACCGGCATTGCCGATATTCGGGATGAAACTTCTGGTAGAACCGGACAGCG
>JBJTOG010000020.1:0-7595 GCA_046074425.1 Actinomycetota bacterium
CTTTCCAGAAAAGATAAGGTCTCACGGTATTGGGGAATCGGATTCGCGGTTATTTTGACAATTGTTGCCATGATTGCTTGGCAGGGATCTCCAGCACTTGGTGCCGTGCCGTTGGCATGGGGTGTGCTGGCTGGAATAATCTCACTTTGGCCCAGGGCCAAGTAGCTTTTTCTAGCTTCTTTGCTTGGTAACCTCTACAGGGGTACTTCCAATATTCATAGGAGCTAGGGTGAGCGACGACCGTCAATACGATGCATCGGCTTTGACCGATAAGTGGCTGCCGGTTTGGGATGAATTAAAGCCCTTCGCCTCTGGCCGGGCTGATGATACCCGCCCTAAAAAATATGTTTTGGACATGTTCCCTTACCCCTCTGGGGATTTACATATGGGTCACGCCGAAGCCTATGCTCTGGGCGATGTGATAGCCAGGTATTGGATTCAAAAGGGTTATAACGTGATGCACCCAATCGGGTGGGATTCTTTTGGCCTACCAGCTGAAAATGCTGCAATCAAACGAGGCCTAGACCCAAAGGGTTGGACCTATGACAATATCGCTCAGCAGAAAGCTTCTATGCGACGCTATGCCTGCAGCTTTGATTGGGACCGAGTACTTATAACGTCTGACCCAGAGTATTACCGCTGGAATCAATGGTTGTTTTTGGAGTTTTATAAAAAGGGATTGGCATATCGAAAAAATTCCAACGTCAACTGGTGCCCATCCTGCCAAACCGTATTGGCTAACGAACAAGTTGAGGCGGGTGCGTGCGAACGCTGCGACACCCAGGTCACTAAAAAAGCACTAACTCAGTGGTATTTCAAAGTTACCGACTACGCCGACCGCTTGCTTGATGATCTTGAGGGACTTGAAGGAAAGTGGCCGCAAAAAGTCTTAACCATGCAGCGAAATTGGATTGGTCGATCCTACGGCGCTTCGGTCAAGTTTGAAATTGAAGGAAGAGTAAATCCAATTGAGGTTTACACCACCCGACCCGACACACTTTTCGGAGCAACTTTTATGGTGGTGGCAGCCGATTCTGACTTAGCGGCCGAGTTGGCAAGCGAGGCCGATCCGGAAATTCGAATGAAATTCCAGCAATTTCTGGAGGAAACCAAAAAGGCTAACGACATAGACCGGTTGGCAACCGACCGGCCAAAAAATGGCGTTGAACTTGGGCGCTTCGCAATAAATCCAGTCAATGGCGAACGGCTACCAATTTGGGCAGCAGACTACGTTTTAGCCGACTATGGTACCGGAGCAATCATGGCGGTTCCAGCCCACGATCAACGAGATTTTGATTTTGCTAAGACCAACAATCTTCCTATTCGTATGGTTGTCGATACCGGAGAAGGGGATCCTAACGAAACTGGAATTCCAACCGCCGGCGATGGCGTACTTGTGAATTCCGGAGAACTCAACGGTCTCCGGAAAGCAGAGGCGATTGCGAAGATTGTTCAAATACTTGAGGTTCAAGAGAAGGCACATTCCTCAAAGAATTACCGTCTTCGGGATTGGCTGATTTCTCGCCAAAGGTATTGGGGAACACCGATTCCAATTATTCATTGCCCCAGTTGTGGCGAGGTACCGATTGACCAAACGCAACTTCCAGTTCTGCTTCCGGATTCCAAAGGTTTAGATTTAGCGCCCAAGGGCACTTCGCCTCTCGGTGGTGCAACAGATTGGGTAAACGTTAGCTGTCCTAATTGTGGCGGTGCCGCCAAGCGCGATACCGACACCATGGATACCTTCGTTGACTCCTCTTGGTACTTCTTGCGTTTTCTTTCCCCGCAATCAGATCAGTTTGCATTTGATGTTGAAGCGGCTAAGCAATGGGCACCGGTTGATCAGTATGTAGGAGGTGTCACCCACGCAATCCTGCACCTGCTTTACGCCCGTTTTTTCACCAAAGTTCTCTACGATCTTGGGCAAGTTGATTTTGAAGAACCTTTCACCAGGCTGCTGAATCAGGGAATGGTGTTGATGGATGGCTCAGCCATGAGCAAATCCCGCGGCAATCTGGTTCGGTTAAGCGAGCAGTTGGATGAACACGGGGTTGACGCAGTTAGGCTGACCATGGCATTTGCCGGACCTCCCGAAGATGACATCGACTGGGCAGATGTTTCTCCTGCTGCTAGCAGTAAGTTTTTGGCCAGGGCATGGCGATGCGCAAAGGACGTCCAGAGCGATGTTGGTGTTGATTTTGGTTTGGGAAATCGGGAGTTGCGCAAGCAGACCCATCTATTCCTCAAAGAATTTTCCGAGCAGATAGAAACCTTTAAATTCAACGTCGGAGTTGCAAAGGTAATGGAGCTAGTCAATGCCCTAAGAAAGGCAATTGATGGAAATGTCGGCCCAACCGATCCAGCTGTTCGAGAGGGCGCAGAGGCGGTGGCCAAAGCTCTAAGTTTGTTCGCCCCATACACAGCTGAAGACATGTGGGAATTACTCGGTCACGAACCTTCCGTTGCGCTAGCTGGATTCCAGCAGCCAATTGAAGAATTGCTAGTCCGAGAATCCCTAACTGCGGTAGTTCAAGTTGATGGAAAACTTCGTGACAAGTTTGAAGTTTCTTCGAGTATTTCCGAAACTGAACTTCGTGAATTAGCGCTTGGTTCCGAAGTTGTGAAGAAGGCCATAGCTGATAGAGAAATAAAGAACATTATTGTTCGAGCCCCAAAACTTGTGAATATCGCGACAGCCTAGGTTATTCACAAATTCAATTCTCGGCGAATTGAATATCCTAAGGAGCTTTAGCTTTGGCTCTATGGAGTGGCTAAAGCAGCAAGTAGTTGCCGCGCTAAGTGGTGACCAGAAAGTTTCTCGACAATTACTTTTTTATCTTGCTGCCCTAGTTGCCGTTATCTCTCTGATTCTAGTTTTGGTGAATGCTCCCGAGACTCCCAAAGGGGAATTTGAAGTTTCTCAGGAGGAGAGCGGTGATATCGTCGGCTACCTATTTGTCCACATTGTCGGAGAGGTTGAAAATCCAGGCATCTATCAATTACCCATAGGCGCTCGGTTGGTAGATGCAGTATTCCTTGCAGGGGGACTAACAGCAGAAGCGGATAACTCAAGTATTAATCTCGCGCGCGAGCTCTCTGATGGTGAGCAAATCGTGGTCTATAAGATTGGTGAAAATTTAGAACAGGCAGTGGAATCCGGGGGATTGATCTCAATCAATCGCGCCTCTGAATCTCAACTTGAAACTCTCCCAGGTATCGGACCAGCTTTAGCAGCTCGAATTATTGCCTATCGGGAAGCCAATGGCGGGTTTAAATCCAAAAACGATTTGATGAAGGTGTCCGGAATCGGAGAAAAGTTACTCTCTGGTCTGGTGGATTTGATCACGCTTTGAGCCTTACTCTTGTCGCCTTGTCGTTGTGGGGAACATTAGCAATTTTGATTGCGAACTCAATCGATGGGTTTTGGCTTCTTCTGCTTGGAGTTCTGTTTGGAGTATCTGGCATACTGCTCCCCGCCAATCGGAGAGCATTAGTGGTTTTATTGGCCGCCGGATACATTCTTTCCGGGGTTTCGCTTTGGATGCAAGAGATGAGCAACAACCCAGCCTGGATAAGCAAAAGCATCTCTTCGGGTCAAGAAAGCCGAATGCGTATCGAGCTACTAAATCAGCCCAAGAGACTTTCTTCGGGATTTGGCGAAAGCTATGGAGTAGCCGTTTCAATAGTTGAAATTGAAAAACAGCCAGCCTCAGGTCGTGGGTATTTGATCTACAAGATGGCAGGCCTTGCCAGAGGGCAGCAGGTGGAATTTCTAGGTAAATTTTACGAGCCAGGATTTAGTGCCCGAGATGCATTTTTACTGAAGCCAAAATCTGAAATTACAGTGGTAGCTGAGCCAACAATTGAGCAAGGTTTTGTAAATAATCTTCGAGCTAACTACCTTTCTCAAATTCAAGGTGTGACAAATGACGCTGCTGGATTAGTTGCCGGTTTGGCAATTGGGGATGTAAGCGGAGTGAGCGAAGGACTCCAAAAGCAAATGCGTGATGTCTCGCTAACTCACCTCGTTGCTGTTTCAGGTTCAAATTGTGCGATAGTCATCGGATTGGTTTACCTGATTGCGGTTAGATTCCGATTTGGGCTTAGCGCTAGAACTTTCATTTCATTGGCCGCTCTGGTTGGCTACATCGCTGTTGTTGGCCCAGATGCCTCGGTGCTGCGAGCTGGTGTTATGACTGGCGCGGTAATGCTCATGATTGCAACTGGCCGCAGGGCATATTCCTTGCATGCGTTGGCAATAGCCGTCCTCGTTCTGTTGATTGCCGATCCTTGGTTATCACTGGAGTTCGGATTCGGGCTCTCTGTTTTAGCAACAGCAGGAATTTTATTGCTGGCCCCGGCACTTTCGGAGAGGCTTCAAACAAGGATGCCAAAGCTACTGGCACTGGCACTTGCAGTCACGGTAAGCGCTCAGCTGCTCTGTTTACCGCTACTTTTGCAGCTGCAACCTGGACTTCCAAGCTATTCAATCCTGGCGAATCTTCTGGCCGGTCCCGCTGTCGCCCCGATTACCGTGGTCGGAATGATTGCCTTGGTTCTAACACCAGTATTTCCATCGTTGGTTGGTCCAGTTTCCTATCTGGCTTCATTGGGTGCCTTTTGGATTGAACTTTGCGCGAGAACCATCGCAGAGTTTCCAATGGTTTACTATCCCTGGCTAGATGGTGCCTTGGGGATTTTAGCGGCTCTGACACTGATTCTGGTTGTGAGCATTTGGCTTAGGTCAAAAAACTCTGCATCCAAGGCAGTAGGGTCCATGGGGTTAGTGGTTTTTGCGGTTGCAACTTTTACTGCCCCAGCTGCCGCCGAAATCGCCCCTGGTCGTTGGCCAAATCCTGACTGGGATGTTGTTGCCTGTGATGTTGGGCAAGGCGATGCATTTGTAATTCGTTCAATGGGAAGAGTGGCAGTGATCGATGTCGGACCAGAGCCCGTGGCAATTGACAAGTGCCTTAGTGAGCTAAACATTAGAACTATTGACCTTCTAGTTCTAACTCACTTCGACTTCGATCACGTCGGTGGTCTTACTGGAGCAATTGATGGCAGAAGGGTAGAGGTGGCAATAATTTCGGGCTTCCCAGATGACCGCCCGGCCACTAAGAACTCACTTGAACTTCTATCCGGTTCAAAGGTTTTGGTAGCAAATGAAAAACTAGTTGGCAAATTGGGAGATGTTAGCTGGCGGGTGATCGCGCCAACAGCGGAAGCCAGCGAAGCTTCGGACTCCAACGATGCATCAGTTGTGACCATGTTTCGATTCCCAGGTTTCGACATGTTGTTGCTGGGGGATCTCGGGGCTAAAGGTCAGGAGCGAATTAGGGGTGAGATTCGCTCGATTCTTGCGCAAAGCCACTACCCGCTTATTCTCAAAGTTTCCCACCACGGATCTAATGATCAGTCGGAATCATTTCATCAAGCTCTGGGAGCAGATGTGGCATTGATTTCAGTAGGGGAAGCAAATGGTTACGGTCATCCAGGAGCATCAGCACTGAAACTATTGAGTGATTCACTAATTCTGAGAACCGATGAATCGGGTTCAATTGCGATAGCTGAGCGCGGTGGCTTCATTTCATGGCAGGGAAGTGGCGGTTAGGCTATAGCCGTGGGAAAAGCGAAATTGGTGGATTGGCGCAAGGCGCACCCAGCTGCCCTAGTTTTAGTCTCCGGGGGAGAAGACTACCTAGCAGATCGAGCTATCCGACTAATTAGAGACTCTATGCGGGTAAAGGATTCCGGATTAGAGATTCACAACTTTTCGGCAGGTGATTATTCATCGGGTCAGTTAGCAGCCATGGCTTCACCTTCGCTGTTTCAAGAACCTCGACTGATTGTCATTGAAGGCGTTGAAAGATGCAGTGATGCTTTGATTGAGGATGGAATTCAGTACCTATCTAATCCAAGCGACGACACCACAATTGTTCTCAGGCACAATTCATCGAGTGTTCGAGGAAAAAAGTTAATTGAAGCGATACGTGTTAGTGATATCGCCATAGAGATTGCTTGTGTGGAGTTGAAACGCGATGCAGACAAAGCCCATTTCGTTCAATCTGAGTTCGCTGCGGCTGAAAGAAAAGTCACTCCGGGAGCGGTAAGAGCGCTTTGCGAAGCGTTCTCAGATGACCTTTCTGAACTCGCCGCAGCCTGCAGTCAATTGATATCAGATTCAGCAGAAACTATCGATGAGCAGATAGTTGATAACTACTATGGCGGTCGAGTGGAAACCAATGCTTTCAAGGTTGCCGATGCCGCCCTCGCCGGCAAAAGCGCTGATGCCCTGGCTCTGCTTCGTCACGCTTTAGCAACCGGTGCCGATCCAGTTCCGGTGGTTGCCGCTATCGGTATGAAAGTTAGATTAATGGCAAAAGTTTTTGGAAATCGCTATGCCTCACCTTCAACAATTGGAGCCCAGCCTTGGCAGATCAACCGAGCTCGTGAGGATCTTGCCGGTTGGAGCGAAGAGGGTTTGGCAGAGGCTGTTATGGCAATAGCTACCACCGATGCAGCGGTAAAGGGAATGGAGCGGGATCCGATCTTCGCTTTGGAGAAATTAGTTCTGCTACTTGCCAATCGAGGACAAAAAAACACCGAGGCAAATTAGCCTCGGTGTCTTTGAGAAAGTTCTACTTTAGACCAGCTGCCTTCTTAGCCAATGCTGACTTACGGTTTGCGGCCTGATTTTTGTGAATAACACCTTTGGACACTGCCTTATCTAGCTTTTTAGTTGCTAGGGCGACTGCAGAAGCTGCAGCAGTTTTGTCACCCGCTGCTGTTGCCTCGCGGGCAGCACGAACGACGGTCTTTAGCTCGCTCTTGACTGAACGATTACGCTCGGTAGCCTTGCGGTTGGTCTCGATGCGCTTAATCTGGGACTTAATATTTGCCATTATTTTCTTTCGTTTTGGGGATACCCAACTTTCCTATCCTAATAGTTTGACCCGCCTTGAGCAACAACATACTGGTTCTCAGTCTTGATATATGCGGGGTATGCGAGAATAGAGGGAGCTAAAACCCAAGAAATCAGAGGAAGTCTTTGTCCCCACGCGCCAGAACCAAACTGGAACCGTCTAAGACGCCGCCTGGGCAAATCCGCAACTTCTGCATCATCGCCCACATAGATCACGGTAAGTCAACCTTGGCTGACCGAATGCTTCAGCTCACTGGAATCGTTGACGATCGATCTATGAGGGCTCAGTACCTTGACCGAATGGACATCGAGCGCGAGCGGGGAATCACCATAAAATCCCAAGCGGTGAGAATGCCTTGGGAAATTTCGGGAGAAACTTTCGCCCTAAACATGATTGACACCCCAGGTCACGTTGACTTTACTTATGAGGTTTCCAGATCGCTGGCAGCTTGCGAAGGTGCGGTGCTGCTGGTTGATGCAGCTCAGGGCATCGAAGCCCAGACCTTGGCCAATCTATACCTAGCCATGGAAAATGATCTGACAATTATTCCGGTGCTAAACAAAATTGACTTGCCAGCCGCCCAACCTGAAAAGTATGCCGAGGAGTTGGCGAATCTGATTGGTGGAAATCCCGAGGATTGCTTAAGAGTTTCGGGCAAAACCGGCGAAG
>JBJTOG010000021.1:0-2029 GCA_046074425.1 Actinomycetota bacterium
GTTTCCCTGAGGATTCAAGCTGGATTGGATTCCGAAAGCTTGCGGGAATTAGTGGATCGAGTAAGTAAGCGCTGGTCGGAGAGGGAAGAGTTTGTGAAGCTGGTTGATTCGGTTGGAATCAAGCTAAAAAGTTAGTTGACCGGACCGGTGTATTTTTCACCCGGTCCTTGCCCTGGAGCATCCGGAATCGGGGAGGCTTCTCGAAAAGCAAGTTGAACCTGGCGAAGAGCATCTCTTAAGGGCCTGGCGTGGTGATCTCCCAAATCTGCTGCAGCCGCGGTGATTAGCCCGGCAACTGCATTAATGAGCTTTCTGGCCTCATCCAGATCACCCTTGCGGCCATCGGCGGCAAGTCCGCATTGCACGGCGGCTACGCTCAATAGATCAACCGCATAGCGACCGATAACCTCAACTGCGGGCAGGTCAGAGATTTCGGTGATTTGCTCTTGGATTTCCTCGTACTCGGACAACTATTCTCCTTTGGGGCCGATTATGCTAGGCTAACCCATGGCTCCAAGGTTTAGGCCTTGGTCAGAAGTGGATTAGTTTCCCACCCGCGTCCACCGTTTTAGAGGTTGCCGGGTAAAGCTTTTCGGTTCTGCATTCCTTTTTGGCGTCCCGCCCGAAGGTGTGGCCTATTGTCACGTCGATAAGGAGTACCAGATCAGCGATCCCCGCATCAATGACCGCATCCGAGTTCCTGAGGTTCGCCTCGTTGGACCAGCGGGTGAACAGGTTGGCGTTGTAAAAATCGAGGATGCACTGCGCATGGCGCAAGATGCAGACCTAGACCTAGTCGAAGTTGCCCCGATGTCAAAGCCTCCGGTTGCGAAGCTAATGGATTTTGGAAAGTTCAAATACGAAGCTGCCCAGAAAGTCCGCGAAGCCCGCAAGAACCAAGTCAACACAATTTTGAAAACTGTTCGATTCGGTTTGAAAATTGACGGTCATGATTACGGCACCAAGAAGGCTCAGATTGAGAAGTTCTTGAAAGCCGGCGACAAGGTGAAGGTGATGGTGGTGTTCCGAGGAAGAGAGCAATCTCGACCTGAGATGGGCATCAAGCTGTTGCAGAAGTTGGCTGAAGAAGTGGCCGAGTTTGGCTCAGTCGAATCGACTCCGTCGATCGATGGGCGAAACATGGTCATGGTCATTGGTCCACTTAGAAACAAGGCGGAAGCGAAAGCCGATGCCAAGAAAGCTGCGGATAAGGCTGCAAAGTCCGAAGCCAAGGCTGAGAAAACCGAAGCTGTAGTCGAAGTGGCTGCAGAGGAAACAGGAGAGAAGTAAATGCCAAAGCAGAAGACCCACTCGGGTGCCAAGAAGCGTTTCCGCTTCACCGGTAGTGGCAAGCTCATGAAGCAGCAGATCAACATGCGCCACAACCTCGAGCACATGTCATCAAGGCGCAAGCGTCGCTTGAACGCCGACCAGGTAGTTTCCGCTGCCGACTTTAAGACCATCAAGAAGCAGCTCGGCAAGTAACCGGCAGATTTTAGGAGTTTAGAAAATGGCAAGAGTAAAAGGTGCGGTTAACTCGCTCAAGAAGCGCCGCGTAGTTCTCGAGCGCGCCAAGGGTTACCGCGGACAGCGTTCACGTTTGTACCGTATGGCTAAGCAGCAGATGCTGCACTCTTTGGTCTACGCATACAACGACCGCAGAGCTCGCAAGGGTGACTTCAGAAGACTTTGGATTCAGCGCATCAACGCTGCCGCTCGCTCAAATGGCATGACTTATAACCGCTTCATCCAGGGACTCGGCCTAGCCGGTGTTCAGGTGGACCGTCGTATTCTTGCTGACCTTGCGGTCAACGAGCCAGCGACCTTCGCTTCGCTAGTTGCAACTGCCAAGGCTGCCCTGCCTAAGGACACCTCGGCACCAAAGGCTAGCTAGAACTTTGTCTCAAGATCCCACCGCTTCGGAAATAAAAGGGGTCGCAAAGCTTCTCAAGAGAGAGACCCGGTCAGAGACCGGGCTCTTTCTGCTTGAGGGACCGCAGGGTCTCAAAGAGGCGCTTGATCGACCCAA
>JBJTOG010000022.1:0-22145 GCA_046074425.1 Actinomycetota bacterium
GGATCAAAACAATTGGCTATTTTGGGAGTGCTAACTGCGCTGAATGCAGTTATTCGATTGTTAGGAGCCGGAACCGCCGGCATAGAAACTGCATTCTTTTTGATAATCATCGCAGCCTATGTTTTCGGCTCAGGTTTCGGATTTCTGCTTGGAGCAGGTTCACTATTGGTTTCAGCACTGCTAACAGGTGGAGTTGGCCCTTGGTTGCCGTTTCAAATGGTGGCTGCTGGGCTAGTGGGGATTGGGGCGGGGATATTACCTAAATCAAATTCAAAAACCATTCAGTTGGTTATTTTGTCAAGCTTCGGAATTCTTGCAAGTTTTGCCTACGGAGCCTTGATGACGCTTTGGAATTGGCCATTTCTCGCTGGAATGGATTCATCTCTCTCATATTCGGCAGGAGCTGGAGCGATAGTAAACCTAGAAAAGTTCTGGCAGTATCAGCTACTCACTGGAGGGCTGCTTTGGGATCTCGGACGAGCCGTGACAACTACAATCCTGATGTTGCTAACAGCGACTCCACTACTTACAAGTTTGCGCAGGGCATCGGCCAAGGCAGGCTACGTAACTAAAAGAGCAAGCTCCAAAATTTAGTTCTCTGGGAAGTGGCAGGCAGCTTCGGATTTTCCATGCAGGACTAGTTGTGGTCTTTGCTCCGAACAAATTGCCTGTGCTTTCCAGCAGCGAGTGTGGAAAGAGCAACCAGCCGGTGGGTCAATAGGAGATGGCACATCTCCCTGCAACACAATTCTCTCAACCTTGCTCTCCAACACCTGGGGCGATGAGCTAATAAGGGCCTTGGTATATGGGTGCCTTGGCTTGGAGTAAATTTCCTTAGTCGCGCCCAATTCAGCAACTTTACCCAGATACATGACTGCGACTCGGTCGCTTACGTGACGGATAACGTTCAGATCGTGTGCAATGAATAAATACGAAACTTTGAAATCTTTTTGAAGATCCTTAAGCAAGTTCACAATCTGAGCTTGAATCGAAACATCCAAGGCTGAAACGGGTTCGTCGCAAACGATCACCTTTGGGCTCAATGCAAGTGCCCTTGCAATACCAATCCTTTGACGTTGGCCACCTGAGAATTCGTGCGGGTAACGATAGAAATGATCTCCACGCAGGCCGACGACCTCAAGTAATTCTTTGATTCGAGCTTCTCGTCCACCGGTTGGATTCACTCCCTGGACCACCATCGGTTCCGAGATGATATCCCCAACCGTTTTTCTAGGGTTCAATGAAGAATAGGGATCTTGGAAAATAATCTGAATCTTGCGACGGGCTTCCCGAAGAGCCTTGCCCTTGATGTTGGTTATGTCCTCGCCATCGAGAATTACTGAACCACTTGTGGGCTCGAGCAATCTAACAGCCATGCGGGCCAGTGTGGTCTTACCGCAGCCTGATTCGCCAACGATTCCGAGTGTTTCCCCCTCGGCTAATGAAAGCGAAACACCATCCACGGCCTTAACGATTTTGCCGCGGTTACGCCCAAAACTTCCTTGGGCTGAGTAGTGCTTAACTAGGTCTTTTACTTCTAAAAGGGTCATTTGGTCCTACTCGCGAATAACTTACTGCGGTTCGTGGTTGGCAGAAGACAGGCACTCTGATGCTTAGCTGTGCCAACAAGCTCGGGAATCTGATTATTGCAATCAATCCCATCTTTCCCAGCCCAGCGACAGCGGGGAGCAAAAGAGCAACCCAAATTAAATTCAGCTGGAGTTGGCGGGGTTCCTGGAATCGGAATCAGAGGTTTATCGGAATCCTCATTGGCAACTAGCGAATCCAACAGACCGCGGGTGTAGGGGTGCTGCGGATCCTTGAAGATCTCGGCGACAGGTCCGGTTTCAACAACCTTGCCGGCGTACATCACAACTACCTCATCACACATTTCCTTGACAACGCCAAAGTCGTGAGTGATCAAAAGGATTGACATGCCGGTTTCCTTTTGAAGCTTCTTAAGCAAATCAAGAATCTGGGCCTGAACAGTTACATCCAATGCAGTGGTTGGTTCGTCTGCAATCAAAACTTTTGGATTGTTCACAAGTGCCATGGCGATCATTATGCGCTGACGCATACCACCGGAGAACTGGTGAGGGTAGTCATCTATTCGCGTCTCAGAGACTGGAATTCCAACCTGGTTCATAACTTCCAAAGTTCGCACTCTAGCCTCGGCTTTGGTCGCCTTGGGGTGGTGAACTAAATAAGCTTCTGCAATCTGGTTTCCAACTGTATAAAACGGGTGAAGCGAAGAAAGTGGATCTTGGAAAATCATGGCAACATCGTTGCCACGCAGTTTTTGGATAGCTTCTTTATTTGTGAAATCAACCTCAACACCGTCGAAGAAGACTTTTCCAGAAATTTGGGTCTTGGCACCAGTATTTAGCCCCAAAATGGTCTGAGCAGTAACCGACTTTCCAGAACCAGATTCTCCAACGCAACCCAAGGTCTTACCTGCCTTGAGGGAATAGCTCACTCCTCGAACAGCGGGTACGCTGTCGGTTTGAGTTTGAAAGGTTACTTGTAAATCTTTGACTTCAAGAATTGTCATTTCACACCGACCCTAGGATCCAAGAAAGCGTAAACGACATCCACGATGGTGTTGGCAACAATAATGAAAGTTGCTGTCAAAAGGATCGTTCCGCCCAAAACCGGTAGGTCGGCTTCATTGATTGCCGAGAAGGTCAGCCTTCCAAGCCCAGGGATTGAGAACACGGCCTCGGTGACAAGTGCCCCGCCCAATAATCCAGCCAGATCGAGGCCAGCGATTGTAACTAAAGGTGTGAGAGCCGAGCGAAGCACGTGCTTACGAACAACCACTCCCTCACTCAGGCCCTTGGCTCTAGCGGTCCGGACGTAGTCCTCACCCATAGTTTCCAAAATTCCATCTCGAGTAAGGCGCGCGTATATTGCTGAGTAAATAAACGCCAACGTCGCCCAAGGAAGAATAAAACCTAGGAACCAATAGAGCGGAAATTGCGAAAATTCCACATATCGCGGTGTGGGTAAGATCGGTATCCAAAAAACAAAGGTAAACACCAGTATCAAACCCGTAAAGAATGTCGGAAGCGATGTTCCCACCAGGACGAAACCAATGCCCAGGCGATCTTGCCATTTACCTTTTCGAAGGGCAGAAATCGTACCTATCGATAAACCTAAAAGAATCCAAAGCACAAAGGCTCCGGTAGCCAACTGAATTGTTGGCGGAAGTGCTCTTGCAATCAGAACAGTTACTTCTTCACCCTTGCGGAATGAATAACCGAGGCAAGGAGCATCACATTCAAAAACTTGAGTTCCGGAACCGTAGGTTCTTCCCACGAAGATTCCTTGAACAAATAGTCCGTACTGTTCATAGATCGGCTTATCGTAACCAAGTCTTACTCGGTTTTTTTCGATTACGTCTGGAGTACAAGACTTACCGCAGGTCAGAGCTGCGGGATCCGCTGGAAGAGCGCTAAATAGCAAAAATGTAATTGCTGATACTGCCGCTAGCAGACCTATCATGGTCGCAAGCTTTTGGAGAATGTAAATCTTCATTGATTTCCTTGGGTTGGTGGGGAGAAGTTGGGGGTGAGCTTTCGCTCACCCCCAACCAATCTGATTACTTACTGAACGATGTAAAGGTCGGCAACGTTGTACCAACCATATGCATCCCAGAAGTAAGCTCCACCAACACTTGCACCGGTTAGGAGCTGAGTCCTACCGAAGCGAGTTGGAACAACCCATACGCGATCCATCGCGTACTGGTTTCCTGCGGCCCAGATTTCACCCTGCTTGTTGCGGTCAACTTCGCCCTTACCTGAAGCAACTAGGTCAGCAAAGGCACCGTATGCCTCTGCGTCACCTTCTGCTGCGTGAGATAGGTCGAATCCACCGTCTGGGGTGAATAGGGCAGGAACCACAGTCGAGGCGTTAGCCCAGTCCGGTCCCCAACCTGCGGTGCTTAGGTCTCCCTGGCCATCACCCAAAACAACACCGTAGTACTGTCCTGGCTCGATTGGGTTTGGAGTTACCTTGATGCCTGCGTTTGCCTCAAGTGAGGAAACCCAAGCAGCAGCAACCTTGTCACCAGTTGGGCTGGAAGCGTAGTCATAGACCAAGCCCTTGTTTACGGCTTTGTCGTAAACGGTTGGGCAAGCAGTCTTAGCTTTTTCCATCCACTCAGTTGCAACAGCCTTGTTACCGGTAGGCATTAGGTCGTCGTAACCAGTAACTGGCTTGTAGTCCAGAGGAAGGTTTGGCTTGATTACACCATCACCCAAGTCACCGGCGTACTTACCACCAGCAAGGGTTAGTAGTGCGTCACGGTCAAGCGCGTAGTAGATAGCCTTACGAACTTCTAGACATGGGACTGAGCGGGTGTTGATTGCGGTGTAGCGAGAGTATGGGTCGTAAGCGTCGATAGCGCGAGCAGCTAGTGCTTCGTCACCGAATACGCGGTCCAAGTTCTCGGTCTGTAGACCATAGCCGATTGCGAATGCATCTGGGCCATCGCCCTTGATGATGCGCTCGTCGATAACCTTAGGGTCAACCTGGAACTCAACGATGATCTCGTCAGGGTATGCCTTACGGATTGGGTCAGAGTCTGGGTTCCAGTTTTCGTTGCGAACCAACTTTAGCTGGCGACCGGTCTCGTAGGTCTCAATCTTGTAAGGACCGCTAGCAAATACGCGGTCGTCATACTGCTCACCGGTGTCCTGCGCTGCAGGAACTGGAGAGGAGATAGTCAGGGTGAATGCACCGTTGAAGTCGATGATTGGCTGGTTAAGACGGATAACCATGTTCTTGTCGTCGGTGCACTTGAATGCATCGTCGTACTGGTCCTGGCCAACACCGGTGTATGGGCCTTCGTAGCTCTCTACATCAAGGTAGGAAACTAGGAATGTAGGTCCATCGGTGATTACGTCCTGAGCAAATGAACGGCTCATGCCGTACTTAACATCTTCACAGGTGATTGCGGAGCCATCTTCGAATGTAATTCCATCGCGAAGGGTGAACTCCCAGGTCTTTCCACCATCGCTGGTGCGACCTGCGTCGGTTGCCAAGTCGCCAACGATGTTTCCATCCTTGTCGTAGGTAACCAAGGTGCGGTAAATGGTCGACATAGCAAATGCCATGTCAGCACCGGTGTAGTTACGCTGCGGGTCTAGGTGCAGGAACTGCTCTGCGTTGGTGAGAACGTAAAGCGTTCCACCCTTCTGGCCATCCGCGGTGTTATCGCCAGTAGCGGCGCAACCACTTAGGACAACAGCAGAGGCAAGTAGCACACCAATCGCGGCGGCAACTTTCTTCTTCATGTGACTCCTTTTATTTGTGTTTTGGCGAGACGTCAATCTCTAATGAACAACTCTATTGGGTATTTGGGTTTTAGCGGCCCGCCTTGGGGTCTAAAGCGTCTCGGATTGAGTCTCCAAGCAAGTTAAAGGCAAGGACCACGCTGAATAGTGCAAGACCCGGAAACAGCAGGTAGGTAGGAACTACACGGAAATAGCTAACGCTATCGGCCAGCATGGCACCCCAGGTGGGAGTTGGAGGCAATACCCCAACACCCAAAAAGGCCAGGGTTGCCTCGGTTGCCACGTATCCTGGCAAAGTCAAGGAAGTGTAAATAATGATTGGCGCCCATAAATTGGGCAGAATCTGCTTAAACATGATCCTTAGAGGTCCAGATCCCATAGCAACGCTAGCCTCGACGAATTCCTTCTCTCGAAGGCTGATCACCTGACCTCGGATCACACGGGCAATTACCGGCCAACCAAAAAGGCTCAATATCAAGACCATGTAGAGAATTCGAGCTGGGTTTCCCTCTGGAACGCCGAGGGCGACCAAGCGCTGCGTCATCGCTCCAGAAAGAGCCAAAATCAGAAGCAAAACCGGAAAAGCAAGCATTAGGTCAATGAAAGTTGAGATGAATTTGTCAACTTTTCCACGGAAATAACCGGCAGTTAGCCCAATTGTCACGCCAATCGTCATTGAGATGATGGTGGCGGCTACTGAAACCGATAGCGAAACCTGCATTCCAAGTAACAATCTGGCCAAGATATCTCTACCGGTACCAGGCTCTACCCCAAATGGGTGTTCCCAGCTGATTCCGCCGATTCCTTTGGGAAGAGCGGCAGTTTCTGGATCGAGACTGTCTTTATAGAAAATGTAAGCATCAACACCAACCACTTGATTGATTAGCGGCGCGATGATCGCAATAAGGAAAAAGAAGATAGTAATGACAAGAGTTGCCATCCCAAGGCGGTCTTTACGGAACCTGGCCCATGCCATTGCTGCAGGGGAAAGGGTTTTGACCGACATCTTTGTCTCCTAAATAACTGTTTTGCTACAACTCTCAAATCTTAGACCATAAGATTCTGAAGTGATTGCATCCCTGAAGACTCTCCTGGCTATCCCCTATTTCCCGAGGCTGCTACTGGCAAGAACCATTTCCAATTTGGGAAATGGGATTTCGCCTGTTGCCTTGGCGTTTGGTGTACTCAGCATTACCGGTGCCCAGCCATCGGATCTAAGCGCCGTAATGGCAGCCAGAACCTTCCCAATTCTGATCATGTTAGTTGTCGGTGGCGCAATTGCAGACCGCTATGGCCGGGCAAAGGCCATGGGAATCACAGATTTAACATTAGGTTTTCTAATAATCATTAGCGCTCTATCATTCATCTTGGCTATGCCAAGTGTTTTGCTTTTGATTGTTATTGGCGTGCTGGCCGGTTTGCTAAATGGAATTTGGTATCCGGCATTTTCAGGATTGATGCCGGTGGTGGTACCAAAAGAGCATCTTCAAAATGGAAATGCCGTTGTTGGATTCGGTTCAAATATTGCATTCCTTTTAGGAACGGCAGCTGGTGGAATTTTGATTGCAACCGTTGGGGTCGGTTGGGCAATTCTTATTGATGGGCTGACCTTTATCGTTGCAGGAATAATGATTATGGGAATTTCCAAATTGCCACAAAAAGGTGTTGGTGAAGAAGCCAAGGTCACATTATTCAAAGACATCAAACTTGGTTGGGGTGAATTTATTTCCAGACCCTGGATTTGGGTTATCGTCTTTGCTTTTTCCTTTATCAACTTGGCATTCGAAGCTGCCTATGCAGTGCTTGGTCCCCTTCAATCCAAGGAAGCATATGATGGCGCTCCAAGCTGGGCTTGGGTTTTGGGTGCGCTATCTTTTGGAATGCTCTTAGGCTCTTTAGTTGCCATGAAGGTTCGACCTAAGCGACCGCTGCTGGTAGCAATGCTTGGACTACTTCCACTGCCGCTAATGATTGGAGCCATGGGACAAGCGCTTCCGCTAACGATTGTGATTGTCTTTGCGGTTTTAGCCGGAATTGGGCTGGATGTTTTTTACGTGCTGTGGATGACTTCGCTTCAAAACAACGTTCCAGAGGAAGCGCTTTCTAGAGTCACTTCCTATGACGCCTTCGGTTCATTTATTTTTGGACCGCTTGGAATTGCCATTGCCGGCCCTCTTGCAATGATCTTTGGAGTCAGCGAAACACTTTTAATTGGCGCACTAATTGCAATGATTTTCATCTTGATTCCAATGGCGGTTCCCGCCGTATCAAGGCTTAGGTCAGCTCCGACCGCTTCCTAATTTGTGCCTTAGCAAGTGCCTCCATGAGGTAAGCAGCAACTACAAATATTGCACCCATAACCAACCAGCCGTAAGGCCCGTTTCCAAGGATTAGAGCGACCACCAAAAATGGTCCGTAGCTTCCGGATAGCCCCCAGCCAATAGAGAATACCGATTGATACTGACCCATATGTTTCTGATCAGCTAAGTCGAAACCAATACTCAAAGAACCTGCCGCCGACAATAGTTCACCAGCGGTGTGTGCGGCCATTCCTAAAGCCAAAAGCGCGGCCGCCATCCAAGGCGGCATGCCTTCCGTTATTCCATAGAGCAAGCAGGCAAGAAGTAAAAACCAAGATCCGATTCGGAATTTTCTGACACTTACACTCAGTGCACCCGTTCCGGAGCTAAGTGCAACCTGAAAAAGAGCCACCCCGAGGGTATTTAAGATAAACAGCACAGCGACCCACCACTTAGGTGCCTCGGTGTGGGTGGTGATCCATAGTGGAAGTGCCACGCTTTGCAACACAAAATGCATCCCAACGATGCCATTTAGCAAAGTTGCTCCAAGATAAGGTAGGTCCTTAACCGCCATGAAATTTAGCTTTTCGCGGTGTTCAACCGTCTTTCCCAAAACCGCTATCGAGCGGGTCACTAAACCAGCACCAACAAATGTGACGGCATTTGCTAGCAACATTGCTTTGTAGAAATTTAAATCGCTTACTGCCAAAGCGATTCCGGCGAAAACAGTCCCTAAGGCCAAGCTCAAGTTTGTAACCGCTCGTTGAGTCGCGCGGATCTTTACTCGTGTCTCACCTTCTGCCAAATGAGCAACTAAGGCTCCTTGAGCATTGTGCCCACCTGTTCCAGCAATACCAATAATGATGTTGGCAATCAGTAATTGCTCGAAACTTGAAACAAAAACAAGTGAGGCAATTGCCAGACCCTCGAGAATGTAGCCAATGGTTGTCATGTTCCTGGCACCGATTCGATCGGTCAAAATCCCAAGGGGCACACCAAGCACAATTCCTGTAAGCGCAGCGGCGCCCAAAGCAATTGCAACAAGTCCTGGCTTTATTCCAACCTCGACGCTGAAATATATAACCTCGATGGACATGAAAAGCCCTCGGCCGAAGGCACTTATGAAATTAGAAGTTGTGAGCAAGCGGATCTGTCTATCCGCCAGTACCTCGTCCATGCCAAGAAGGCGCAAAGCGCCTTGCAGTAATTTGCGCAATCTAAGAATTCAGCAGGGCTTGGGCATTTGCGATCATGTCGGATTCGCAATTAACAGGAAGTGACATGTGTCCCTCTCCTGGCTGGAACTTTAGCTGAACATTAGGAAGGTGCTTTTCTAGGAAGTAGGCGTGTGCGTGCGGAACCATAAGGTCCTGGTCCCCTTGCCAAAGCTCAACTGGTACTTTCACATCGGAAAGCTTAAATCCCCAGTCCTTAACGAAAGCCAAGTCATCATCAAACCAACCGAAGTAACTCACCGAGAGACCGTAAGCCATTGCTTTAGCTGCCTCCTCGGCGTAGGCATCGGTTAGAACAGCCTTATCGGCATCCGAAATAAGTCCACCAAAACTCTCTATAACGTCTTTACCAGTTACCGAAGCCATTCCGGAGGCGTACTTGTCCATCCATGCAGTGAGGGCTTCCACTCCTTCTAGGGCGGCACCGAATTCGTCATGATTTTCTTGGGCCATTCCCTCTAGGAAATTCAGCTCATCATCCCCATAGGGTCCAACACCCGCTATGGTCAGCACCCCTAGGCATTTGGAATTTTGGGAATCACCGAGTGCGTGCGGACCGCCACCGGAGTGGCCGATGGAAACAAAACGCTTCACGCCAAACTCGGTTAAGACTTCATCAATGTCCCTGCCAACACTTGAAACCGAGCGGCCCTGACTTCTTTCACTTCTTCCATAGCCGGGACGGCTATAGGCGATTCCGCTCAAACCAAGAGAATTAAGTTTTTTGATCCAGGTCTCCCAGGTGTAAATACTTCCGGGAGTTCCATGGTGAAAAACTATGGCAGCTTCGCCAACAACGTCGGTTGTAAGGATTTCAAGTTTTCGTCCAGATGACAATTCAAAAAGTTCATGGTTCATGCCATTAGTTAATCAGATAAATCAAACTAATTCTTCAAAAGTTCAATTTGATTAGGAGTGTTTCCAGCCAGGAAGGCGCCAACCGAAGGTCATTGCTAAGACCCTAAGAACAATGGTGGCTGCTGCCGCAAGCAAAACAGACGTCACTGGATCAAGCGCAAGAGCATTTAATAACACCACGAGCCAACCGCCGACAAAGGCTATTGCGGAGTATGGCACGTGATCGCTAAAGGCTTTTGGTATTTCATTGACCACAATGTCCCGAAGCACTCCGCCAAAAACCGCAGTCAGCACACCCATCAATACAGCGATTATTGCTGGGGTTGAAGCAGCCAGGGCTAATTGTGTGCCACCGGCCGCAAATGCCCCCAAACCCAGAGCATCTGGCCACTGCATTGCTCTTGCGGTTGGCTCAAGGTGTCGAGTTCTCATAAAAATTAGGGCCACGATGCAAATAGCCAAAATGGCCCAAATCCAAATCTGATTCTCAACCCAAAAAAAGGGTCGCCTATCCAATAAGACATCCCTTAAAGTTCCGCCGCCAAAAGCTGCCAGCCCGGAAACCATCGCCATCCCCACTAGATCCAATTTCTTTCTAGCGGCTTCGATTAGGCCTGAGAGAGCAAAAGCCAACGTCCCAATCGCTTCCAGGGCCACCAAACCATTCTCCAAAAACCAATTAGAAGTCATATTTCGGTTTTACCTTGACTAAAAAATAAGCTCAGCGATTGGAACTACCTCGGCTTTACGACCTGGAAGCTGGTATCCCATCAAATTGGTATTTTGCTCATCGATTACTCTCTCGGCGTCAACCTTGAAGTCGTTCCACTCGAATCCCGTTGTCGTATGGCCATCCTGAATCAAAGTGATGTCATAACCCAGCTCTAATGCTGAATGCGAGGTGTGCCGAACACAATTATTTGATTCCGCTCCGCAAATTACTACTTTTCCAACTCCGAGCGATTGAAGTAAAGAGTTCAACTCGGTTTCAACAAAGCTGCTTCTATAGTGCTTGTCTATTTTTGTTTCATTTGACATCGGGGAAAGCTCCGGAACAATTTGCCAGGGTTCACTTCCCAAGACAATATCCTCATCTGAGTGCTGGATCCAAATCACAGGAACTTCCGCCACTCGTGCCTTTTCAACAGCAGCTGCAATGTTTGAAACGATCTGATCGCGATTAAAGGAATTCTCAACAATTGTGTTTTGAACATCAATCACTAGTAGCGCCGTCTTGGTGCCGGGAAGAGTAGTCATGGAAGAACGATACCTTGCAATTCCTGGGTCAGGGTCCTAGCCAAGGCTTAAGAGTCAGTATTCAATCTGATACATAAAAAAATAAACCGCCCTGAGGCGGCTTATTTATTTGGTGGAGATGGGGGGAATTGAACCCCCGTCCGATATTTGGATTCTGACTCTTCTACGGGTGTAGCTTCAATGCTGTTTTACTCGACTCCGGTCAAAGCTTGAAGCAACCTAACCGACGAGCCCAGCCTGAGTGCAAGTCCCAAGCGGCCCTAAGGCATAACCGCTCAGCTAGATTTCTAAATGACGCCAGGACCTAAAACGAAATCAAATTTAGGCTGACGGACTTCGGGCTAGCTTATGCAGCTAGGGCGAAGTCGGTGCTATTGGATTTGGCACCTATAGTTTGCAAAGGACATTTACGAGTTGACTTTGCATTCTCGACCCGCTTCATTCAGTTTCAACAAATACCGTCGAAACCGGTCATCCCCATGTGTAGTTATCAATTTGTTGCTCTTTGATGATACTTGAACCAAGCGACAGCTAGGCTGAGAGTTTTCTTCGAACAATAACTGAATGTTCATCCAATGGACCAACCAGCTCAAATCCTGCCTTTAAGTACATGCTGATTGGGCCTCGATAGCTGCGCGATGAGACCTCACTTTGAGTTTTTGGTGCCGCTTCAACCAGATCAAACCCCTGCTTTGGAAGGTCTTCCAGGGCGTAGTTCAAAAGTTTGGTCGCAACGCCCTGTCGTTGAAAATCTTGGTCGATAACGAAACATAGGATTCTGGCGGTAGATTCAGACGCTTCAGGAAATCCTGGGAAGTTTTTAGCCGCATTAGCCGCTACCCACCCAATTGTCCTATCGCCCTCAAATGCCAAGTATCCCCTCATGGCGCCGGAGGCGATACGGTCGCACGCTTTTTTGCGATTTTCGCTTGCCCCGGTTTGCTCTGGGTTTATCTCATTGTGGTCATCTAGATAAAACTGGCAGTAGCAAGCGCCCCAGTCTGGATTGGTCTTGAAACCTGGTCCGTCCATAAACTCAAGAAACTTTTCGGTCTCCGCTTTGCTCAGTCGACGAATCTCTACCATTCCTTACCCTTGGTAGCCATTGCTCTGGCAGCTTCCCTTTTATCTTGCTGCTCCTTCAAAGTTTGCCGCTTGTCGTAATCCTTTTTACCCTTAGCCAAGGCAATTTCAACTTTGGCCTTACCGTCTTTGAAATAAAGCGAAAGTGGCACCAAAGTGAAACCAGATTCCTTTATCTTTCCAACCAGCTTGTAAATCTCTGTTCTATTTAAAAGAAGCTTCCTTCTTCTCCGAGTGGAGTGATTCGTCCAATTGCCTTGAACGTATTCCGGGATGTGAACATTTTCAAGCCAGGCTTCTCCGCCTTCAACGGTTGCGTAGCCATCAACCAGGGAAGCGCGACCAGCCCGCAGCGACTTCACTTCGGTTCCGGTCAGGACCAGTCCTGCCTCGTAAACATCTTCGATGTGATAGTCGTGGCGGGCTTTGCGATTGGTGGCCACAACCTTTTGGCCACGCTCCCTGGGCACGATCGACTCCTAGATTTTTAGGTAGCGACGGATCGCCAGACCCGAAGCCACCGCAGCCAGCAACACACCGGCAGCAATTAATAGCGGAACTACAAGCATGCCATCCGAGAGGCTAACAAAGCTAGTAAATGGAAGTCTTTCCGCAAGGAATCCTTGGACCAAGTACTCAACCATCGCCAAAATTGCCCCACCAGCCAAGATGCTACCTATGGTTGCGGCAACCACACCCTCCAAAATAAAAGGCAGCTGAATCGAAAAATTGCTAGCGCCAACTAAACGCATGATTCCGAGTTCTCGCCGACGCGAGAACGCTGAGAGTCTGATTGTGGTGGATATAAGAAGCACACTTGATACCAGCATGAGGGCCGCTATTCCGATAGCCGCTAGAGATGCGATATTCAAAATGTTAAATATCTGATCTAGGTAACTTCTTTGATCTCTGACCTCTTCAACTCCAGCCAAACCAGCAAAGCTCTCGGCAATTATCTGAGATTGATTTGGGTCGTAAAGATTTACCCAAAAGGTTTCATTTAGTTGCTCTGCCTTGACATACTGCGCAACCGCATTGCCGGCAAACTGCTCCTGAAAGTTTTGAAAGGCCTGTTCGTGATCTTCAAAGTAATACTTCTCGATAAACGGCGCCAATGTCGACGAATCCAAGCGTTCCTGAACTTGCGCTTTGACATCCTCCGAAGCTTCGCCCCTGGGGCAAGCCGCCTCGGCTGAAACATCCGTGCAGAGGTATATAGCAACTTGCGCTCGGTCGTACCAGTAGTTTTTCATTTGACCAATTTGAAGCTGGAGCAAGCTGGCGGTTCCGACAAAAGTTAGCGAAATAAAGGTGACCAATACAATACTCACTACCATTGCAAGGTTTCGCCTCAGGCCGTGAGCCACCTCTGAAAAAATAAAACCAAATCTCATGCCAGGTCCTTGACGCCGTAGCCACCAACTTGCTGGTCGCGAACAATTTGACCGTGGCTTAGTTCAACAACACGTTTTTGCATTCGATCAACTATTGATCGGTCGTGGGTGGCCATAACAACTGTGGTGCCAGCTAGATTGATTGATTCAATAAGAGACATAATTCCCTCGGAGGTTGCCGGGTCGAGGTTTCCAGTTGGTTCATCGGCCAGCAAAATAGCTGGTTTATTAACAATCGCCCTAGCCAAAGCGACTCTTTGTTGCTCGCCACCGGAGAGTTCGCTTGGGAGACGGTCTGCCTTTTCGGCAAGCCCAACCATTCGAAGGACATCGGGAACCGCTTCTTGGATAAAACCTTGTGACTTGCCAATTACTTCAAGGCTGAAAGCAACGTTTTGAGAGACACTCTTGTTTGGTAGCAAGCGGAAGTCCTGAAAAACTACTCCCAACTTGCGCCTAAAGAACTGAACTTTTCGCTGAGATAGGCCAACCAGGTTTTCACCCAAAACAAAAACCGAGCCAGAATTTGGAACATCTTCGCGCAGCATCAGTCGCATCAGTGACGACTTTCCGCTTCCGGATGCGCCAACTAGAAAGACGAAATCGCCTTTGGCAATTTCCAAGCTAACTTGATCCAAGGCTGGGCGCGGAGTTCCCTTATATTTCTTGGTGACGTTTTGCAGGCTGATCATATTGCCTCAAGCCTAAGGCTGAGACTGCGCTCTCCAGCGGATTCCCGCGGCTATAAATCCTTCGAGTCCCCCATCAAATACCGACTGTGGGTTATTTTCTTCGTATTCGGTTCTCAAATCCTTCACCATTTGGTAGGGAGCCATCACATAACTCCTCATTTGCTCTCCCCAACTGGCCTTAACATCTCCCGCCAGCTGCTTCTTGGTCGCCTCTTCTTCCCGACGTCTGATTTCAAGCAATCTGGATTGCAAGACCCGAAGAGCTGCCTGCTTGTTCTGAATCTGGCTCTTTTCGTTTTGGCAGCTAACCACTATTCCACTGGGTAAGTGGGTGATTCGAACCGCTGAATCGGTGGTGTTTACCGACTGCCCACCTGGGCCAGATGATCTAAATACATCAACTCTGATATCAGTTTCAGGAATCTCAATGGCTTCAGTCTGCTCAACGAGTGGAACTATCTCTACTGCGGCAAAAGAAGTTTGTCTTTTGCCGGCGGCATTGAATGGACTCATGCGAACCAAGCGATGGGTCCCAGCTTCAACTTGAAGCGAGCCGTAAGCATATGGAGCGTCCACTTCAAAGGTTGCACTCTTGATTCCAGCACCCTCGGCATAGGAGGTATCTAAGACCCGAACTGGATAGCCCTGGCGCTCACAGTAGCGCAAATACATTCGCATTAACATTTCGGCAAAATCGGTGGCGTCATCGCCTCCAGCACCACTTCGAATTGTGACAACCGCCGCTCTAGCGTCATACTCGCCACTGAGCAGAGTTTGAATCTCTAACTTTGCAATAATCTTTTCAATTTCCCCAAGCTCGTTTTTGGCTTCGGTCATTGATTGTTGATCTGACGCGTCATTGGCGAGTTCAATTAGGACTTCCAAATCATCAAGTCGTGACGATACTGAAGCTATGAGGTCCAACCTGTCTTGGGAGCGGGAAAGTTCTGATGTGATCTTTGATGCGGTCTCTGGGTCATCCCACAAATCTGGTTTTGAAGCACTTTCGCGAAGTTTTTCAACTTGTTGCGCTAATTGGGCTGGGTTGATTACCTCTTTGATGGTCCCAAAAGTTTGCCGAAGTGCCCTAATTTCGGAGGCAAGATCGAGGTCAGACATGATCCCATAAGTCTAAGTGAGGACCATAATTGTCTGGTGTCCCAAACAAATCCGGAGTTCAAGCTCAAGAGCTTGAACTTACCCGTCTTTGGACCATCCTTACTCTTTGTAATCGGCGAAGGAGCCCTTCTTCCAATTATTCCGGCCACCGCTCAATTACTTGGAGCCAGCCTTTCGGCCGCTGGAATCATCACCGGATTGGTAATGATTGGAACCTTGCTGGCAGATATTCCAGCCGCCTCGCTCATTAATCGAATCGGCGAGCGCAAATCCATGATTTGGGCCGCTTTCGCTGGAGCGGTCGGTGTTCTGATTTCGGTCTTGGCGACCAATCTTTGGGTGCTGGGTATTGGATTTTTTATTCTTGGTGCCACTGTCGCAGTCTTCGCTCTCGCCAGGCACAGCTACCTAACTGAAACTGTCCCTTACTCTCATCGAGCACGTGCCCTATCAATTTTGGGAGGGGTATTTAGAGCTGGACACTTTTTTGGACCAATGCTGGGTGCCCTAATAATTACCCTTTTTGACGTGCACGCTGTTTATTGGGTGGCGGTAGTAATGTGCGCTTTCGCGGCAATACTTCTTATTTTTACAAAACCTGAATCAATGCCAGATACGCCCTCAACACTAAAAGGTGCCACCTGGCAAGTGGCCAAACAGGAATCTAAAAAACTGGCAACGCTTGGAATCGCATCGGCGATTATGGGAGGCCTTAGAACTGCCAGGATTGTTGGTTTGCCCCTTTGGGCGCTTCACATCGGTCTATCCCCTGCCACCACTGCGCTATTTATAGGTATCGCTGGAGCCTTAGATTTAGCCCTTTCCTACACCTCTGGCCAAATCATGGATCGCTACGGTCGAAGGTGGTCGGCCATACCTACCTTGGTTGGCTTATCTTTTACTTTTTCACTTCTAACTATCGCCTTAGACGGAACAACTTTTCTCACTGTTGCACTTCTAATGTCGCTGGCTAACGGGGTGGGCAGTGGAGTGATTTTGGTAATTGGTGCCGATCTTGCGCCAGAAGGAAAGCGCAACGAATTTCTGGCTTCCTATCGACTCCTGGTAGATGGTGGGGTTGCACTCGCACCAGTTGTGCTTTCTAGCTTCACGGCAATATTTGGTCTTGCTTCGGCCATGTTTGCCCTCAGTGGAATCGGGCTGATTGGAGCTGCAATAGCCCACCGCTACCTCCCGCGACGAGCCAAACCCTCCGAGCAAACTCTCCCTGTTTCGGAGAACACGTAACCAATAAGTGGCACCGCGCTGGCACACAACCGAACTCGGACTGTCTTCCCATCCAGCTTTGATGCTTCAACTAGCTCGACATTATGCAATCCACTAAGCGGATGCTGATTTAGGAAATCTCTCGCTAGGTTTTCCAAATCACCTTGCTCAGACAAAACGCTTAGAGCAGCTGATTCAGCGACGGATGTGAGCCTGCGATCAGTCAAATAAAGACTTCCTGCAGAAAGTGTGGTTAGGACCACTCCAAGTGAAAGCGCCGCTAATCCAATCCCCAAAGGGGCAATTGAACCCGAATCGGAACTAAAAGCGGGCTGCTGCCGAAGCCATAACGTTGCCATAATTCACCTCCAATTTTGCAATGCCACCTATTTGGCACTTAGGGTCGGGGTTACAGTGCAGTAACCAACTTAATTTGTTGGCATCCAATTGAAAATCTGAGACTAATTCCGCAACCACTGATTCCACACTGGAAATATCCGTTGACAAAGTGAAGGCTCGAAGACCGTGGCGGGCAATTGATTCAACCGCAATAGCCTGTTGCTGTATCCCTAATGCAGAAATGGCAAAGAATAGTATTGGAATTTGCAGCAAAATCCCAAAACCTATTAGCTCAACTATGGCCGATCCGTTTTCAGATCGAAAATCAATACTGCTGTTCTCGGCTGGCAACTGAGCTCACCTCAAACCAAGCATCTGAAGCATCGAAGGGAAAACGTGCGATTGAGCGAAAAGCTATTGTCTCTATGGATCCGACAGAGCTTTCCGATGCTGCAATATCCACTTTCACTAAAGAACCAATTGATTCCAAAATAATTTGCTGAGCTCGCAGCTCACCCGCTCTTAGGTCCTGATCGGCTAAGGCAGCGTATCTTGCACCTTCGATGGTGGCATCCAGAACAACGGTGCGGACATAAGAGAAAAGGGTAATAAAAATTACGGCGTTAACCAGAATTAGAAGTGGAAAGCTGACCAATACAAAATCCACCGCTGCGGAACCACGCTCGTTAGAAGCTGACCACACGATTCATTGCCTGCTCGAAAACCCCCTGGAGAGCTGGCGAAGCGAAAGACCATATCACCACCACCAATCCAGCAGTCATTAGAGTAATTAATACCCAGCCGGGAACATCTCCCCGTTCGTCGAGTAACTCGGGTTTATTCATTTCGTTTTCCTTTCTAGAAGTAGCTGAAGTTCAGAAGCTTCAGCGATGGATAAATAGCAAAAACCACAGTGACCGGCAAAATAAGAAACACTAGCGGAATAAGCATTCGAGTTTCATTTTTTCCGGCTTGCCTAAGCAAACTATTCTTATTCGCCGCTCTCAGGCTCGAAGCCTGATCGTGCAACATTTGGGCAAGTGGGGTACCTCTTAGAAGAGAAATAGAAACCTTCGAAGCAAATTCACTTATTTGGGGATGAGGCAATCGCTCAGGCAGCTGCTTAATTTCCTCAGCCAGAGAAGCACCAAATTCTACTTTTCTCAAAATCTTGGTGAGCTCGCCTGCGACTTCACCTCTTGCTCTTTGGCAAGTGCGGGAAAGGGCTTGAAAGCTACTATCTCCGGCGGCGAGGCATATTCCAACTAGGTCGATAATGTCTCCAAGCTCACTAACTGCACGATTAATCTTCATCCGATCCTGCGAATTGATTAGAAGCCTGAGCTTTAGCTTCAAGCCAGGTTTATTGCTACTCGCCAAGTCGGTAAATCGAATTGATGGGTTGAACCTCGCTTCGATTCTGGATGGCAAATTGTTCCCAATTCGTCCAAGGTTTGCAAAGAATAGGCCTCCCATGCCAAGACCAAATAGCAGCGAGTAGCTAGCGGGATTCATGTGGCGAACACCCTAGGCGCGCTAGGTAATTTGCCCAAAACGCCAACTAACCGATAAGCAACGACTGAAATCCCGAGACCCCCAAGCAAAATTGCAAGACCCTCGGCCGAATTATATATATTCACGTTCTCTGCCCGCTGAGCCAAAGTGCCAACAATTATCCAAGGGGCCAAAATTGCAAGTTTCGCAGTTCCTTGAACCCAACCAGCTTTGGATTTGAGTTCTCCCCACAGCGCTAAATCCGCCCTCGCTGATTTTGCCTGATTTCTAAGCGAAGTCAAGAAACCGATACCTCCAGAAACTTGAGCAACCCTAATAAGTTCGATAAGTCGATCGGCATGAACTTCACCCAGTTGGTTTTTTAGCCAATCTAGAGCCTGGTCAAAATTCCAACCCCCGTCGATTCGATTAATAAATCCAGCAAAGCTTGATCGAAGTGCCGGAGGTCCATTCAAAGCGACTTCTTCTAGCGACTCCACCAGTGAGTAGTTTGAACTTGTCGCGGAAATCATAGATTCGATAACCTCCGGCCAGAGCTTGGCTAGTTTCTCCGCCCTTGCTGAGGCCTTAAGAGTCAAAGCCTCCAGCACCAAACCCACCACGGCCAGAAAGACCGAAATAGTAAAACCTAAAATTCCAAGCGCCAATTGAGCGAAGCTGGCTGCGAGAATAGCCGCTAGGAGAACACCGACTAAAAATGTAGTTGGCGAAATTGCTGAATAGCCAGCTCCCTGCAATTGAAGCCGCAAGAATCTCATAGCTGCACCTCTTTTAATTCCACTCTCTCAAGCAACTGATCCCAGTGAACTTGCTGGATTTCCTCAACCCGACGAGCACCTCCAGGGAGCATCTTGGAGTGAACCACTAAATCTATGCAGTTACCAACTGTTGGATTAACGAAATCAGAGGTTATGTTTCCGCCAGCGAGAAGTGGCAAAGTGCAAAGTTTTGTTATGGCGTCGAAGGCAGAATTGGCGTGAATTGTGCAAAGCCCAGGGAGCCCTGAGTTCAGGGCAATGAGCAAATCAAAACTTTCAGCCTCGCGCACCTCACCAATTACTATGCGTCCCGGTCTCATGCGCAATGCCTCTTTAACCAACCTGCGGAGGCTTATTTCCCCCACGCCTTCCAGGTTTGGCTGTCTGGTTTGCATCGCCACCCAGTCCACCGCATCCAAGTTAATCTCGAAGGTTTCTTCAACAGAAACGATTCGCTCCTGTTGGGCGACCTCCTGCAGTAGCGCACAAAGCAAAGTGGTTTTACCAGCTTGCGTGGCCCCGGAAACCAAAACGTTCTTACCGCTCTTTATTGCAGCACTGAGAAAATCCCTTTGGGCTTGAGTTATTGAACCAAGGGATTCCAAGTCGGCAAGATTGCGATTGCGCTCTGGAAATTTTCTTATGTTGACAGACCAATTGGCCCTGGTGATTTCAGGAATCACAACATGCAGTCTTGAGCCATCCGGTAAGGAGGCATCAACAAAGGGATTAGACCGGTCTAACCTTCGACCGGTATGCCGAAGCATCTTTTCAATTAAAGTCCTTAGTTCGTCTGGGGCAATTTCAAGATTTGTTATTTTCGGCACTCCTGAAGAGGCCACAAATATTTGTTTTGGTGAATTTATCCAGATCTCTTCGATGCTCGTATCCTGCAATAGCGGCTCAAGTGCCCCAAATGCAGATAATGATGCCTCCAACTCCCCTCGCAAAGCTGCTTCACTGGAGGGAGAAATTGGTTCCGATTCAAATTGTTCATCCAGCACCTGGTCAATAACTTTAGGTACCGTCAAATCGCCCTGCTGCAGGCGCGATCTGGCTCTATCGCTCAGAATTGATACCAGTTTGGACACGCACTCTCCTTGTATTTGAGAGGCAAGTAAAGCAAATGCTGGATTTCTTTATCTGGATTTATCCACAGCAATCTTTGGCTAGACTATTCGAGGAACGCGGAAGTGGCGAAATTGGCAGACGCACTGGATTTAGGTTCCAGCGTTCGAAAGGACGTGTGGGTTCAAGTCCCACCTTCCGCACCAACAGAATTAGGTTCGCGATTGTGCGAACCTTTTCTATTTTTCGGGAAAACCCAAATCGAATCTAAGCAACTGCTGGATGGCTAGCCCGCTCGGGCGAGAGCCATTTTGGCATTAACTATTCCGGCTCCGCAGCCACCCTGGGTTTCACAAATTCCTGCACTCAAAAATGGTCGAACGCTTCGAACCAGGGCATCTTTAACCTTGGCTGGAGTAATGCTTGGATTCACCGCATACATCAGAGCGACAATTCCGGAAACCACCGGTGCGGCCATTGAGGTTCCCTCAGCCAAGCCGTAGTAAGGTTCACCACTTCCACCAATCCAGGTGGAGAGAATCATGCCTTGAGTGAGCGTGGTGGAAGGATCAAGATTCACTTTGTCTCCACCAGGGGCGGAGAGAGTTACTTCGGATCCAAAGTTTGAATAGGCTGCTCTATCACCAAGCGATGAGGTGGCAGCAACGTTAATAACTCCTGCACAGTTACCCGGGAAGAATCCAGCCGATGTCCCGCCATCATTCCCGGCAGCGGTAACAATCGTGATTCCTTTGGCCAAAATATTTTGAATGATTCGCTCTGCCTCGGCAGGGCAAGCTAGAGCTTCTGAGGAACCAAGTGAAAGATTTATGACTTTGGCGGGGAATTTGTTTGAAGGCACCCCATCGATTGGCACCCCAGCAGCCCAGTTAATTGCGGCTAACAAATCCCCTAGATTTCCGCCACCTCGACCAAGGGCACGGATAGGTAGCAGACGGGTTCGTGGAGCAACTCCCACCACGCCTTCGGTATCTGATTTTGCAGCAATAATTCCTGCGACGTGGGTGCCGTGCCAACTACTGAGACTTCCATCTTCAACGTCTCCACCCATGTCGGTTGGATCACTATCCCAACCATCGCCATCAGCCGCGCTATCTAAATCGCTTACAAAGTCATAACCGAATGTAGATCCGTCGGTGTTCCTTGTGAGCTGAGAATCAAGTTCTGGGTGAGTGACAATTCCGCTGTCGATTACCGCGACAACTACCTCAGAACTACCTCGTGAAAATCCCCAAGCTGATGAAATTCCAATTCCCAACTCGGATCCCAAGTGCCAGAGCTCTGGGTAATAGAGGTCATTAGCTTCGATGCGGTAATTGGAAGAAGTAGTGCCAAGTGGATTTCTGGCTCTGATTTCAATTTCGTACTCCTCTCCAGCAATCAGGTTCGGAAACCGACAGCGATCGAAACTGCAGGAGCTCGATGCCACCGGTTCAAATCCTTCGGCGGTTGCCAAACCAAAATAGCGAAGCTGGGTAAGCGGGTAGCCTCCTCTGTCTGACAAGGATTGGGCAACAAACCTAACGGAACCTGGTCCAATCCGATTTGCGGTGGTAATCGCTACCGGCTTGGGGGTTGTTCTAACAAGGCGAGACTTCGAAGCGGAAGCAGGGCTTATAGCAATAGCGTTTCCATCGGAGGTTATTGCTCGAACTCGGAATCGGTAGTTGCTACCTGCGACAATCCCATCGGTTAGGTAATACTTGGTTGCGCTCGATTCGGTATTGCTAACCAAGTTTCTAAATTTTGAGGTCCCCGTGGCGTATTGAATTCGATAGCCGACGATCTCAGCTCCGTAAAGCTTTGCCGGAGGACTCCACCTGAGTCTAAGTCTCGGAAGAGTTGGCTGTTGAAAATCAATGGCATTTGCAACTTTTAAGTCCGTTGGCTCGGTTGCTGGACGCAAGGCACTAAGCGGGGTAATAAATCGAGCAGCCGGTGTGAGGGGATGGTTCACGCTCACCGACAAAATTCTTGGGTCG
>JBJTOG010000023.1:0-9012 GCA_046074425.1 Actinomycetota bacterium
TTTATAACCGGAGCAATAATCGCGTTCACCAATCCGAAGATTGCCCCAACCAGCAAAAACGACCCAATCTTTTGCCATAACCCATCGCCACCGTAAGGGGTGAGGGTTATGGCAGGAATAATGGTGGTCGCCACCCACAAAGCCAAGGCATTGATTACTGTCGATACCAGGAAACGAATCATGCCTCTATTGTCCTAGCAAAAAGGCTAAATTAGAGCCTGTGACCCAAGAACTCGGCAAGGTGCCTCAGGTGCAGATGCTCTCCCCGGACGGCATTTTTGCGGTTCCCGAAGAGCACGCCGAGTATGGAAAATACCTTGAGCGATTGACTTCGGATGACTACCTAAAGTTCTATCGAGACATGGCTCGAATCCGAAGATTCGACAATGAGTGCACGGCACTCCAACGGCAAGGACAGATGGGACTTTGGGTTCCGGCGGTTGGTCAAGAGGCCGCCCAAATTGGTTCCGGATACGCAGTTGGTCCAAATGATCACATGTTCCCCTCCTATCGCGAGCACGGTGTTGCAATCACCCACGGAATTGACCTGATGTCAATCATCAAGATGATGCGAGGGGTCAACCACGGCGGTTGGAATCCAGAGGAAACCAGGTTTCACCTCTATGCAATCGTGCTCGGAAGTCAGGTACTGCACGCTGCCGGGTACGCCATGGGAGTTAATTTCGATGGCAAGGTTGGCAATCCAAACTCTGAAGAGAATCAGGCCGTCATAACCTATTTCGGAGACGGGGCCACCGCCGAAGGCGATGTGAGCGAAGCATTCCTTTTCGCGGCAACCACTAAAGCCCCACTGGTATTTTTCTGCCAGAACAACCAGTGGGCGATTAGCTCTCCGGTTTCATCTCAAACCGTAGTTCCGCTTTACCAGCGCGGAGCTGGCTTTGGGGTTCCAGGAATTCGAGTTGATGGCAACGATGTATTGGCCTGCTACGCAGTAACTGCAAAACATATGGATGATGCTAGAAACGGTAAGGGACCGGCCTTGATTGAGGCACTCACCTATCGAGTCGGAGCACACACCACTAGCGATGACCCAACCAAGTATCGTCCTGCCGAGGAATTGGAATACTGGAAAGCCAGAGATCCACTAATTCGCTTCGAAAAGTTTTTGCGCAGGCAAGGTGTTGGCGATGATTTCTTTGAAGAAGTTCGCATCGCTGGCGATCAACTGGCAGAAGAAATTCGCTCCGCAACTTTTGCCATGCCAGAGCCCCCCGTGGAAAATATTTTCAAGCATGTTTACTCTGATCCTCACCCGCTGATTGCCGAACAGCAAGCTTGGCTTGAAGGTTATGAGGCATCCTTCGAGGAGTCTCATGAGTAACCAAGTGGAGATGTCGATTGCTAAAGCAATTAATGCTGGTATCCAAAAAGCAATGCAACGCAATCCAAAGGTTTTGGTTTTTGGTGAGGACGTTGCCGAATTGGGTGGAGTGTTTCGAGTCACCGAAGGCCTGCACGCGGAATTCGGAAAAGACCGAGTTTTTAATTCACCGATTGCGGAATCAGGAATCGTTGGAACCGCAATTGGTTTGGCGATGCGCGGATATCGTTCGGTTGCCGAAATTCAATTTGATGGTTTTGTCTTCCCGGCTTTTGACCAGATCGTTACTCAGCTTGCCAAGCTAACCAATCGTTCGGAAGGTTATCTTTCGATGCCGGTTGTGATTCGAATTCCTTACGGTGGTGGAATTGGTGCAGTTGAGCATCACAGTGAATCACCGGAAGCATACTTTGCTCACACTCCAGGACTAAGGGTCATCACACCATCAAACCCAAACGATGCCTACTGGATGATTCAGCAGGCCATCGAATCAAATGACCCAATCATCTTTTTTGAACCCAAGCGTCGCTACTGGCAAAAAGGGCCAGTAAACCTGGATGAACCACCGCTAAGCATGCACCAGGCAAGGGTCCTAAAAGAAGGTTCCCAGGTGAGCCTTGTTGCTTACGGTCCCATGGTCACAACCGCCCTGCAGGCCGCCGAAATAGCGGCCGCCGAGGGAATCAGCATCGAAGTAATCGATCTTAGATCGGTCTCACCAATTGATTTTCTAGTTGTGATTAACTCCCTGAAGAAGACCGGAAGGTTGGTTATTGCATCCGAAGCCTCAACTTCATTCTCGGTCGCATCCGAAATTGCCGCTCGGGTGAGTGAGCTTGCCTTCTATCACCTTGAAGCACCGGTGATTCGAGTTGGAAGTTTTGATGTTCCTTATCCACCTGCCAAACTTGAAGAAAAGTTTTTGCCTGACGCCGACCGCATTTTAGAAGCTGTCGATAGATCACTGGCCTACTAGGAAGGAAACAGATGTCACTAGCACTATTCAACCTTCCTGATGTTGGTGAAGGACTTACCGAAGCCGAGATGGTTTCTTGGAAGGTTGCACCAGGAGACAAAGTTTCGGTGAACCAGGTGATTTGCGAAATTGAAACCGCAAAATCAATTGTTGAGCTTCCATGCCCTTTTGCTGGAGTCGTTGAAGAACTTCTTGTTAAAGAAGGAGACACCGTCGAGGTGGGCTCTCCAATTATTTCGGTTCAGGCCGAAGGAAATATTTTGGTGGCTGGTCCTCCAACTTCGGCAATTCCGATCATTGCCGAATCCGCGGCAACCCATCAAGCGGTTGCTGACATCGCAGCATCAGTTTCGGAAGAAAGCGGACCGAACCTTGTCGGCTACGGTGTTGCAGGTCACGCTGGATCCAGAAGAAAGCGGAGCAGTTCGCTAACTGCTCCTGCCGCCTCATCAAATGTTGTTTTGCCACCAGCGGTTGCAAGTTCAGACGGGGATGTAATTGCAAAACCACCTATTCGTAAATTGGCCAAAGACTTGGGCGTTGATCTATCAAAAGTTCAACCAACCGGTTTAGCTGGTGAGGTGACGCGCGAAGATGTGGTTGGTGCTGCAACTCAAGCGTCGGTATTTAGAAATCTAACAACCCCCGCCGCACCATCAGAGCGTGAGGAACGAATTCCTGTTAAAGGAGTTCGTAAAGCAATTGCAACGGCGATGGTTCAGTCGGCATTTACCGCCCCGCACGTTTCAATCTTTGTTGACGTGGATGCGACCAGAACCATGGAATACGTAAAGCGACTTCGCGCGTCCACTGACTTTGCGGGTGTGAAAGTAACACCACTTCTGATCATGGCTAAGGCGATGATGTGGGCAGTTCGGAGAAATCCAACGGTGAATTCAAGTTGGACCGATACCGAGATCATTGTGCACAACTTCGTGAACTTCGGAATAGCAGCAGCCACCCCACGCGGACTCATTGTTCCCAACATCAAAGACGCTGACAAACTCTCGATGCTGGAACTGGCTCAGGCAATTGAGCAGCTGGCAGCAACCGCCAGAGAGGGTAAAACCACACCGGAAGACATGAAAGATGGGACCATCACCATCACCAATATCGGTGTCTTTGGCGTTGACACCGGAACCCCAATTCTGAACCCCGGTCAGGTGGCTATCGTTGCTCTCGGTTCGATTCGGCCAAAGCCTTGGGTAGTTAATAATGAAATTGTGATTCGTCAGGTCACCACAATCGGAGCAACCTTTGACCACCGGGTGGTGGATGGCGATGTTGCCTCCCGTTTCGTTCAGGATGTGGCTTCGGTTATCGAAGAGCCAGCTCTTTTGCTGGATTAGTGCTATTGACAATCATTATCAATAACACCTAACCTAGCTAGGTGAAGCTAAAACTCCTAGCTGGCCTAGCTCTTCTCCCGCTACTTTTTGCTGGCTGCGCCCAAGCACCAAATCCTTCGCCAAGCCCCTCAGAGGGGCCGGTTGGATTACAGATTGCTGTTTCGACCAGCGTCTGGGGCGACATTGCCGAAACTATCGGCGGAGATAAAGTTCAGGTTCAGGCGATCATCTCAGGAGTGAACCAAGACCCCCACTCCTACGAAGCCTCAGCTCGCGACCAGCTTGCAGTGAATGGTGCAGATCTGGTGATTGCCAATGGTGGTGGCTATGACGATTTCATGCTCACACTCGCGAAGGCTGCAAACAAAGAGATCTTCTTGGCCTACCAGAGTGAAGCTGTGGAGGTTTCAGAGGATGACCACCACCGCAATCACGCCAATGAGCACATCTGGTACGACTTTCACCTGGTTGCTGATTTTGCTAATCGCCTCGCAGGGAAACTCTCCTCACTTAGTCCAAATGATTCAACTTACTTTTCGGATAATTTAGTTTCATTTTTGGACCAGATAGAAATCCTCGAAGACCAATCCGGAAAAATTGCTGGAGCGAATTCAGCAATCACGTTCTTGGCTACAGAGCCGGTTGGTGACTACCTATTGGAGTCACTGGATTTTGAAAATAAAACCCCAAAGGATTTCTCTAGTGCAATCGAAGAAGAGCGAGAGCTCTCACCAAAGGTTTTGCTCGATGTTGAAAATTTAATTAACACAGGCAAACTAAGAATTCTTGCCCTAAACCCACAAACCACCTCAAAGCAAATTGAGGAACTTGTAGCACTAGCAAAATCAAAAAACGTAAAAATAATTGAACTCTCTGAACTAATGCCCGAGAACACTCACTTTTTTGATTGGATGAGCGACAACCTGACTCAGATTGAATTGGCACTCAGATGAAAAGCCAATCAACCCTAAAAATTAAGAAAGCCTCACTCGGCTTTCAGGGCAAGGCGCTTTGGAAAAATCTGAATCTTGATGTTAAGCAAGGTGAGTTCATCGCGGTAATCGGAGCTAATGGTTCTGGTAAGACAGCGCTGCTAAAAGCAATTCTTGGGCAACTAAAACTTTCTTCCGGTGAGATTGAATTACTTGGTTCAAATATCTCTCACGGTTCCACCTCGATTGGATACATCCCCCAGCATCGCAAAAGCGATGCCGTTGTTTCACTTCGGGCAAAGGATTTTGTCAGGCTGGGTTTAGACGGTCACCGTTTTGGAATCCCATTTCCCTCCAGAGCTTCCAGGCAACAGGTGGCCAAACTACTTGCTGAAGTCGGCGCCAGCGAATTAGCCGATAGCCCAATTGCCCAGCTTTCAGGAGGGCAATTTCAGCGTCTGAGAGTCGCTCAAGCTGTAATCTCAAACCCAAAACTGATCTTGGCGGATGAGCCACTTAGCGCCCTCGACCTAAAGCAGCAGCAATTGGTTGCGGATCTAATTAATCGACAGCGTGAGCAAAGTGGAGCAGCTGTATTGTTTGTGACTCACGACGTTAACCCAATTTTGCAATACATCGATCGCGTTTTATACCTTGCCAATGGAAAGTTTCGAATTGGAACACCAGATGAGGTTCTGCGAAGCGATGTGCTAACCAAACTTTACGGTAGAGCGGTGGATGTCGTTCGCAATCAAGGTCGAGTTGTGGTTTTGGGATCTAACGAACACGATCACCACCCCGATGAAAGCTGGGTGTGATGGATCGGCTTTTTGATTTCTCGGATTACGACCTCTTAATTCCACTGGTTCAGAATTCCCTAATTGCTGGAGCGCTCCTTGGACTTATGGGTGGCTTGATTGGCATTTTTGTTTTAATTCGGGATAGCTCGTTTGCTGTTCACGGAATCAGCGAGCTTTCGTTTGCCGGAGCAGCGATTGCTTTGCTGATGGGAGCGAATGTAGTTTTTGGTGCAGCAGTTGGATCAATTGTTGCAGCTTTGATTATTGCCTTACTTGGAGCTCGCGCCTCTTCTCGCAACTCAATGATTGCGGTGTTGATGCCTTTTGGTTTGGGAATTGGAATCTTGGCATTAGCACTTTATGAAGGCAGAGCCGCAAATAAATTTGGTTTGCTTACCGGACAGATAATTGCAGTTGATGATCCTCAGGTTATTACTTTGGGAATTATTGCTGTAGTTGTCAGTAGCGGCCTTTTATTTATGTGGCGACCGCTGCGATTTGCCAGCGTCGATTCCGAAGTTGCGGAAGCCAGAGCAGTTCCAACTAGGTGGTTGGGAATTGCGTTCATGTTGCTACTCGCCCTGGCAGTTGCGGCAACGGTACAAATCGTTGGAGCTTTGTTGGTGATGACTCTTTTGGTCACACCGGCTGCTTCGGCATTGCGTTTGACCAACTCTCCTATTTGGGCACCGGTCATTAGCGTTGGATTCGCCGTGGTCTCAGTTTTGGGAGGAATACTTTTGGCCCTAGGTGGCGGATTACCGATCAGCCCATACGTCACAACAATTTCCTTCCTGATTTACCTTCTGGCCAGGCTGATTGAAAAACTGCGTTCGGGAGTTCCGGCATGAGCGAGCAGCGGCGAAACACCTGGCAGAAATCGGCAGTTAAGCATGCTTTGGGCGAAGCAACCGGCTTTGTCTCGGCTGGTCAGCTACACCTAGTTCTGAAAAATCACGGCTCCACCATTTCTTTAGCCACGGTCTATCGAGCCCTAAATGACTTGGTTTCCCAAGGAGAGGCCGATTCACTGCCCTCGATTGAGGGTGAAGCGCTGTTTCGGGCCTGTGGCCAGGACCATCACCACCACCTAATTTGCCGAAATTGCGGGAAAACCGTCGAAATTGAGGCTAAAAGGGTGGAAAGTTGGGCCGATGAGGTGGCCTCCGAGCACGGATTCGCCTCTCCAAGCCACACCATTGACATCTTCGGTCTCTGCCCCGCTTGCCAGAAAAAAGTTGCAAAGTAGCTGTGGACTAGCCTAGACTTGGCTAGTTGTGCGGGTATTCCGCAAATCTTTATGAGGCTTTCAAGCAAACTAAAGTATTGAGGTTTTAGCTTGTCTTGCCTAGAGGAGGAAAGATGGCAGCCTACTGCCAGGTGACTGAGAAGAAACCTCAGTTTGGTCACGCGGTTTCGCACGCTCAAAACAAGACCAAGCGTCGTTTTGACCCCAATATCCAGAAGAAGACTTACTTTGTTCCTTCCCTTCGTAGGAACGTGACTCTGCAGGTATCAGCCCGTGGAATCAAGGTGATCGATGCCCGTGGCATCGAGGCCGTGGTTGCTGAGCTTTTGGCCCGTGGCGAAAAGATCTAAGGACTAGGAAATGGCTAAAGAGAAGGACATTCGTCCCATCATCAAGATGCGCTCCACTGCTGGCACCGGTTACACCTACGTCACCAAGAAAAACCGCCGCAACGACCCAGACCGCATCACTTTGAAGAAGTATGACCCAGTAGTGCGCAAGCACGTTGAATTCCGCGAGGAGCGCTAGAAATGGCCAAAAAGAGCAAGATTGCCCGTAATGAGCAGCGCAAGCTGGTCGTTGAGCGCTACGCCGAGAAGCGTTTAGCCCTCAAAAAGGCCCTAGTTGACCCTAATTCGACCGACGCCCAGCGCGAAGAGGCTCGTTTGGGCCTTCAGAAGCTTCCTAAAAACGCCTCCCCGGTAAGACTTCGCAACCGTGACGCCATTGATGGCCGTCCTCGCGGAGTTCTCGCCAAATTCGGCATTTCTCGTGTTCGTTTCCGTGACATGGCTCACCGAGGCGAGTTGCCAGGCATTACCAAGTCCAGCTGGTAGCTTTTAGCCATAGCAACACGCCGTTTCAGGCTAACGGGGGGCCTAAAACCCCGCCGATAGATTGAAGCGGACAAAGTCACACTGAGATCGTCCAGGAGGACCACATGAACAAGAGCGAACTAGTAGCTGCAATCGCAGAGAGCACTGGCGAGTCACAGGCTGCAGTCAACAGAATCGTTGACGCAATGTTTGACACCATCGCAAACCAGGTAAAGAACGGCACCAAGGTCACCATCCCAGGTTGGCTATCAGTTGAGAAGGGTTTCCGCGCAGCACGTGCCGGACGCAACCCACAGACTGGTGCGACCATCCAGATCGCGGCCTCAAACACCGTAAAGGTTTCTGCAGGAAGCAAGCTAAAGGCTGCAGTCAAGTAATAAAAAGCTTTCATAGGGAAGACGTCGACAATGGTCGACGTCTTTTCTTTTAAGCGAATTAGGCTTATGGCATGAATCCACGGCTGCAAGGAAACCTTTTAGTGATTGGGCAGTTTGTTTTGCTGGGATTACTAATCCTTGTCCCACCGGGGTTGCTTTCGTTTTCTGGGATGGCGTTGTGGATTTCGTTGACTTCTCAAATCATTCTCTATCTTGGGCTAATCGTTTTGGGCTTTGGGTTAGTTGGCTTGGGATCGGCTCTAACTGCTCACCCGATTCCAAATAAGAAAGCGAAACTGGTGACTACCGGAATTTATCGATACATCAGGCACCCTATTTACACTGGGCTGATGATTGCGGGGATTTCTTTGACCCTAAACGGTGGTCTATTCCCACACGGTTTGTTTCTAGTTGCACTCATTGGCTTGCTAAATTACAAGGCTCGCTTCGAAGAAGGGTTATTGCAATTGCGCTTCCCTAGCTATTCGGCCTATGCAGCAAAAACTGGAAGATTCCTGCCTAGGCTTAAAGGGTGATTTCTCAAAGCCAAAATGCATTTCGAGCCAGCATCGCCCTATTGCTCGGCGCCCTTTTGGCAACCTTGGTTGGTTTGATAATTGGCGGGGGTGCCAAACCACTGCAGTTTGCCGACCCGGGATATATGGTTCGCTACGGCGTTCCAATCAGCAAATTGATCATGAACCTGGCAATGGCTACAGCCATTGGAACTTTGGTTTTTGCATCATTTGCTGCCGCCGAGCGATCGGTGACATTGCGAAAGTTGCTAAATCTGGCCTCACTTTCGGCAGCAGTTTGGGCAATTGCCGCGGCTTGCCATTTTGTTTTTAGCTTCATTTCAGTATCGGGAGCAAGTTTCTCCCTGGAGAACTCTTTCTCGCAAGGGCTTTGGGTTTATGCCAGCTCTATTGAGCTCGGGCAATCTCTGACGCTGAATCTATTGGCTGCAATAGTCATTAGCGTGCTAGCTCTGGCAGCTGGTTCGCTAACTCTTACCGCTATTACCGCAGCCCTCGGGCTAGTGAGTCTTATTCCACTGGCGCTCATAGACCACGCCTCCGGCACCGCCAATCACTCACTCGCTGTGAACGCCCTGGGTCTTCATTTGGTTGGAATTGTGATTTGGGTCG
>JBJTOG010000024.1:0-12043 GCA_046074425.1 Actinomycetota bacterium
GCACCGCCGCCAATATCCGATCCATCCTCGACAATGACTCCCTGAGAAATTCTTCCCTCCACCATTGAGGAGCCCAAGGTTCCAGCGTTGAAGTTCACAAATCCCTCGTGCATGATCGTGGTCCCCGGGGAGAGGTAAGCACCGAGGCGAACCCTGGAGGCATCGGCGATGCGCACCTTTTTTGGAGTGAGGTAATCAACCAGTCTTGGGAATTTATCGATGGCGTGTATTACCGCGCCAATTCGCTGTAGTGAGGGGCGAAGCTCATCGAGGTCCTCAAGGGCAATTGGTCCAAGCGAGGTGAAGGCAACAATTGGCAGAGCTGCAATCAAACCATCCAAATTTAGGCTGTTTGGTTTTACCAGCAAATGGGAAAGTAGGTGAAGCCTGAGGTAAGCATCCTCGGTCGAGGTAACCGGCGAGTCCAGATCAATTTCGGTGCGGACGACGTGGGTAGAAACTTTTCGGCGGGAATCCTCGCCCACCAGGGCATCCAATTCTCTTGGAACCACCCAAAGCGCGTCGGTTTTTGGGGCAGAACCAAGCTGCGGATTAGGAAACCAAACATCCAGCACCACACCGCGCTGATCGGTGGTTGCTAGGCCGTGGCCCCAGGCGCTTAATGAATCGGTCATCCCATAAGGTTACAAGCTAGGCTCATAAGTTGTGGTAAAGCTAAACCTTTCTAATCTCTCTGAACTAACTCGCGATCTTATTGATATCGAGAGCGTCTCGGGTAATGAAGAGCAGCTCGCCGACGCCATCGAGGAAACTCTTTCTGGGCTACCGCATTTGAGCTTGACTCGAGATGGCAATGCCCTAATCGCTCAGACCAATTTGGGTCGAGAAAAGAGAGTTTTGATTGCAGGGCATATCGATACCGTTCCGATTGCCGACAACCTTCCCTCCAAGCTTCTAAGTTTTGAGCGCGAGCAGGTGATCTGGGGTCGCGGTGCGGTTGATATGAAAGCCGGAGTTGCCGTGATGCTGAAGCTTGCGGCCGAGCTTAGCGAACCCAAATATGACATCAGCTGGATTTTCTACGATCAGGAAGAAATTGAGGCCAGCAAAAATGGACTTGGAAGGCTCAGTCGTAATCACCCCGAGAGGCTAAAGGGTGATTTTGCGGTGCTTTGTGAACCAACGGCGGCGGTAATCGAGGGTGGCTGCAATGGCACCATGCGAGTGGAGCTTAGTTTCGCTGGAAAAAAAGCACACTCTGCCAGACCCTGGATGGGCGATAACGCCATCCACAAACTCTCTCAAACCCTGCTTTTCCTCAGTTCATACACCCCGGAAGAGATCGAGGTCGAAGGGCTTCGCTATCGGGAGAGCCTGAATGCGGTTTTGGTTTCCGGTGGGGTCGCAACCAATGTGATTCCGGACCAAGCTGTTTTGACCGTGAATTACCGTTTTGCCCCCTCTCGAAGCACCGCCTCCGCTGAAGCTTTCCTCCGCGAGCTTTTTCCCGAGGCGGATTTGAGAGTTGTCGATGTTGCACCCGGTGCCCTGCCCGGATTAGACAGGCCGGAGGCGATGGCGTTTTTGAACTCGGTGGGTGCCGAGGCCAAGGCAAAATACGGCTGGACCGACGTTGCTCGCTTTAGCGAACTGGGGATTCCAGCGGTGAATTACGGACCGGGAGATCCCAATAAGGCCCATGCCGACGATGAAGCCCTGCCGGTGGGTCAGATCTACGCCTGTGAGGCGGGATTGAGGGGCTGGCTGGCCTGAAATCTTTGATATGATTGTCTTTCGGCACAAAAGCCAAGCAATTCAAGGAGTTCTCATGGCAGCAATGAAGCCACGCACCGGTGATGGCCCAATGGAAGCCGAGCGCGAACCGCGCGGCCTGATCATTTTGAGAGTTCCCCTAGAAGGCGGCGGCCGATTGGTTGTTTCAGTGAACGAGGAAGAGGCCAAAGCGCTTCATAAGGTCCTCGAGGGCGTCGTTAAGAAAAAGTAACTCTTTTGCTTGCCATTAGCAAGCCATCGCCAACTGGTGAAAGCACCGAAATGAAATCCTCTTGGCCAGCAAAAAATCGCAGAATGTCTCGATAGACGCTTGTGGCCTCATCCCGCATCGCAGGATCTGGAACCCGATCCCTCCAGAGTGCGTGAGCAATCACCACGACCCCACCGGGTCTAAGAAGTCTGGATGCTTGACGAAGTTGCAGTTCCAGATCGGTCCGGTCAGCATCCAAAAAAGCTAGGTCGTAGGCAGCATCCGCCATGTTTGCCATGACATCGATTACTTTTCCAGAGATCACGCGAGTTCGCGTCGGGGCAATCTGGGCATCTCGAAAAGCCAACTTGGCCGCGACCTGAAATTCCGGCTGCGAGTCAATGGTGGCCAAAATCGAATCGTTTGAGGCACTGAGCATCCAAAGTGCTGAAACCCCGGCACCGGTTCCAGCTTCAACAATTGCCTGGGCGCCCAAGGCGGAGGCAAGGAGGGCAAGGTGAGCACCAGATGCTGGGGTAATGCATTCGATGCCAAGTTCCTCGGCCCGGGCTCGAGCCTCGATAATCGCCGGGGGCTCAGAAATGAAGTCCTCGGTGTATTTCCAGCTGGTTATTTTGTCTACCATTGCTCTCCTAACCTCAAAGCTTAGTTAGCGGAAGGGAAAAACCTTGCCAACCGCGGGGTAACCTAAGAGGGTGTTTGGAATCTCTGGCGAAAAACTATTAATCCTCGGACTAATAGCGGTCTTTGTCCTAGGTCCAGACCGGCTACCTCACTATGCCGCCCAGTTGGCCAGGTTGGTGAAATCGCTTCGCCGCATGGCCGAGGGAGCAAAGGGTCAGCTCCAGGAGGAATTGGGCGAAGAGCTGGATTGGAAAAAGCTTGACCCAAGGCAATACGACCCAAGAAGAATCATTCGTGAAGCGCTAGTTGAAACACCTCAGAATCCCGTTGCAGGATTAAATCGTCCGGTGACAAAGGTGCAACCAAGATTGCAAGCTGGCGAAGTCGCACCTTTCGATAGCGAAGCGACCTAGAGCTTTCGCATCACTTTAGCCAAAAGATTCATTAGCGGCGCCATGGTGTTGTATTGCTTGGCCCTAGATGGGAACTTTAGCAATCCGGTTGCCACACCAACGGTTCTTGATTCCGTAAAGCGAAGCAGCCCATACTTTCCGTTTCTTCTGCCAAGACCGGATTGCTTCATTCCACCCATCGGGGAATCAAGTGATGCCATTGAAGCCCGGTAACCCTCATTGACGTTTACCGATCCAGCCATAATTTGCTCAGCAACTGCGCGGGCAGCTCGCTGCGGTCCGACCACCGAAGCATTCAATCCATACTCGGTGTCATTTGCCAGCTCGATGGCATGATCAATATCGTCATATCCCGCGAGGGCAATCACCGGACCAAAGATTTCTTCGCGTGAAAGACGCATGTCTTCTTTCACATCGGTCAAAACCGTTGGCGCATAGAAGTAAGGACCAAGTTCGGGAAGCGCTTTGGCGCCGGCCAAAACCTTGGCACCTTTTTCAACCGCATCTTGCACCATCTCATCGACGCGGGAGAGTTGATTCATTCCGGTTAGGGTTCCCAGATCGATTTGGAAATCGTTGCTTTTCCCAACCGCAAGGGAATTGACCCTCGAAGCTAGCTCTTTTTCGAAATCTGCTTTTAGGTTGTTTGGAACATAGACCCGCTCAATCGATACGCAGAGCTGACCGGAGTTACCAAAGGCACCGGCGATGGCCTTTTCGGCAGCATCGGCCAAGTTGGCTCCCGGCAAAACAATCATCGGATTCTTACCACCGAGCTCTAATGAGTAACCGATCAGTCGCTTGGCAGCTCTTTCCGCAACGATTTTTCCGGTCCTGGTTGAACCGGTGAAGGCAACATAGTCAACCGAATCGGTGAGTGCATTGCCCACCTCGGCGCCATCGCCCACCACAATCGTCCAAATTCCCTCTGGAATTCCTGCTTCAATGGCAAGTTTTCTGGCGTAGAGCGAAACCAGGGCAGTTTGATTATCGGCTTTTTGCACGACGGCGTTGCCGGCAACCAGCGCGGGCAAGACATCAAGCATCTGAAGAGCTAACGGGTAATTCCACGGGGTGATTACTCCAACCACTCCAATTGGAGAGTAGGAAACGTAAGAGCGGGTTAGAACTGGAACCCCGGCTCTGGTGCGGTGAGTTTTTAGTGTTTTCGGAGCAATCTTGGCAAAGTACCTAGCCGAGCCAAGCGACCCGGCAAGTTCTTCAAAGGCGTGGGCGCGGGACTTGCCGGTTTCCAGTTGCAGTAGGTCAAGCAAGTGATCCTGATTTTCGAGCATCAAATCGTGAAGCCGCATTAGAGCCTTGGCGCGCTTTATTACCTCGACCTTGGCCCAAGCCGACTGAGCCAACCTGGCATCGGCAACCGCCTTCGCAATTTGTCCAACACTTAGCTGCGGAAGATCGTAGATTTTTTTGCCGGTCGCGGGATTAATGATGGTGACAAATCCGCTGGCTGGGGGAAGGTGGGAAAGCAGGGCCGGAATCGTGGTTTCGCTCATGCTCTTAGTCTAAGTAGTGAAAAATCAAACTCCAGCTAACGGGAGTTTTCTACCGCTTAGGTTCCTAGGAACCTTGGCAATAGCCATAGCAATGCGGGCAATTTCATTCTTTGCTGAATCTTCGATGGCGCTCGCCATCAGTGGTTTTCCTTGATCCGAGCCCTCCCGCAAGGCGGTGCTTATGGGGATCTGGCCAAGAAGCGGAACCGGCATATTGGAAAGTTCACTAAGCCGTTTTGCCACCGTTTGGCCACCGCCAGATCCAAAAATTTCTAGCCTTTGGCCATTCGATTCTAAATAGCTGAGGTTCTCAATTACCCCAAAGATACTTTGGCCGGTTTGCAGCGAAACCGCACCGCTTCGCTCGGCTACTTCGCTGGCAGCTTCTTGGGGAGTAGTGACAACGATGGCCTTGGCGGTTGGCAACAGCTGACCAATTGAGATTGCAACATCGCCGGTGCCGGGGGGTAGGTCAATTAGCAGAATATCTAAATCACCCCAGAAGACATCGCTCAAGAACTGTTCGATGGCGCGATGCAGCATTGGCCCGCGCCAAGCAACCGGCTGGTTGTTTTCTAAAAACATCCCAATCGATATCACCTTCACGCCAAAGCCAACCGGGGGGAGAATCAACTCATCGACGCGGGTGGGTTTGTCTTTAATTCCAAGTTGGTTTGGAATGGAAAAACCAAAGATATCGGCATCTATTAATCCAACCCTTAGACCTTTATCAGCCAGGGCAACGGCCAAATTCGCGGTCAAAGTTGATTTTCCAACTCCGCCTTTTCCAGAGCCAATCAAAAATATGTTTGTAAGGGTGTCTTTGCCAAAGGGATTATGTCTTAGTGGCTTGCCACCACGAAGCTTTAGCTTGAGCGCATCGCGCTCGGCTTGGGTCATGACGCTAAGACGCACTTCGGCACTTTTCACACCGACGACTTTTTCTACCGCTTCCTTAGTCTCATTTTGAATCCGAGTGGCGGCAGGGCAGGTGGTTATGGTGAGCTTAATCTCAACGTTTGCGTGGCCATCTCGGAAAGAAACCTCACCAACCATGTCTAATTCGGTCAGCGGGAGCCTTAGCTCCGGGTCAATCACCTTCGCAAGTGCGCTGTGAATTAGCTCAATTTCCACCCCTTAACTCTAGATGGAGCTTTGAAGGTGGGAGAATAATCCCATGAGTCCAAAAGCTTCGCTCCCTCCCGTCCCTGGCGCTGAACTTCTAGCGCAATTTACCCAGTATCGTGAGGCCACCAAAGCGGTTGAACAAATGGTCGAGAATAATTTTCCAGTGAAATCGATCTCGATTGTTGGCTCCGATGTTAGAACCGTGGAAACCGTTAAGGGCAAACTCGGCTATGGCCGAGTTGCGATTTCCGGTGCCATAACCGGATCATGGCTCGGATTATTTTTAGGTTTGGTGATGGGTGCCTCTTCGGCCACCACCGAAGCGCTGCTGGTTTCCAATGTTGGAGCCGGGATCGTAATCGGAGCCGGAGCCGGAATGCTATTCAACATCATTCGTTTTAGCCTGACCAAAAATCGCAGGAACTTTATATCGGCTCAAAACGTAGTTGCTAGCAAATACGAGATTTGGGTTCCCAAGGATCTGGTCGCTACTGCCAAAAGTGCCTTGGAGGCAAAGCCTTCAAAATCTAGCTGAGGCTTTGCATCCATTTCTCGATTTCATCGGGGTGGCGAGGTAGGGCAGCAGAGAGGTTTTCAACACCATCTTTGGTAACCAAAACATCGTCTTCAATTCTCACTCCGATGCCGCGGAATTCTTCCGGGGCCAAAAGGTCATCGGCGTGGAAGTAAAGACCGGGTTCGATGGTGAAGATCATTCCCTCTCTGAGTACCGCTTCCTTATAGGTTGATTTTCTTGCCTGAGCGCAGTCGTGAACATCGATGCCCAGGTGGTGACCGGTGCCGTGAACCATCCACCTGCGGTGATACTGGTTATCTGGTTCTAGCGATTCCTCAGCGCTCACCGGAAGTATTCCCCACTCGCTGGTTTTTTGAGCAATCACCTTCATGGCGGTGGCGTGCATGTCGGAATAGGTCACTCCAGGTTTTGCCATCGCAAAGACCGCATCCGCAGCCTCCAAAACCGCCAGGTAGATTTTCCTTTGAACATCGGAGAACTTTCCAGATACCGGAAGGGTTCTAGTGATATCCGCTGTGTAAAGCGAATCAACTTCAACCCCAGCATCGAGCAAAATCAGATCGTCTTTTTTGACTTCACCGTCGTTTTGAATCCAGTGCAGAACACAGGCATTTTTTCCGGAGGCGGCAATGGTCTCGTAGCCTAGGTCATTGCCATCGCGTCTGGCTCTGGCAAAGAAGGTGGTCTCTATCACTCGCTCGCCACGTTCACCCAGTGAATTCGGCAGGTTCCGAACTACATCTTCAAAACCTCGAACCGAGGCGTCAACGGCTTTGCGCATCTCGGCAACCTCGTAGGAATCTTTTACCAGCCGCAGCTCGGCAACGAATTCTTCGACCGTTGGAGCTTCGAGCGATAAATATGTCAGCCCTGATAAATCAGCCTCCAAGCTCTTTAGGTCTTTGGTTTCAATTGCCAACAGATCGGAAACTTCTTTTAAGGTTGGCCTACGGCCAACCCAGAATTCACCGATTGCGGAATTAGCGAAGAACTCATCAGAATCTTTTCCAGCAGTTGGGCGAAGGTAAAGAGTTGACTTGGAGTCTTTTCGAGCGTCGATTACCAAAACCGAATCCGGAACGGTCTTTGAACCCCAACCGGTGAGGTGAGCAAAGGCGGCGTGGGGGCGATAGCGATACTCGGTGTCGTTTGATCTTACTTTGCTGGGGCCAGCTTCAATAACCACGACTTGGCCAGCAAACTTTTCTGCGACCGCATCCCGACGAGTTTTGGCAAAAGGAGCAACAGCATCCTCGGACACAGCCTTATCTGAGTAATCCGCCCAACCGCTAGAAATGTATTGGTTGAAAGTGCTTGATTTGGGGGTATTGGAGCGATTGGTGTCTCTACCATCTGGCTTATTCTCAGTCATTTATCCAGTATCGCAGGAAATCCCTGAGCCTTCCGCCCGGTAGCTCTAGGATTTCCCTATGCACATCTCCGCGAAGTCTGATTATGGAATGCGCGCGATGCTGGAGCTGGCCAGGGTTGAAATCGAAAACCCAGGATCTCGGCTTACCGCCGAGGCGCTTAGCAATTCTCAATCCATCCCGGTGAAGTTTTTGGAAGGGATTTTGAGAGATCTCAGGTTGGCCGGTTACATCTCAACCGTTCGGGGTCCAGTTGGCGGCTACCGCTTGGCTAAAAACCCGAAGGAAATTTCGGTGGCCGATGTGATCAGGGCACTGGATGGACCGCTGGCTGATGTTCGAGGAGAGAAACCCGAAGCGATTGGTTATACCGGCTCGGCCGAGCACCTAAAAGAAGTCTGGATCGGAGTGAGGGCGGCGCTTCGCTCGGTTTTGGAGACTTCTTATTTGTCCGATTTGGTGGCTGGCAAGCTCAGTCCAGAGCTAAAAAAGCAACTTGCAAACCCGGAGGCCTGGACACGCCGATAGCGATTACCTTGACCTTATTTGTAATTCTCGGCTAATCTATACTAAATCTATCAAGATTATAGAGAAAGAGATTGAAATGAAAAACCCAAGGATTCTTGCGGCACTGGCAACTGTTCTGATTGGTTCGCTGGCCCTAACAGGTTGCGCCAGTGGTACCCCTGACACAGACGAGAGCGCACCAACCGAAATAAAGCCAATCACCACAATCAGATTGGGATACTTTCCAAACCTCACTCACGCCGCAGCTTTAGTGGGAATTCAGCAGGGTCATTTCAAGACCGCTTTCAAGGAACTTGCAATCACGGTGACACCAACTATCTTTAACGCCGGTCCAGATGCTGTCTCAGCGCTATTCGGCGGATCTTTGGACTGCACATACATTGGCCCGAATCCAGCCATCAACGCCTACGCCCAATCGCAAGGTGCTGCTGTTCGGGTGGTCGCTGGGGCTTCGTCAGCTGGAGCGGCACTTGTTGTTAAGCCCGAGGTTAATTCTGCAGCCGACCTATCAGGCAAAACCTTAGCGACTCCCCAACTTGGAAATACCCAGGACGTTGCACTCCGAGCTTGGTTGAAGGAACAGGGTTTCGAGACCACCTCAGAAGGTGGCGGTGATGTCTCCATTCTCCCGCAATCCAATGCCGAAGGATTGGCAGCTTTTATTTCGGGTGCAATTGATGGTGCTTGGGTTCCAGAGCCTTGGGTTCAGGAATACGTAGCGGCTGGGGCAAAAATACTTCTGAATGAAAAAGAGCTTTGGCCAAATGGTGAATTTGTCACAGCTCACATCATTTGCCGAACTGACTTCATTCGTGACTATCCAGAAGCCGTTGCCGCTTTGCTTCGAGGACACTTGGCATCGCTAGATTCGATTGCCAACGATCCAGTAGCCGCTAAGCAGTCCTTTGCCTTGGCACTATCGGCTATCACTGGCTCTAGCCCAAAGCCAGAGATTCTTGATGCCGCTTGGAACGACTTGACCTTCACTTACGACCCAATTTCGACATCGCTGGTAAAGTCGGCAGAAGATGCAATTTCAGTTGGACTGCTCGATAGTGCACAAATTGAGGCCGCGGGTGGACTTCCTGGAAAGCTCTACGACCTGTCCATCTTGAATTCGATTTTGAAGGAGCTCGGCAAAGCCGAAGTGAAGTAGTGCAACCAGCCATCCAGATTAAGTCCCTAAGCAAATCCTTTGGACGTAAAGGTGAGCAGCAGGTTATCTCTAATTTGGATCTGGAGGTTAGCCAGGGTGAATTTCTTACCGTGGTTGGAGCTTCCGGTTGCGGAAAATCTACACTCCTGAACATAATCGCTGGTTTAGACAAGCCTTCTTCGGGAGAGCTCAAGGTTTCCGGCAAGGTGGCATTGATGTTTCAAGATGCCACCTTGCTACCTTGGCTCACGGCAATTCAAAACATCAAACTAGCTCTTAGGCTTCAGGGCGTCAAAGAACCAAGAAGGACCGAGCGAGCTAAAGAGCTACTTGATCTGGTAAGACTTGGCGACGCCATTCACAAACGCCCCCACGAACTATCGGGTGGAATGAAGCAGCGCATTTCACTTGCCCGCTGCCTGGCGCAGGATGCCTCGATAGTTTTGATGGATGAACCACTTGGTGCACTAGATGCCATGACGCGGGATTTGCTTCACGATGAAATTGAGTCGCTAACCAAGAATCAAGGTCTGACGGTTGTCTTTGTAACTCACAACATGCGCGAAGCGGTTCGACTTGGAGATCGCGTGGTGCTGATGGGATCTCACCCGGGAAGAATTGTTTATCAGGAAATTGTTGATCTTCCTCACCCCAGAACCATGGACTCTCCAGAGATTGCGACCCGAGCCGCCAGGCTGACCAAGGAATTGCGGGCTGCCCAATCCGGTGGCGGATTGATCGGGGCTGATTCCTGATGGACAAGCCTCTTCAGATTTGGAAATGGTTTTGGCCGAAAGCTTTAGCGATCGGAATCGTGATTGGACTTTGGGAAGCCCTGGTAATTTCTGGCTGGCGCCCGATTTATGTTTTGCCTTCCCCGTTTCAAACTTTCGATGCCCTTGGTCAGATGATGCAGACCGAGAAATTCTGGGCTGCATTGACCCGCACTCTTACTAGAGCGGTTGTTGGCTTTGCGGTTGCACTAATGATCGGCACCCTGGTCGGAATCTTGGTTTCTAGAATCAAGGCGCTGAGGCTTGCTATTGGTTCTTTGATTACCGGTTTGCAAACCATGCCATCGATCGCCTGGTTCCCACTGGCAATTCTGTTTTTTGGAATCACCGAGCAGGCGATTATGTTCGTGATTGTTTTGGGGGCAGCCCCATCGATTGCCAATGGAATCATTTCGGGTATCGACCACGTTCCACCTAGCTATACCAGGCTGGGTAAGGTTCTCGGTGCCAACAGTTTCCAGCTTTATCGATTAATCGTCATTCCTTCGGCCTTGCCAAGTTATATTTCGGGCCTGACTCAAGGTTGGTCTTTCGCCTGGCGTTCGCTGATGGCCGGTGAGCTACTGGTTATTATCGCCGAGAGCCCTTCTTTGGGAGCTCAGCTGGAATTTGCCAGACAGTTCTCCCAAGCACCGGTATTGCTGGCGACCATGATCGTGATTCTTATCCTTGGAATGCTGGTGGATACGCTGTTCACCGCGACCTCGAAGCGATTGCGTGCCAACCGCGGCATGAACATCGATTAGTTCTTAGTACTCTAAGAGTCAACTAAGGAATTCAATTGATTATCGATCTGCACACTCACTCGACTCGCTCGGATGGCAAGGAAACTCCCGCCGAGGTGATGACAAACGCCCAAAAAGCCGGCGTTGACATCATTGCGCTCACCGACCACGACACAGTCAAAGGTTGGGACGAGGGAAGAGCCAAGGCAATAGAGCTCGGCATTGGTTTTGTTCCAGGAATCGAGGTCACTTCGGTTTCCGATATTGAGCGATTCGGAAAGAAGATTCGAATCAGCGTTCACCTCTTGGCATACCTTCCAGATCCCAGCCACTCCGCTTTGGAAGTTGTGCTGGGGGATACCGTGGCAACCAGAGAAGCCAGAGGCAAGGCAATTGTTGAAAGATTGGCCAAAGAAATTCCAATTTCCTGGGAGATGGTGCTAGATCACTTAGAGGAAGGTGCGACCATTGGTCGCCCAGCCATAGCCGACACCTTGGTAACCATGGGATTGGTGGAAAATCGTAGCCAAGCTTTCGATTACTACTTAGCCACCGACGGACCTTTCTATGTTTCACACTCCACCGTTTCAACCCTGGATGCGATCAAACTGATTCGATTATCAGGCGGTGTCCCGGTAATCGCCCACCCCCTGAAAGGGGTAGCCGAGGATGCCGACGAGGAAGATCTACCGCTTGATAATTTTGAGGCGATGATTGATGCCGGATTGCAAGGGGTAGAGGTTTATCACCGCGATGTTCCAATTCGAGCGCGAAAGTGGCTAAGCGAATTGGCTTCAAAGCACGATCTGGTGATTACCGGATCCAGTGACTATCACGGCGAAACCGGTAAGCCCAATCGCTTGGGAGAGAATTCCACCAGTTTAGAAATGCTGCAGCGAATCGTGGAGCTGGGCAGCGGATGTAAAGCTTCGCTTTAGCTCTGGCCACCGCGGGTGCGATTGCGGGTGCGGTTTCTAGGCGGCACTTTGTGTTCGCTCTTGCCCTCGTGGGGGACTCTGCCGTGGTGTGGCTCTGATTCTTTTTTGTGATGAGGTTTCTTGCCTGAGTTTTGGGAACCGGATCGAGTAGCTGGTTTTTTATCATCGACTTTTTGACTAGCTCGGATTCTTCCCTTGGTTCCCTGCGCAATATTCAAATCAGAAAACAGGTGTTCGGAACTGGAATAGGTTTCGGTCGGCTCAGGCTGCCCAAATTGCAATTCCTTATCGATGTGAGTCCAGCGAGCTAGGTCCTCCCAGTCCACAAATGTCACCGCAATACCCA
>JBJTOG010000025.1:0-3615 GCA_046074425.1 Actinomycetota bacterium
ATTCCTACGATGATTCCAATCTGGTAAAGCGCAATTAAGGGAAGCACTCCAAGGACGGCAAATACGGCCGCTAGCAAAATACCAGCACTGGTGATAACGCCACCGGTTGATGCCAGAGCTTTGATCATGCCTTCTTTCAATCCGAGCTTTTCGCTCTCCTCTTTCGCTCTGGTAACCAAGAAGATGTTGTAATCAACACCAAGTGCCACCAAGAAGAGGAAGCTATATAGGAATACGCTCAGATCCAAAGCTGGCAGACCAAAGACATTCTCAAATAGCAGCCAGCTGGCGCCGATTGCGCTAAAGAATGATGCCACAACAGTCAAGAGCAAAAGAATTGGAGCTACCAACGACCGAAGCAGCAGAATCAAAACGAGGAACACCAAGATCAGAATCATCGGAATCACTGTGAGTTGGTCGGACTCGTAAGTTTCCTTTACGTCTAAACGCTGAGCATCTAAACCGCCAACTAATGCATCGGCGCCATCAACAGCGTGAAGTTCCTCACGCAATTGCTTGATGATTGCATATGCCTCCTCGCTCTGACTCTCGGCATCCAACACAACATCAATTCGAGTTATCTCTGCAGTTGAATCTCCGACTGAAACCTCAGCAACCCCCTCGGTTGCCTCGGCCACTTTGGCAACTTCGGCTTCGTAACCCTTATTGACAATAACCGTCGCTGGTGAAGTTGCACCGGCAGGGAAGGCCTGAGCCAAAACTTCTTGACCGGTAACTGCCTCTGGCTTAACGCGGAACTGTTCGGTTGAAGAAAGACCAACCTTCACTCCTGCCGAACCAAGAGTTAGAACAGTAAGAATCAAGAATCCGGCCACTGCCACCAAAGCGGGTCGCTTGCTAACACCACGGCCAAGCTTGGCCCAAAGTCCACGTTCGGATTTATTTTCCCCGCCAAATTTTGGAACGAAAGGCCAGAACAATCCACGTCCAAAGCCAACCAGGGCCGCTGGCAAAACAACCAAGGCTGAAATCATTGCAATCACAATTCCTGCGGCACAAACCAAACCAAGCGCTCGGTTACCCCCAAGTTCAGCAAATACCAAAGTCAGCAGAGCAAGTGCGACTGTTCCACCGGAAGCCAAAATAGCTGGAGTTACTCCGCGCAAGGCTTTTGCCATCGCCTCATGGCGGTCTTGATACAAAAGAAGTTCCTCGCGATAGCGAGCAATAAGCAACAGCGCGTAGTTAGTTCCGGCACCGAAAACCAAAACCGAAAGAATTCCGGTGATGGACCCGTCGGCTTTATAGCCGAGGAATATCTCTGAGAGCTGGGGAGCAAGCTGCCCGGCCATACCGTCGGCAACTCCTACAACAATAAGAGGTACCAACCAAAGCACCGGTGAGCGATAGGTGACCAACAACAGGAATGCAACGATGATTACAGTTGCAAGTAAAAGTGTGAAGTCCGCTCCGGCAAATACACCAGCGATGTCGACTTGGAACCCTTCGGGTCCAGTTATATAAACCGAAAGACCAGATGGCATATCTTCTTTGGCCAATGAGCGAAGCTCTGCCATTCGATCTGCTCGCTCTGCGACCTCCTCTAATTCAGCAAGAGGAATAGTAATAAGTGCAACTTTTCCGTCATCGGAAATTGAAGCAGGTGGAATAAATGGATTTCCCATTACCTCGGCCGAGGAGTAATCCAAGAACTTGTCGGTAGCACCACCAGAAAAGGATTGAGTCATGGGATCAAAGGAACCTGTGATCCATAGCTTTTGTGACTCAGTAAATTCGGTGTCCGATGAATAAACGACGAAGGCAGCCGTAGCGTCGGCACCAGGCAAATCCTTTAGTGCCTCCCGAACTAAAACAGTCTCGTTATTTGCTGGAAGTCCATCGGTTGGAGCGGAATCTGATTCCGCAGCGCTAAGTGGGCCAAATGCTAGACCGGCAAAGATAAGCCCGATGAGCATCGTGACCCAAGAGGTCTTTCGACCGGTGATGAACTTGACTACTGGTTGCAATTTGTTCCCCTATCGACACTGACGCTCTATTATCGCCTGAGTTAAAGCCAAAAGCCCGAGAAATGAATTCCCGGGCTTAATGGTGGCTAGTGAGGGATTCGAACCCCCGAAGGCTGAGCCGGCTGATTTACAGTCAGATCCCTTTGGCCGCTTGGGTAACTAGCCATTGCTTGAACCTAATCAAGGTCTTTAGCTCTAAAAGAATACCAACAATTGGTATCACTAAATACCCGCCTAAGAAATCCCGATTAGCTGAATTAGTAAACTTTCCCCATGGCAGATTCCTCATTCGACATCGTAAGCAAAGTAGACAGCCAAGAAGTGGCAAACGCCCTCAATCAGGCATCCAAGGAGGTCGAGCAACGCTATGACTTCAAGGGGGTTGGGGCTTCAATTGAGCAATCTGGTGAAAAGATCTTGATGAAAGCAAATAGCGAAGATCGAGTTAAAGCAGTGCTGGATGTCTTTCAAACCAAACTAATCAAACGTGGAATCTCACTAAAGAGCCTGGACGCCGGCGAGCCATTCGCATCTGGCAAGGAATACCGAATTGAAGCCAAAATCAAAGAGGGTATCGCCCAAGAGCAGGCCAAGAAGATTTCCAAGATTATTCGTGATGAGGGACCAAAGAGCATAAAGAGTCAGATTCAAGGAGATGAGCTAAGAGTTACCAGCAAGTCTCGCGATGACCTTCAGGAAGTGCAGGCTCTGCTGAAATCAAAAGATTTAGAAGTAGATTTACAGTTCGTCAACTACCGATAGTGGTCCGGTTGGTGGGAAAGCATTTTCAACAGCCTCTTTAGCCTTGGCTCGTTTAGCAACCTGGCCGGCCAAAATACCAGCGATAAACATCATCACGATTGGGAATAGGAAAGCTATTTCCAATCCAACGCCTTCCGCCAATCCACCCATGGCAATTTTGGCTCCCATAATTACCAAAGAGTTAACGAGTGACATTCGAGATAGCGCCTGAGCGGTTGACAAACCCTTTACATGCCCTGCGGCACTAAAGAAGGATGGGACCATCGGACCAAGTCCCAGTCCACTAATTCCCCAAAAAATAGAAATCACTACCAAGCCCAGAATGTGATTTTCTGCAACCAGAGGCGGTGCCAATAAAACTCCCAGAAGCATCGCAATAGATCCAAAGATTCCGCCCCACATCGAAATTTCGCTGATGTGAAAATGTTTGGTCATTTTTCCAATCAACAGACGCGAGACAATCATCGCGACAGTGAAAACTGTGTAAGGAACTGCTCCCAAGGTGACACCAAGCATCAAAATTTGCTTACTGAAAACAGCTGACCAATCCATCATCATCAACTCAGGAAAAACTCCAGCAAAGAGTCCCACAGTTAGAAGCCATAACTGTGGTGGTGACTTTAGAAATGAAGTTCCCGATGAACTTGTTTTTTCTTCGTGGTGCCCATCTTCCTTAGGCGTAAGCATCAGGCGAGCAAAAATCTCAAACGCAATTAGAGCCAATATAGGTATCACGAAGAGGTGGACTTTTAAAGAAATAAAACTCGCTAGCACTCCGGATACAGCCGCTGAGCTTGCGGCACCAATGCTCCAAGCCGCATGAAATTGGCCAATGATGACTCGGTTCATCTTCTTTTGCAGCATC
>JBJTOG010000026.1:0-3977 GCA_046074425.1 Actinomycetota bacterium
ACTTCGCGATGAGGTTGTGTAGCTCGCTAAGAAAAAAGATGTTGCCGCGGCTAGGACTCACTTTGGTCTTAGAAAGGACTCCCTAACGCTTTTAGTTACCGGTGGATCTTTGGGGGCTCGAAGCATCAATCGGGTGATTGACTCCACCGCACCACTACTTCGAGCAGCTGGAATTCAGATTCTTCACATCGTTGGCGACAAGAGCCCGCTTGAAGAACTTAGCGATCCGGAATATCGCAGAATCAAATACTGCGACCAAATGGAATTGGCCTTTGCGGCTTGCGATTTCGCAGTCTCCAGAGCCGGTGCCGCGACAGTTTCTGAGCTATCCGCACTGGGAATTCCGGCGCTCTATATTCCCTACCCGGTTGGCAATGGGGAGCAGAATTTCAATGTTGCCGATGTGGTGGCGGCTGGGGGAGCGCTAGTAATCAAAGACGAAGAGTTCACCGAAGACTATGTCCGCTCCAGCCTGATTCCACTACTTTCCGATGCCAAAAGACTTGCTCAGATGTCCAAGGCTTCGGCCGAGGCGGGAGTATTGGATGGCACCGAGCGTTTTGTTGCACTTATTCACGAGGTACTCTCAAGACGATGATTAAGCCAGATTTTTCTCAGCCGGTTCCAGCCGATTTGGGAACCGTGCACTTTATCGGCATCGGTGGATCCGGCATGAGTGGCATTGCTCGATTGCTAATCGGTATGGGGCATAAAGTGACCGGTAGTGATCTAAGGGATACATCCAATGTGAAGGCGCTTCGGGCCCTTGGAGCAGAAATTCACATCGGTCACAATGAAGCCAACCTTGGAAACCCAGATACCGTCGTCGTTACCAGTGCGCTGTGGCCAAATAACCCGGAGTATCTTTTGGCAAAAAGCCGAGGTATACCGGTAATACATCGCTCCCAAGCGCTGGCGCATTTGGCTTCACAGAAACGCCTGATAGCAGTAGCTGGAGCTCACGGCAAAACCACCTCCACCGGAATGGTAATCACCGCCCTGAAAGAATTGGGGCAGGACCCAAGTTTTGTAAACGGCGGAGTCATCAACTCATTTGGAGCCTCGGCCCAGAGCGGCCAGGGAGAACTATTCGTCATCGAGGCAGATGAATCCGATGGTTCCTTTTTGCACTACGACACTGCAATTTCTCTGATCACCAATGTCGATCCCGACCACCTGGATCACTATGGCTCAATCGAAGCCTTTCATAAAGTCTTTGCGGATTTCGCCAACAAATCCAAAGAATTCGTAGTTATTTCTTCTGACGATTTTGGAGCAAAAGAGGTCGCCAAATTAATCAGCCGGCGAATGATCAGCTTCGGCGAGTCCGATTTGGCAACTGTTCGTGTGAGCGAAATAGAAACTGCTGCCAAGGTGTCTTTTAATCTTCACTACTTGGACCAGAGCACCCAAGTCACTCTTTCGATTCCCGGTGCACACAACGCCCTAAACGCAGCCGGGGCAGTTGCGGTCTTGGTGGGGCTAGGTTTTGATTTTGCGGAGAGCGCCAAGGCGGTTGAAAAGTTCTCCGGCACCGAGCGAAGGTTTGAATTGCACGGAGAGGTAAGGGGAGTGAGAGTCTATGACGATTTCGCTCACCACCCAACCGAGGTAAGCGCCGCCCTCGCCGGTGCTCGATCAGTGGTTGGACCGGGCAAGTTAATTACGGTGTTTCAACCCCACCTTTATTCGCGAACCAGATTATTCGCTAAAGAATTTGCTCAAGCTCTTGAGGCTAGCGATGAAATTGTCCTTTTGGATATATATGCTGCACGTGAAGATCCAGAGCCAGGAGTCACTGGTGAATTAATTCTTGACCGCTTTGCCGACAAGAAGCGAATTCACTATGTCCAAAATTGGGACGACGCACCGGCGGTTGCCGCCGAATTAGCCACCGCTGGGGATTTCATAATGACAATGGGCTGCGGAGATGTCTATCGAATGGTGCCACAGTTGCTAGATGCTCTGAGGAAATAATTTTGAAAAGACCCACTGTAAAAAAAGCAGGATCGAACCAACCTAGCTCGAAGAAACTTCCAGCCGAAAAGTTGCAACGAGCTCGGCTAAATACATTGGCCCGCGCTCCAAAAAGGATTACCCGGCGGGATGTTGAACAATCTTTGGCTGGTCGAATCTTGGCCACCAGGAGAGCTAGGCGACTAGCAACCACTTCAGTGATTGCAGGGTTCGTAATTTTGATTGGAATCTCGCTAACTGCTACCTTCTCTCCGATATTGGCAATCAAAGATATTCAGGTCACTGGAACTAATCGAATGGATCCAAGCTTGGTTTCTAATGCACTGAAAGATTTTCTGGATGTTCCGCTACCGCTTCTTTCGGAACAGGAGGTTTCTGATGCCCTGGCAGATTTTGATCTGATTGAATCCTTCGCGGCAATTTCGCTTCCACCAAACACCCTGCAAATCAGAATCGTTGAGCGCGAGCCAATATGCATTGTTCGCATCTCCGGCCAGGATTGGCTTTACGATCCAGCCGGGGTTCGAGTTGCTAAGGCCACGGCTGCGGACATACTCCCCGAAATCAAAATCACTGAAGAGCCTCGTAACTCTTTGCGTTTTCGAAATGCCATCGACGTGTTGCTGGCGCTTCCGGCAAATCTTTTAGATGAGATCGAATATTTGGAAGCCAAGACCAAGGACGACGTGGAGATGGTGCTTCGTAATTCCAAAAATCAGAGGATTATCTGGGGGGACAGTTCAGACTCGGTTTTGAAATCCAAGGTGCTCCAGGCCCTGATCAAAAACAACAAAAATGCCACCTCGATAACCTTCGACGTTTCCTCGCCAAATGCACCTGTGGTGCGCTATGACAACTTTTAGACACGCCTAGCTCGCTTACGCCCTAAAACAGGGGTTACGACCTATTTTTTTGGCGCGGAGTAATAAAAACTCGGGACTTTAAGCCTCAACTGGAGGTTTAGGGTCTTGAACCGTAGCGATTCACCTCAGAATCGTGTCTTCAAGAAGGAGCATCATGGGTCTGAACCAGAACTACCTGGCCGTTATCAAGGTCGTTGGAGTTGGTGGCGGCGGTGTTAACGCCTTGAACCGAATGATTGAATCTGGCCTGCGCGGAGTCGAGTTTGTTGCAATCAACACCGATGCCCAAGCGCTGCTGATGAGCGAGGCCCACGTAAAACTTGATATTGGCCGTGAGCTAACTCGCGGATTGGGAGCCGGTGCCGACCCTGAGGTTGGTAAACGGGCCGCTGAAGATCACGAAGAGGAAATTGAGGCTGCGGTTCGCGGTGCAGATATGGTTTTTGTTACCGCTGGTGAGGGAGGCGGAACCGGTACCGGTGCCGCGCCAATCGTGGCTCGTGTTGCTAAGCGAGTCGGTGCTCTGACTGTCGGCGTTGTCACCAAACCATTTGGTTTTGAGGGCAAGCGCAGAATGCAGCAGGCCGAGCGCGGCATTGAGGCGCTACGTGCCGAGGTGGACACTTTAATTGTTGTTCCTAACCAGCGACTGCTTGAGATTGCCAACAAAGCGGTTTCGGTTGTGGAAGCCTTCAACACTGCCGATGACGTGCTGCGCGCTGGTGTTCAGGGCATTACCGATTTGATTACCACACCTGGACTTATCAACCTGGACTTTGCCGATGTGAAGTCGGTCATGCAGGGAGCCGGTTCGGCATTGATGGGAATTGGAACCGCAAAGGGTGAGGACCGCGCGGTTCGCGCCGCCGAGATGGCAGTTTCTTCTCCGCTATTGGAAGCCAGCATCGATGGAGCTCACGGAGTCCTACTTTTGGTGCAAGGTGCATCGGATCTTGGTTTGCACGAAATTGACGAAGCAGCCAGGTTGGTTCAGGAGGCGGTTAGCCCAGAGGCCAACATCATCTACGGAACTACGATTGATGACACTTTGGGTGATGAGGTCAGAATTACTGTGATCGCGGCCGGGTTCGACGGCGGTGCTCCAAAGGCTAGAAAGACTCCAAGAACGGTCTTTGC
>JBJTOG010000027.1:0-17250 GCA_046074425.1 Actinomycetota bacterium
GAATCTGGCAAAATCCAATCCTTGATTGGTAAGGGGCTTTTTGACTTTGGGCACCTTGACGGCGCAGCCGATTCTGCCCTGATGCAGCATCCACTTGGAATTATTGAAACTCCCGATGGCAATCTGCTTATTGCGGACACCTACAACCGGGCAATTAGAAAATTCTCACCCACTACTAACTCTCTTACTACCATTGCCAGGGAGCTTTCGGAGCCTAGCGATCTCCAATTGGTTGAAACAACTAGCGGACCAAAGTTGGCGATTGTCGAAGCTGCAGCTAACCGAATTACATTAATCCCTATCGAATCCGAAGCTCTCGTTGAGGGCGCTGCGATGCGCACCACAAGACCAGCGCTTGAAGTGGCCGGTGGCGAAATCGATTTGGATGTGGTTTTCAGCCCACCGCCTGGGCAAAAGTTGGATCAACGCTTCGGTCCTTCAACCTTTCTGGTGGTTAGTTCAACTCCGAAGGAATTGTTGCGTGAGGGTGCTGGTAACAGTAGTGAATTGTCGCGCAGATTAGTTATCGCAGAAGGAGTATCCGAAGGGGTACTGCACGTTGCAGCCAAAGGTGCCTCCTGTGATATTGAGGAAGACGGTGCTCAGTGTCACATCCACCAGCAGGATTGGGGAATTCCGATCAAGGTTGCACCTGGCGGAGCGAGCACAATTGAGCTGGTTTTATCTGGGGCTAGTAAGCACGCCTAAAGTAATCCGCTATTCCCAAAATGGTGGCCGCAATCCAAACACTTTTTGGCTTATAAGCCATCCGCCACAGTCCTCCGTGAATTGCTGAGTCGGTGTGTAGGGAGGTAGTGTCTGCGCAAAATTCCTTTTTTGGATCGTGCAAGTCCCGCACCAGCACCAAAGCTACTGCCGCCTTCGCCGAGGCAACATCAAAAGGCTTCACCCCAAATAGCGGTGCGCCTCGATAACTTGCCCTAAGTATTTTGTGTCGCAAAACAGAATCAGTGCGGGCGGGCGGAGCAATTGCGTAGGAAACTCTATAGCCTTGCGAGTTTGCAAGGTAGGCTCTCCAACGTTGGGTTCGCTTAGAGAATGAATAGCTCGGACCCTGCTGCTGCACTGATGCATCTATTAGAACTAGCTTTTCTCCGTTGGTACCTTCAAAAAACTTAGGGTTGGCTGCTTTTGCAGCGCCAAATACTCCAAGCAGTGAATCCCGAATGATTCGCGGTGACTTTCGAGATTTGAAAATCTCTAAGCTGGCATTTCCAATTGATGCAGGAGCAGGAGCTGAATCGGTTGGCGTTGCTAACCAACTTAGAGCAAGACTTTCTGGGGTTAGTTTATTCATCGCGACATCAGCCAATGTTTCCTGAACCGCCTGAACCCTGATGTGATCAATACCCGGTGCATAGCCGTAAAGTCCTAAAACGATTCGTTCATTGGAAGCTTTGGCAAAGCTCGCCATCCAATTTGCAATTTCTGCGTGATCTCTTGTGATATCCAATCCGGCTATTTGACACAGCTGCTCGTCAGTAAGGGTATTTGGATCATGACTAAGTCTGCTTGCAAGAACGGGAATAATAAGCTCACCACCAGTTTTTCTCGCAGATTCAATCAAGGCTTTCCAAGTTTCCGGATTGTCACGAGCTACCACCGCAACTTTGCCACCCCATGCTAACCAATCGAGTGTTGGCGCAAACTCAGCTGCTCCGGCAACGGCAAAGAGTAAGTCCTTGGAGATATCCAGATTTGGATTTTTATCCAAAAACTCAAATGCTTTTACGAGTCCTGGTTCAGCGAAATTGCTTTTACAAATATCATGTGCATAATTTGCCAGAGGGCCATTGTGCCCTGGAATTGCAAAACTTCGCCTTTGAGCGGATCCCTTGATTGAAACTGTGAGGACTTTTGAATCGGAATCTTCCCAACCTTTAGCCATGTGCTCGTCAAGACTGTGGCTAGCTGAAACAAAGAGGTGGCGGTGAAATTCGGCCAAGCCTAAAGAAGCAATCTGAAGATTTTCCTTTTGACCACGACCTTCTTCGATTGCGAGTCGGGCGTAAAGTCTTAGGTACCATTGGCGCCAATCCGGTGCCCCCAAAATCTCATCTGCCAGCTTTGGGTAATCCCGGGCAGCCGCGGCCAGGACCTGCCTAGCGAATTCAGTGGAGCGAAGGGCAGAGCCGGATTGAGAGTCAAGAAAGGAAACTGGCACGTTTTCCAGCCTATTGGTCACAGCTCAGGAATTACTCCAAAGCTAAATCGGTTAGCCTTTGGTATGGCTAATCTAAGCGGAAAAAACATCCTGGTTGTTGGTGGCTCTGGAGCACTTGGCTCCCTGATTGCCAAGGAACTTGTGGCGGCTGGAGCCACCGTTATGGCAACTTCCTCCTCCATCGACTCTGCCGAGCGCATCCCCTCTATTGCTAACCCAAGAATGGTTTGCGATCTAAGTTCAAATGATTCAATCCAAGTTCTGGTTGATTACCTGCTAGATAGCGGGGTGGAGATCGACGGATTGGTTAATGCTGCTGGAGTTGTAGCCTTTGGGAATGTTTCAGATCTCAAAGTGGAGACTTTGGATCGATTGTTTGCAATTGACGCAACTGGTCCGATGCGGCTCATTATGGGATTACTGCCAGCACTGACTTCATCCTCGAAAGCAGGTCGGGAGCCTTTTATCGTAAACATTTCGGGAATTGTTGCCGAGTCGCCAATGGCCTCACTCGCGGCATATTCCGCAGCAAAATCCGCGCTTTATGCCTTTGACCAAGCAATCACCAGAGAGCTAAGGCGAGATGGCATAAGAGTGTTAGATGCTCGCCCGTCGCACACCGAAACCGGGCTAGCCACAAGAGCTATCGCCGGGGTGGCCCCGAGTTTTCCAACCGGAATGGAACCAAGCTGGGTTGCAGCCCGAATAGTAAAGGCAATCTTGGAAGACGAGCGCGATTTGCCCTCTGGATCCTTCCAGCAAGGCTAGCTAAGAGGTTTCTTAGTAAACTTGCCACAATGAGCGCATTTCGCAAGGTGTCATCCAAGCTTTTTGATGGGCGCGACATCCACTATTTTGATGATGCGGACTCCTCTCACCCTGAAATTCGTAAAGCTGACCTCAGGGAAAAGGCAGATCGCCCTCCCCTGGCCGAGCTAAGGCATGATCCCCTAACCAACGAATGGGTTTCAGTAGCATCCCACCGCCACACCAGAGCTTTCCTACCGCCAAGCCACGAGTGTCCACTGTGCCCAGCCACTGACACAAACCTGAGCGAGATTCCAGATAACTTTGACGTTGCGGTTTTTGAGAATAAGAATCCCTCCTTCGCATCGCCAACTTCTGTAAATGATTTTGAAGCAATAGATAATTCGGTTCGGCTTCCTCTTGGGTCTACCAGAGCCTCGATTGGCCGCTGTGAAGTAGTTGTGTTCAGCGAGCAGCACACCGGATCACTTGGAACTATGCCTGCTAAAAGAGTGTTAACGGTTTTGCAGGCTTTGGCAGATAGAACTGTCGAACTCGAAGGTTTGCCGGGTGTCAAGCAGGTATTTCCTTTTGAAAACCGAGGTCAAGAAATTGGTGTTACGTTGCATCACCCGCACGGGCAAATCTACTCCTACCCTTACGTGACTCCCAAAACTCAAAAAGTTTTAGAGTCAATCGCCCGCTATGGAAAAAATTTATTCCAAGAGATTTTGGAGTTTGAAAGTGATTCGGATCGAGTGGTTCTAAAATCCGATTCCTTCACCGCCTATGTTCCTTTCGCGGCCAGATGGCCCCTTGAATTGCACCTGCTACCTCATCGGCACATCGCCTCTCATGCAGAACTGACTGATTCGGAACGAGAAGAGCTAGCCGAATTGTTTTCCAAAATACTTGGGGGTTTTGAAAACCTTTATCCAACCCCGACTCCTTACATAGCTGCTTGGCACCAAGCCCCTAAGGTGACTGGTGGAGAGCACATCCGATTACAGCTCCAAGTTACCTCCCCAAGAAGAGCTGCCGATCGACTTAAGTACCTAGCGGGGTCGGAGTCTGCCATGGGCGCATTTATTGCAGATATCCCGGCATCGGTGATTGCGTCTCAACTGAGAGAAGTTATTCGGTGACTCACTTCGCCAATCAAGTAGCCAAAGAATTCGAGCAAAGATATGGCAGGCCATGCGATGGCGTTTGGTCCGCTCCAGGGCGAGTAAATCTAATAGGTGAGCACACCGATTACAACGAGGGTTTTGTATTACCTCTCGCCATAAACCGCCGCACCTATGCTGCTATTGGTCTTCGCGAAGACGGCATAGCCAGAGTTGCCTCCAGCTTTTCGGATCAAAAAGTCGAAATCGAAATTTCTCAAATCACTAAGGGTTCAGTTCATGGCTGGTCTGCTTATCCGCTTGGCGTGGCTTGGGCGTTGAACTCTGGAACCAAAGAAGCTAAAGGGTTTGATTTATTTGTCGACTCGAACGTTCCAGTTGGCGCTGGTTTATCGTCTTCGGCTGCAATCGAATGTTCAGTGGGGTTAGGGCTAAATGAACTCTGGCGGGCTAATCTCGACCTTCGTTCGCTTGCGCTAGCCGGCCAAAAAGCTGAAAACGAAATTGTTGGGGCTCCAACTGGGATCATGGACCAAACTGCTTCGCTCAATGGCAAGTTAGACCAGGCAGTTTTCCTGGACTGTCGCTCACTTCATATTGATCAAATCCCTCTTCGATTTAGCGAGAACAATCTGGAGCTTCTGGTAATTGACACCTCGGTGGCTCACCGGTTAGTCGATGGCGGCTATGCCGCAAGGCGAGAGGCTTGCGAAACTGGTGCGAATGCAATGGGAGTTTCCTCGCTAAGGGATCTCACAATAGATGATTTGCCTAAGGCCCAAGAAATTTTAGAGGATGTGGTTTTCAGGCGAGTTAGACACGTTATCACCGAGAACCAGAGGGTTTTAGAGACCGTGAAAACTCTGATGGAAACTGGACCAAGGAATATTGGAAAGTTGCTTTACGCCTCCCACGAGTCGATGCGTGATGACTTTGAAATTTCTATCGATGAGCTCGACACAGCCGTTGAAACTGCCATCTCCCATGGCGCAATCGGGGCTCGAATGACCGGCGGTGGGTTTGGCGGGGCTGCGATTGCATTGGCAGAGGTGAGCAAAGTTGGAGAGATTACTTTGGCGGTGAAGGCGGAATTTGAGGCACTGGGCTACCGGGAGCCAACCATTTTTACAGTCTCAGCGGACGAAGGTGCTAAAAGAGAAATCTAAAGGTTGGCAACAACTTCGATGCCAGCATCAATCATTTCATCGATAGCGGCTTCAACACTGGCTGGCGAAACTCCTGCCGTCAACGAAGAGATAACTCGAACTTCAAGTCCAGATTTTTTAGCATCCAGCGCGGAGGCCCTAACGCAATGGTCGGTTGCGATTCCGACAACATCCACCGCTTGGATTTTTCGCTGGTTCAATAGTTCACGAAAACTCTGATTCTTAGTGTCAACACCTTCAAAAATCGAATAGCCGTGAGAACCTTGGCCCTTGAAAATATCAACTTCAATGTTTGAGGTGCTTAAGTTTGGGTGGTAATTAGCTCCTGAAGTACCGGCAACACAGTGAACCGGCCAATTGGTTTCGAAGTTTGGCGCTTTGCCCGGAGCGGCAAAGTGGCCAGAATTGTTATTGTCAGCGTCATGCCAGTCCCTTGACGCTGCAATCAATTGGTACTGACCCTTATGGCTATCGATAAAGTCACTTATACGACTAGCTACCTTTGCGCCACCAACCACGGCCAGTGCTCCACCTTCGCAGAAATCATTCTGGACATCGATGACTAAAAGTGCTCGATTCAATCTCTCTCCTATTCGTTAGATAGATTGTCCCCGCAACGATAGAAAGCAGTTGCCAGGGTGTCAATTGCGGTTCTAACGTCGGAGCCGACATTTCCCAGAGCATAGATTGTGAAGGTGAGGGTGGTCCCATCTTTGGCGTTGATTATGCCGTTTAGCGTGTGTACTCCCACGATGTAACCGTTTTTAGCGAGAATCTTTCCAGCCGCATCAGCAATGTCGCCTTTGAACCGACTTCCCAAAGTTGCCGACTCGCCGGCGATTGGAAGACTGCGTTTGATTTGACCAAAGTCAGCGAACTCGCTGTTCACCAGTCTCATAAGTTCAGCCAAGAATATCGGTGGCACCAGGTTCAACTGAGAAAGCCCGGAAGCGTCGCGTATTGATACTGATGTGAAGTCGAGTGGAGTGGTAGCTAGTGCCTTCTTAATTGCTGGGTCTAAAGAATCAAAGGATCCATCAAAACCTAAATCTTTGGACACTATTTTGCCAAGTGTTTCAGTTTCAATATTCTCTGAGGTCTGGAGCAGGTGGGTAATCCACTTACTCATCGGCTGAGATTGAACTGATCCGATTTCAACAAATTCGGAAGGAGTCTTGCTTTCGACCAATGTTGCGTTGATTGCAATCTCGCCGAGTTCTTTTCGGAAAGCCTCTCCTGCACTTAGAACTGGTTGGCCGGTTCTGGCGGAGGTGAAAACACTGGGTTTTATTCGGTCACCGTCGGTGGTCAAGGCGGTAACCTCGGAAATCCAACCATCAGCTTGGTCTCGCCTCTTCCAAGAGGACTCCCATGCAGAACCCGCAAAGTAGCTGGAATCCAGAATTATTTGGTCAATTTGGGTGATTCCGTTTTTGGTTGCCCAGCTCCTTACTTGGGTAGCCAAGGTGGCTAACTTTGGAGCGTCACGGTAAACCGATTGGCTCCCAATTTTGGTTTTGGACAGAGTGACATCTCCGCCACCCACGAGTGAAATTGTTGTTTTGGTGGTTGGATCAGCAAAAACTTTGGTGGTGACTCTGTAGTTTGGTCCAACAGTCATCAGTGCGGCAGCTGCGGTCAAGGTTTTCATAACCGATGCTGTTGCAGCTGGTTTAGCGGCATCGCGGTCATAAAGTACTTCTCCGGTTTCGGCATTAAGGACTACTGCCTGCAAGGTTCCAAGGGAAGGATTAGAGGCTTCTTTTTGAACGCTACAGGTTCGCATGGAGCTTGGAGATGCAGATGGAGAGAGTGAAGGGTCGGGAGTTGTGGATGGAGTTGGAGTGTCCGATGGAGAAGCCTGATCAGAGCCTCCGGAAATTCCAAAGCCGCCAATGATAAGCGTTAGCACCAATAGTCCGGAGCCGGTTCCAATTAAAACTTGCCGAAGATACGGGAACTTGCTGAACAGTTCGTTCAATCTACTCTCCTGAATATTTGATGCCAGTCAAAGCTCGAATTTCATCCATAACGCCCATTATTTCTATGGTCTCGTCAAGACTCATTATTGGGGATTCGCTAAGACCTGCCTCAATGCATCTCTCAACTTCCAAGGCTTGCAGGTGCATGCCCCGACCCTCAATTTTAGTATCGAATCTCTCAATCAAACGATCCTCGGAGTCAAATACCGAAAATGGAGAAACTTGATAGAAAGATTTCTCTAGTTCAATCCGACCCAAAGTGCCTTGGATAGACGCCCAAACCGAACCGTTGCTTCGGATGCTGGATTGCCACATAGCCCGCTTAGGGCCAGAGTATTCAAATATTGCTGTCATTGATTCGTCAATTTGCCCAGGCATCATAACCGCAGAAGCCAAAATTCTAGTCGGGCGACCAAAAATTCGGTGGGCAAACGAGATTGGATAAATACCTAGATCTAAAAGCGAGCCACCGCCAAGAGCCGAATCATGAAGTCTTGGAACTTTTTCCACCGGCAGCAGCTGATTGTGATCAGCACTTAGGTAAAGCACTTCACCGATTGTTCCCTCGTCGAGAATTTCAAAGAGCCTAGTGTGATTTGGTAGGAATCTTGTCCACATAGCTTCCATCACGAAGCAACCCTTTGATTTAGCTAGCGCTGCTATTTCCTTCGCCTGATTCTGATTTAGAGTAAAGGGCTTTTCAAGAAGCACGTGCTTACCCGCCTCAAGACAAAGCATCGCGTTCTCGTAATGAGCGCTGTTTGTGGTGGCAATGTAAATGACATCAATTTCATCGTCATCTGCAAGCTCTTGATAACTTCCATACGCCTTAGCTAAATTGTGTTTTTTGGCGTAATTCTCGGCACGATCTAGTGATCTGGAAGCAACTGCATCTACCCTGATACCTGCCAATTTGAAATCAGCCAAGGTGACTTCACTGATACTTCCTGGGCCAAGAAACCCCCACCTAAGGACACCTACCATTACGGAAACAACCTCTCTGATTTGCCTAGACTTAAAGTATGCGACTCAAATCCAGCATTATTCTCACTCTGACCCTACTTCTTGCCCTTGGTTCTCCCGCTCAGGCTCACGACCAACTGGTTGATATTTCCCCTCCTGCGGAAGCGGTGATATCTGAGAATCCCGTTGAGCTTATTCTCAGTTTCAATAATCCACTTCTGGTAATCGAAGGTGAAACCAATGCCGAGGTGTCTACTCGATTGACGGGTGAAGAGGACTGGACTTCACATGATGTCAGCATCGAAGGCGCGGTTTTGAAATCAACATTCGAGCTAAGCCAAAACGGTGACTATGAAATTCGCTGGAAAGTTGTTTCCTCCGACGGTCACCCAATAGAAGGCGAATCGACTTTCACTCTCAAGCTTGCAATGCCCACTCCTGAGCCGAGCGATACTGGGGAGGAAGTAGTTATTGCACCCGCTCCCAATCCGGAACCCGAGAACTCTCTAAGCGGATTTTATTTTGGTTTAGCTCTTGTGGTCTTAGGGGCCGTATTTGCACCGATTGGATTAATGATGAGAAGGCGAGCTAAGAAGTCCTAGGTCTTACAAGCTGATCTAGATTTCCCAAAAGCTCATTAAATTGATTCTCGGTCATAAGTCCGAGTTCGAGAACTACCTCTTTGACACTTGTTCCATCAGCTAGAGCCTTTTGAGCCACGGTTGTGGCATTTTCATAACCAAGAATTGGCGAGATAGCGGTAACTAACCCAATTGATTGCTCGACGCTCAGGCGAAGTTTTTCAACGTTAGCGGTAATTCCCGAAACGCAATAATCAGCCAAGACGTAGCAGCCCTGACGAAGCTGGGTGATGCTCATCATCAGAGCACGACACATTATTGGCTCGAAGGCGTTTAGCTGGAGCTGACCCGCTTCCGCCGCCATCGTGACAGTCATATCATTTCCCACAACCGCAAATGCGATTTGGTTTACAACCTCTGGAATAACGGGGTTGACTTTGCCAGGCATAATCGAAGATCCGGCCTGCCTAGAGGGGAGATTAATTTCACCAAAACCTGCACGCGGACCACTACTTAGCAATCGAAGGTCATTTGCGGTTTTTGAAAGTTTGACCGCAATTCGCTTCAGCACTCCCGAAACCATCACGAATACCCCGGCGTCCTGAGTGGCCTCAACCATGTCTTCCGCAACCACAAAATCGATTCCGGTTAGTTTAGACAAAATTGAAGTAGCAGTTTGCGGATATCCAGCTGGTGCATTTAGGCCAGTCCCAATAGCAGTTCCACCAAGATTGATTTCTCTCAACAACGGGAGAACTTCTCGGAGTCGCTGAATATCCTCCATCGTCATTCGAGAAAAGGTTGCAAATTCCTGACCGAGTGTCATTGGGACTGCATCCTGAAGTTGAGTTCTTCCCATCTTTATGACATCGCGGAATTCGTCAGACTTAATTTGGAAGGCATCTTCGAGGTGATGCATTGCCTTTAAAAGTTCATTAATCTCAAGAATGAGAGCCAACTTCAAAGCGGTTGGATAGACATCATTGGTGGATTGGGACATGTTCACGTCATTGAGGGGGTGAACTATCTTGTAATCGCCCTTTTTGCCACCTAGTAGTTCAATAGCTCGGTTTGCGATCACCTCGTTGGCGTTCATATTGGTGCTGGTACCGGCACCGCCCTGAATCGCATCCACCACGAACTCGCTATCAAACTGCCCATCAGCGACTTCCTTGGCGGCTGAAACTATCGCTTCTTTGGTTTGTGAATCCAGCTCCCCTAGTTTGAAGTTTGCTTCCGCCGCAGCCTGCTTGACGATCGCAATGGCTCTAACCAAACTTCGGTAGTGTCCGATAGGAACACCTGAAATGGGAAAATTTTCTACCGCTCTTGCGGTGTGGACGCCCCAGTAGGCATCAATTGGAACCTGGTAATCGCCAAGTAAATCATGTTCTAGCCTCGTTGCTGACATGCCTTAAGTCTGCCATGAAAACTACTGGCCCAATGACGCTCCGCAGCGGTAAAACCGCGTAACAACGCGGTCAATAGCCCCTTGAGCGGTATAGGTCACTCTTACCCCGGTTTCAGCATCTGCCCTAGCAAATACTGCAAAAGCTAACTTGGCGCCATCTTCGGCAAAGACAATACCGCTGAGTCCGTAGAGTCCAGGAATGTATCCGGTTTTGGCAATTACCTTAGAACGTGCCACCGAAGAGCTGCCTTGGAAACGATAACGTAGCGTTCCGGACTCACCAGCTACTGGCATCCATTCCAACAATTTCTCAAGCCCATATTCAGCTTTAGCGACTTTCACCATGAATTCAGCTAGCAATTTTGGTTGAACTCGGTTTGAGTCAGATAACCCAGAGGCATCTCGGAAAACAAAACCCTTGGGTCGCAAACCGATTGCCCTGAGCGATTGGCGAAGAATCGTTTGACTTCCAGTGAGGTTTGGTTCCAACCCAGCTGCTTTGGCAGCATGGAGGGCGATAAATTCAGCGGCCGTGTTGTCGGAATAGGTGAGCATGTGAGGAAGCCACTTCTCCCGCATTTCTTGGGATTGAACTTGTGCGATAACAATAGCATCTTGAGGTGTTTCACCGACCACCAGTTCTGCTCCTTGAGCCAGCTCACCGAGTTGTTCTCTTAGCGCCTTCCCCGCCGTGATAATCGGATCCTTTGTCCGCCGGAAATTGTATGAACGAACCAATCGATTTGGTTGCACGCGATCGCCATCAGTTTGAATTGCTGTGATTAGCGAAACATAACCTAAAGTTCTATAGCTCAGCGGCCAATCTGGATTCCAACTTGGTCCTTGAAAAAAGTTTGAATCCAAAATGATTTTCGTGATCGGGGTGCCTTGAGAAAGGGCTGCTGTTGCTTGCTTAATCAGAGAGCGCAACCGAGGCGACTTCGAATAGACGCTGGACTCTCCGGGAACCAACCTTGAAAGAGTAAAATCCCCTCCGCCTTTGAGAACCAGGGTTCCCGGCTCACTTGGGACTTGGAGTAGTTCGGTCGTTGCGCGGTAGTTTTCTGGAATGTTCTGAAGGGCTGCATTAGCGGTTAGCACCTTCATTACCGAAGCCGAAGGGGTGGTTTCTTTTCCTCGAACATCTACTAGCACTTCACCGGTATCGACATTAATTACGTAGGCGTAGAACTTGCCCAATGCCTTTTGATTCATTGCTTTGGTTGCCAGGCAGGGTTTAGCAGAATCGCTGCCATCCCCTGGAGTTGCAATTGCGGGCTGCAAAGAAGCGGCTGTAAGAGCCAACGCAACACAAAAAATCAAACTTTTTTTGAGCATTTATCTAGGCTATGCCGAAAAATTGGATTCGTGCCTTATTTAGTCAAGGTTGAATATTTGATTGTCCTTGGGAACCAGGCAGTTCCAGCCCAGTTGAGCCTTTGCTCGTTGGCGCAGAGACTCTGAAGAATCTTCTTCCCCGTGAACAATGAATAGCCTTGCAGGTGGTTCTGTAGCGGTAGCAAGCCAATCAAGAATCTCGGATGCATCTGCGTGAACTGAAAAAGAATTGATTTGTTCAATCTGGGCTTTCACAGGAATCTCTTTGCCGTGCATCTTCACGTATTCGGCGCCTTCGAGCAGAAAACGTCCGCGAGTTCCCATCGCCTGGTAGCCAACTAAGACGATGGTGTGTGAAGGAATAGCGAGCATGTGTGCAAGGTGATGAACAACTCTGCCACCGGTCGCCATACCGCTTGCCGAAATGATTATGCAGGGCTCGGTTGGTTTATTAATCGACATGGATTCTTCGACGCTTTTGAGCTCCACTAAATTGCCGGCATCGAAAGGATCAGAAATCAGTTTCTGACCTAGGACTTCTTGCCTAATTTCAGGAGAGTTTCCCCTAATCGCCTCGCGGTAATACTCCAGAGCTCGAAGCGCCATTGGGGAGTCAGCATAAACCGGTACCGAAGGTATTTCCCCTCCTTCGATTAGCTCTCTTAGCTCAACCAGTAAAACTTCGGTTCTATCAACGGCAAATGCTGGGATTAGAACTGATCCACCTCGGGCAATTGTGGATGTAATTATTTGAGCAAGATTAGATTCAGCATCCAAATGCTCGCGGTCGCCATAGGTCGACTCTGTGATGATCGCATCAAAATGACCTGCAGGTATGGGATCTGGCGCAACTAGAAGTGGATGGTCCGGTCTTCCCAAATCTCCTGAGAACAAGAACCGTTTTCCAAAAAAGTCAATTTCCACGCTCGCGGCCCCAAGGATATGCCCGGCCGGTTGAAAAGTGATGCTGGTTTCTTGGGCTATCTCCACTCGTTCTCTGAAATTAACTGAGTGAAACTTGGTGATGGCTTTGGAGGCGTCATCTTCGTCATAAAGAGGGAGTGGGGGTTCGTGTTTTGAGAAACCTTTTTTCTGGGCATACTTGGCATCCTCCACCTGAATTCTGGCCGAGTCCAGCAAGATCACCTCGGCAAGCTTGCCGGTGTATTCGGTTAGGTAGATCTTCCCCTTAAATCCATCTTTAACAAGACGCGGAATATAGCCGCAGTGGTCCAAGTGGGCGTGAGTTATGACAACGGCCGAGAGGCTCGAAGCGTCTACTTCTAGTGGCTCCCAGTTTCTCTCTCTTAGGGCCTTGATTCCTTGAAAGAGCCCCGCGTCAACCATGACCTTGGTTTCTCCGCAGGTCAGCAAAAACCGGCTTCCAGTTACGGTGCCGGCCGCTCCCAAGAAGGCTATCGAGACTTCGCTCATAAATAGGAGTCTAGTAAGTGGGAGAATAAACAAATGTCGCGCATCCGCCTATCGGAATACTCCTTCCTGATTGTTTCGATAATCAGTTTGTTTGGAGGATTATGGCTGGATCAGATTGGCAGCCAATACGCCTGGCTGGCATGGGCGGTTGGGGCAGCAATTGGTTTAGCCCTAGCCATCAATTGGGTTCGGCTGGCGCTCAAGGAAAAAGAGTTTGGTAGCGATTCGCTGGCAGTAATTGCCATTTTGGCCACAGGTCTAACTGATGAATGGCTAGCCGCCAGTGTAATTTCTGTGATGCTAGCTACAGGTCGGGCTCTAGAAAAATGGGCAGAAGGTCAGGCTCGAAAAAAGCTTGAGTTACTTCTTGAGCGAGCTCCAAGAACCGCGAATAGATTACTCCCAGACGGCACGGTAGATGAAATACCGGTGGATGAAGTTCGAGTAAACGACAAAATCTTGGTGCGCTCCGGCGAGGTGGTTCCAATTGATGGCGAACTAACAACACCTGGAACCTTCGATGAGTCGGCCCTAACGGGTGAGCCGTTGCCACACTCTATGGAAACAGGTTCGGAAGTGGAATCCGGAGTGGTCAACGCTTCTGGCTCGGTGGTGCTTCGCGCGATGAGAATTGCTGAACAAAGCACTTACGCGAACCTGATTCGCCTCGTCAAAAACTCAAGTGCTAATAGCGCGAGCGGAGTTCGGATTGCAAACAAGTGGGCTGTATTCTTTGTTCCCTTTTCCATAGCTTTCGCATTGCTAACTTGGTTATTCACTGGTGAAGTTGACCGGGCGGTAGCGGTAATTGTGGCAGCAACACCATGCCCACTAATTTTGGCTGTTCCAGTTGCGCTAATTTCCGGAATGTCACGAGCCTCGGCCAAGGGAGCGATTATTAAAGGCGGTGCAGCACTTGAGAGATTGGCTCGAGCAAAAACTGTCATGGTGGACAAAACCGGAACTTTGACCCATGGTGGACCTGCAGTAACAGAAGTTGTGGTGGCGCCAGAGTGGGACATAAACTCTGTGCTCTCACTCGTTGCATCGCTAGAGCAACATAGCCCCCACGTGGTAGCGAAGGCCTTAGTTGCCAAGGCTAGGGAAATCGGACTGCCACTTTTTGAAGCCACCGAAGTAACTGAAATACCTGGAGAAGGAATTTCCGGTGTGGTTTCCGGCTCCAGGCTTCAAATTGGCCAACCCAATTTGCCACTTCCCAATTGGGCACCGCTATCTCATGCGCTATTAGTATCGGTAACTATTGATAATCAAGTGGCGGCGATTTTGGGATTAGATGATCCTATTCGCGCTGACGCTAAAGGCACTATCGCTTCCCTTCGTGGCCTTGGCGTTAGCCGTGTGCTGCTTGTTAGCGGAGATCGGGAAGAGACTTCCCGAGCAGTTGGTGAAGCGGTCGGAGTCGATGAAGTTTATTTCTCCTGTAAGCCGGAAGATAAGCTACGAATTGTTTCTGAGCAGTTGGAGCTCTCTCCCGGAACAGTAGTCTTCGCTGGAGATGGAATTAACGATGCTCCCGCTCTCACTAAAGCCTCTGCCGGAGTTGCCATGGGAGCCCACGGCACTACCGCAGCAAGTGAAGCAGCAGATGTGGTAATCGTCGAAGACTCCATAAAGCAATTAGCGATTGCAATAGACATAGCCAAAGGGGCCAGGTCAAGAGCGAAGCAAGCTGCTGGAGGTGGAATGACCCTGGCAATGGTTGCAATGGTTGCCGCGAGTCTGGGTCTTCTGAATGCCACCGGAAGTGCAGTGGCTCAGGAATTTATCGACATCGCCGCAATACTCTGGGCGCTGGTTCCAACCAGAAATAGGGTTTAGCTACCAGCCCATTCGGCAGAAGTCTTCGACCTTTTCGGTTCTTCCCGCCACAATCATGACGTCACCGGTATTCAGAACGGTTTCCGGGAAAGCAGGATTGTAGTGCTGGCCAGATTTCGATGTAGCCACCACTGTTACTCCATGATTTGACCGGAACTTCATCTCTGACAGGGTCTTACCGTTGAAAGCTTCTGGGGCTTCAGCCTTCGCCATAACGAAATCGTCATCAAGCTGCACATAATCTAGCGACTCACCGCTAACCATGTGTGCAACTCTTCGCCCCATATCCATCTCTGGGAAAATCACATGGTGAACTCCGAGTTGTTCAAGTATTCGACCGTGCGAAACGCTGGTTGCTTTGGCCCATACTTCGGGAACTCCGAGCTGCAGTAGAAGTGAGGCCGTGAGGATGCTGGCCTCAAGATCGCTACCAATCGCTACCACAGCCGAGTCGAAGTCCTGAATACCTAGTTCGCGCAGTGCCGCCTCATCGGTCGAATCAGCCTGAACGACGTGAGTTAGTTTGTCAGACATATTTTGAACTAGCCGCTCATCGCCATCGACTCCTAGAACCTCTCGTCCGGTTTTCACCAGTTCGAGTGCCAGCGCGGTACCGAATCTACCAAGGCCAATAACAGCGATGGTCGAAGCATGATGTTTCTTTCCGCTTCGCAATTTAAGGCGACTAGCCAATTTTTTTCTCCAATCGTTGCTTCCGATGCAAAAGGGCAAATGAAGCACTTCTAACAATAATCACTTCGGTTTTCAAATTCCGCCTGCTGGCTAATCTAGCCAATTAGAGGTCTTTCCTTTGGGTATTCGAAGTGTCGCTTGGTCTTTCTAAGCGCCAACGACGTTGCCACCAAAATCGGACCTAGTCTTCCAAATAGCATCAGTAACGAAAGCAGGAACTTTGCAAATTCGGGCAGTGATGAAGTTATGCCAGTGGAAAGACCAACTGTACCGGCTGCTGAAATCACCTCAAAAATAAGCTCATCCAAAGTGAAATTGGTAGCTAGCCGAAGCAGAATCACCGCCCCGATTATTACTGCGGCATAAAGAGTGACTATGGTCAGCGCCTGGCGCTGCATGGATCTCGGGAGGCGACGATTGCCAACATTGACTGCGGCTTCGCCTCTAATTTCGGTGTAAACGATGTAGAAAAGCACAACTGCGGTTCCAATTTTGACACCACCGGCAGTTGAAGCACTTGCTCCACCAATGAACATCAAAATATCTAGTACCAGCCAACTGGTTGGATTCATAGAACCAGTGTCCATCACGTTCAAACCAGTGGACCGAGGCATTGAAGAAGTCAAGAAAGAATCAAAGATCTTATCCAGAGGGTCAATCGGACCTAAAGTCTTCGGATTGTTCCACTCCAAGATTCCAATTCCCAGAGCTCCAAAAACTAAGAGAATGAAACTTGCCCAAAGAACAATTCTGGAATTAAGCGACCACTGAGCGGGCATTGTGTAGTCGGCCGCGCGATTCAAAAGCGAGAAGATTTTAAGTTTCAATCGATCTCTGATTTCCGCGAGAACTGGAAAACCGAAACTTGCCATAAATGAAATTACAAAGATTGGCACGATGATCCAACCGTCGCGTGCGAAGCCCATCAAGCTATCGGTATAAAGGGCAAAGCCAGCCTGATTAAAAACCGAAATCGCATGAAATGCGCCGTGGGCTAAAGCGTCCCCGATCGAGTCGCGGTAATCTCCAAAATAAAACCGCGTCGCAAGGAAGATAAATAGTATTCCTTCGAAAAACAGCATCAGCTTGGCGATGTTCCTAAGTAGCACCTTTATATCTGGTTGCTTAGTTGCTGATGATTCACTTGTCGCAGAAATCCGGCTTTGTAATGATATGCGGCCTTCAATTAAATACCCGAGCAAAGTGGCAAAACCAATAATTCCAAATCCACCAATTTGAATCAGAAGCGCAATAAAGACATGTCCGGTTGTCGACCAATAAGTTTCCGTATTTAGGGTTGATAGCCCTGTAACCGTGACAGCTGAAGTTGAGGTAAATAATGCATCAAAGAAATTTGTGACTTGTCCACTTTTCGAAGAAATAGGAAGCATTAGAAGTGCGGTTCCGAAAAGTATTAGTGCGGTGAAGGCTGCCGCGACAAGTTGTGTGGCACTTAGCCTAGGAAGTTTAGACATTTCAAAGAATAACTATACTCCGGGGTCAAAAACTTGAGGCTATACGGCGCTTTTTAGAACTCCAATTCGATTTAATCTTGCTATTGCTGCTTCCTCTATCGGGCTTTCTGGACCTATAGCAATTCGCATTAGGCCTAAGGTAATTTTCGTGACCGGTTTAATTAGCCATTTTGGTTTCTGACGTAATTCAAGTAGTTCTGCAAACTCTTTCCGAAGCGAAACAACAGCCGCCTCAAATAACAATCGATATACAATCTTTGCTGCGATTGGCAAAGGAGGATTTCTAATGAATCCAATAATTCTCTT
>JBJTOG010000028.1:0-6698 GCA_046074425.1 Actinomycetota bacterium
TGACGAATTTCTTGGCCAAGTTCGGTACCCCCAGGTTCAAAAGTCCTAAGAACTTGAAGATTTTGCTCTTTGAGAAATTCCTCCATGAGGTCAGCCTGAGTAGACTTTCCAACTCCGTCAATTCCCTCAAAGGATATGAACAGTCCGCGTCTATCAGCCAACTAGCTCTTCTTTCTTTTTGACCCAGCCTTCACCGTGCGCTTGGGGGCCACCTTCTTGGTGCTTCGCCCGGTCTTGGCTGGAGCCTCTCCAGGCTCAAGTCCTAGTTTCTCACGCCTTATGGCAAGCAGCTCAAAGGCTTGATCTGGGCTAAGTTCATCTAGCTTTTCCTCTTTTGGAATAGTGGCGTTGATAACCCCATCGGTCACGTAATCACCGAATTGACCGGTTTTGGCAACTACTGCCAGACCGCTGGCCGGATCTTCGCCAAACTCGCGAAGTGGAGTTGCGGCGGTGCGGCGACCAGCATATTTAGGCTGCTTGTAAATCTCCAGCGCCTCTTCCAAGGTCAGTGAAAAAATCTGATCCTCGGTTTGCAGGGAGCGAGAGTCGGTTCCCTTTTTAAGGTAAGGGCCGAACTTGCCATTCTGGGCGGTGATTGGGTGCTCGGTTTCTGGGTCTATTCCTATTGTCCGAGGAAGCGAAAGAAGAGCTACCGCCTGCTCGAAAGTAAAAGTTTCGGGAGACATAGATTTGAATAGCGAAGCGGTTTTTGGCTTGGGGGCATCCGGATCATCCAACAATACGTATGGCCCGAACCTACCGTCTTTGAAAATAATGTCGTGGCCGGTTTCTGGTTCTTGTCCCAAAATTCTGTCGGTGATGATTGGAGCGTCGATGAGCTCCTGCGCCTTTTCTGGGGTTAGCTCATCTGGAGCCAGGCCCTCAGGGATGTTGACGATGCGTCGTCCGTTCTCATCAGCTCCCTCGCTACCGGGTTCAACCATGGTTTCGATATAGGGTCCAAATTTTCCGGTGCGCAAAGTTATGTTCTTGGCAAGCTCGATAGAGTTCACGGCTCTAGGGTCACTATCGCCAACTTGTTGGACGGTGTCGTGCAAACCGCTCTCTTCGCCATCGCCAAAGTAAAACTTCTTTAGCCAAGAGCTTCTATCTAATTCGCCCGAGGCAATTTGGTCGAGGTTTTCTTCCATCTGTGCTGTGAAGGCGTAGTCCACCAGCTTTTCAAAGTTTTCCTCCAAGAAGCGGGTGATGGTGAATGCAATCCACTGTGGAACTAGGGCTTGGCCGCGTTTGACTACATAACCTTTATTGATAATGGTCGACAAAATCGAAGCATAGGTTGAAGGGCGACCGATGCCATCTTCTTCCAGGGCTTTTACCAAGCTGGCTTCGGTATAGCGAGGTGGCGGAAGGGTTTGGTGATCCTTAGCGGTTACCTCAATAACCGAGAGCTTTTGTCCGACCTCCAAAGCCGGCAATTTGGATTCGCCCTCTTCTTCCTCTTCGCGCGAGGGGTCGTGACCTTCTTCGTAAGCTGCGAGGAATCCTTTGAAAATAACTACCGTTCCACTTGCAGTGAATTCGGCTTTCTTGCCTCCCGAAAGCGGCCCAACCGAAATTTTGGCAGTGGTGGTCGAGACTTTGGCATCCGCCATTTGCGAAGCCATTGTTCTCTTCCAAATGAGTTCGTAGAGATCTTTTGACCTGGTTGACATGCTCATGGGCAGATCACTTGGATGCAGGAAGCTTTCACCGGCTGGGCGAATTGCCTCGTGAGCCTCTTGAGCATTTTTACTTTTGCCGGTGTAAACCCTGGGGGCATCCGGAACCGAATCGGTACCAAACATTTCCACAGCCAGGGATCTGGCAGCAGAGATGGCTTGAGTCGAGAGCACCGGAGAGTCGGTACGCATATAAGTAATGTAACCCTCTTGATAGAGAGACTGGGCTGTGTCCATAGTCTGCTTGGCAGACATTCTTAGCTTTCTAGAAGCTTCCTGCTGCAAGGTGGAAGTTGTGAAGGGCGCAGCTGGCCGACGTGAGGAAGGCTTGGATTCGACCGACTCGACTTTCACTTCTACGTTTTTTGACCGCATGGAATCGGCGAGCGCCTCGGCGGCATTGGCATCGAGTAGCAAAACCCCAGACTTTATTTCCCCTAGATCGTTGAAGGAATCTCCGGAGGCGATTCTCTTGCCATCAATAGAGAGCAGCTTGGCTTCAAAATCGGTGTCCTTGGGGTTGTCAGTTGTGAGCAGAGCCTTGACATCGTGATAGCTAGCAGAGATAAAGGCCATCCGCTCGCGCTCGCGCTCAACTACCAGTCGCATGGCCGGGGATTGAACTCTTCCAGCACTTAGCCCACGGTTGATTTTCCTCCATAAGACCGGAGAAACTTCGTAGCCGTAAAGTCGATCAACTACTCTCCTGGTTTCCTGGGCCTGGACCAGATTCTGGTCAACTTCGCGGGTGTGCTCAAGGGCGGATTGAATGGCATCTTTGGTGATTTCGTGAAACACCATTCGCTTGACCGGGACTTTAGGCTCCAGCACCTGAAGCAGGTGCCAGGCAATTGCCTCACCTTCGCGATCTTCATCGGTTGCGAGGTAAAGCTCATCTGCCTTAGCAAGAGCCTGCTTGAGCTCAGTTACGGTTTTTCCCTTACCTGCCGAAATGGCGTAGTAAGGCTCAAAGTCGTTTTCAATGTCGATAGAGAACTTAGCCAACGAACCCTTTTTCTTCTTTTCTTCCTGAGGGAGATTCTTTGGGTCAATTAGGTCTCGGATATGACCAATCGAGGCCATGACGGTGTAGTCATCGCCCAAGTACTTGGCAATTGTCTTAGCCTTGGCCGGCGACTCAACAATCACCAACTTGTTTCCGGTTGGCATATCTCTCCTCTATTTCTATCCAGGTCCCGCTCGAGCTTTGGCTCGCCTGGTGAAACCAAACGATTCCGAAGCTGTTTCGATAAAGACCTCGAAACCGACAATACGACATCGCTCCAGATTGACCTGGCTCATTGCCGCAATATCTTTTGCCACAATACACGGGAAACCTGTGGATACACCTAAAAGTGCATCGGCTGCCGCCAGAGCCATGGTTTCGGTTGTGGCCTCTAGGGAGCGCTGAAGGTAGCTTTGCTGGGCAATAACCGCTCCACCTATCAACGATGAAATAACTACAAAGATCACTGCCAGAGCCAAAACTGTTCCAGCTCCTGCCTCACTTTTCACCTTTTTAATGCTCCAGCACATTGCTTTTCACTTAGCTTTAGCGGCTCCACCTCAAGTCCAGGAATTGAATATTCTCGGCTCAACTCAACGCAAACCGTGGCATCGAATTCGGTAAGTTCGAATGAGACTTGAGAATCCAAAGTTGCAACCAGCTCATCCACTAGCGACTGGGGTTCCTCTCTGGAAATAGCGCGCACTAGCTGGGAGGCCGTTGAAACCATTTTTAATCGATCGATCTGGACACCCATAGTGGCAATAGCGATAACCATAACCAAGGCGATAGTTGGAAGGGCAAGGACCAGCTCGGCAGTTACCGCTCCGCGATCTTTGCTATTCGGCACTGAAGGTCAGTGCCGAGCGCACCAAATCAAAAAGAATATCTCGCACCTCATCACTTCTCATGATGACCACCAATAGACCTGCGAACCCGACCGCCGCCATTGTTGCTATGGCATACTCCGCAGTTGCGGCTCCCTCATCCGATTTCCAATTAACCATTTCTGCTCCTTTCATTGCAGCCCGGAAAACATACCTAAACCAATTGGCACCACCGCCAGGAGGACAAAGGCGGGAAGGGCTGTGGTGCCAAGTGGAATCATCAGGGAAACCGACAACTTGGAAACCCGATTTCTACTTCGCTGCCACATCGCTTGTCGAAAAGCATCAGCCCGGGCCAGCAGGATGCCACCTAGCGCGATACCGGATTTCTCGGAAATGGCGATTGAGGCTTGGATTGCCTGCAGTTGCTCAGTGGAGGGACTCTCACCAAAATGCTCTTCGTGCTTATCCCGAGCGAGGTTAGTTGCTGCCTTTGCGGATAAGCCAGCACTAAGTCCAACCACAATTGCATCAAGGAAACCCCCTGGGTCCTCCTCTTTGGGGCGAGCTCGGTTAAGCATCCTCAGCGAAAGAATTCGCGCCAAAATCAAAAGTAAAAGCCCAAGCCCTATCGCAACTGATCCAAGAGTCGTGGCTAAGGCAACCTTGAGCGAACTGATGCCCATCATTTCCGAAGCCAGCATCGCGATCGGCGGCAGAATCAAAATCAGATTTGCTGTTGCCTTAGGTTGCGAAAACGCTAGTCGCAATTCCCCCAGTTGCAGCTGCTGTTTTTCAAAAACCTCGGCCAGTCGATCCAGCGCTAGGGCCAATTGCCCACCAGAAAGCTGGGCAACATCCCAAATATATCGATATTGCTTCCGTTCAAATTTTCCAAGTGCTTCGATTCGAAAGTTCTTGCTGGCATCCCTTGCTCTTGCACCACTTCTTAGCAAAGCTGCCAGTTCCAACACCGCCAATTGAGCACTCAACTTAGCCAACCAAGACTTTTTGAACTCTAAGTTGATTTTCAACCAACTGAAATTTCCCGATTTCATTAAGCATCCGGGTGCCAGCTTGTACCTCGAGAGTGAAGACCCAGTCAAAGGCTGCGACAGTCAATCGAGCGAGCTGAGTGTCGGTCAGCTCTGCGGAGGCGATGGCCATCAATCGCTCGGGAACGCTACTTAGGGAATTGGCGTGAATTGTTGTTGCTCCACAGTGACCGGTATTGAGCGCCTGAAGCATTACGGTGAGTTCTCTTCCGCGTACTTCACCAACCACTATTCGATCCGGTCGCATTCGAAGGGATTGCCGAACTAGTTCGGCTAAATCAATCTCCCCCTGTCTTTCTATATTTGCGCTTCGACTTTGAAGCGAAATCACTTTCTCACTTGCCAGTTCAGAAGTGTCTTCGATTGCAATTATTCTCTCGTTCAATTCAGCGAGCAGGCCTCGCAGCAGAGTTGTCTTGCCGCTACCGGTACTTCCAGCAATCAAAAACGATTCTCTTCGTGAAATTACACCGCGAAGAAAATGTTCTTGCGGTGGGGTGAGAAATTCTTGCGCCAGTAAATCTTTAAGGCTCGGCGGGTTCGGGTTATGCAGTCTAATAGATAGCAAAGTTTGAGGTGAACAAGCTGAGGCAAGTACCGCATGTATTCTCAATCCACCTGGAAGCGAAACATCGGCAAAGGGATTGGCTTGATCTAGCCTCCTCCCACCGAGTTCTATTAATTCCCTCGCAAGCCAAGCAACTTCGGATTCGCTATCCAATACTCGATCGATAACTTCTAAGCCTTTTCCTCTATCAACCTCGGTTTTACTTTCGGAAATACAAAGGTCAGTTATCTGCTCATCGTCTATTAGGTCCAAAAGGGCTTGGGGCATGAGCTGATTCACGGAATCAGAATCGCTCAATCGGGGACATGAAATGGAAGTCAAATAAAAGATGTGGATAAAAAGGGGGCGGCCGGTCTTGGGGGAAGACCGGCCGCCTAGCGATAGCGATTGGGGGAATCTAACTATCGCGGGTCAACATCTAGTGCTGACCGAATATAGTGTAGTGCGAGGAGCGGATTTCGCAAGGGTGTTTTGTGGCATTATTGCCAAAGAGCTCCAAGAAAGGGACAAAGATGTCTGAAGAAAAAGGTATTGAAAACCTGCTTTCTGAAACCCGCAGGTTTCCACCCAGTGCCGCATTTACTGCCCAAGCAGTCGCCAAAGAAAGCCTCTACCAAGAGGCCAAGGCAGATCGACTTGGTTTTTGGGCAAAGCAAGCCAAAGAGCTCTACTGGCACAAACCCTTCACCAAAACCTTGGACTGGTCAAACCCTCCTTTTGCCAAATGGTTTGAAGATGGCCAACTAAATGTCAGCTACAACGCTTTAGACCGACACGTTCTAGAGGGTAAGGGCGACCGTATCGCCATTTATTTCGAGGGCGAAAATGGCGATACCGCAACCTACAGCTACGCCCAATTGCTAACCGAGGTTAAAAAGGCCGCTAATGCGCTCAAGGCATTGGGAGTTGGCTCCGAGGATCGCATCGCGATTTACATGCCAATGATTCCGGAGGCGGTTATAGCAATGCTTGCCGCAGCTCGGCTTGGAGCTATCCACTCCGTAATCTTTGGAGGCTTCTCAGCCGAATCACTTCGCTCCCGCATCAACGATGCGAAAGCCAAGGTAGTCATAACCGCCGATGGTGGATATAGAAAAGGTAAAGTTTCGGCTCTAAAGCCAGCTGTTGATGAAGCTCTATCGGAATCTTCCTGCCCATCGGTTGAACACGTCTTGGTGGTTAAGCGAGGCGGCAACCAGGTTGGTTGGAGCGAAGGTAGAGATATTTGGTGGTCGGATCTAGTTGGCAAGGCAGCCTCGGAACACGAAGCTGAGGCCTTCGATGCCGAACATCCACTTTTTATTCTGTACACCTCCGGCACCACCGGAAAGCCAAAGGGAATCTTGCACACCTCGGGTGGCTACCTGACCCAAGCTGCCTTCACCCACAAAAATGTTTTTGATGTTCATCCAGAAACCGACATCTACTGGTGCACAGCTGACGTGGGATGGATTACCGGTCACTCCTATGTGGTTTATGGGCCTTTGGCCAATGGAGTCTCGCAGGTAATCTACGAAGGAACTCCAGATAGCCCAGATTGGGGTAGATGGTGGCAGG
>JBJTOG010000029.1:0-9445 GCA_046074425.1 Actinomycetota bacterium
AGAGGTGAGAAACCTAGCCACATTCGTCCAAGGATTTGTGCTGCTGGTGCTAGGTACCGCGACAACCTTGTTTTACGTCGAAGTCAAGTCCCTAATGCCAGCACTTCAGAACTACTGGTTGGTAATCCATGTTTTGGTCGCAATATTGGCAACCGCATTCTTCTCGTTGGCAGCAACCCTCGCTGTTGGTTATCTGCTTAAGGGTGCGAAGGGCAAGGGATTGCAAAGGGCAATGTCTATATTCCCTAGCGCTGAAAAACTCGAACAGTTGGCATACCGCTTCAACATCATCGGCTTTATTCTCTGGAGCTTCACTTTGATCGCTGGAGCAATCTGGGCTGAACGTGCTTGGCACCGCTATTGGGGTTGGGACACCAAAGAGGTTTGGACTTTTATTATTTGGACAATTTATGCCGGATACTTGCACGCCAACGCGACTCGGGGTTGGAGTGGTAAGCGAGCAGTTTGGTTAGGTCTTATTGGCTTCGCTGCGGTGATTTTCAACTTCACCATTGTGAACCTCTTCTTTAAAGGTCTTCACGTTTACTCAGGGCTCTAGGCCAAGAATTCGTCCGCAGTTCTCCAACCTCGTTAACCAGCGCGATCTGGTTTCCTCATCAACAGAATATTTTTGTAACAGACTGGCCTCTGGTTCCATCCTTTGAAGTTCCATTTGGCCGCCTTCAGATATCAAGGAATCCGATACTAAGTCACCAGCAAATAAAGAAGTAGTTCCAAGTCCGCAGTCATACTTAATTTCGGGCAGTGAACAAGCAAAATATAATTCAGCGGCCAGGCTAATTGACGATTGCATAGCACTGGAAGCTACAACCTCCAGCTTCGATTCCCGGGCAACTTCAATTGCTTTCGCGATCCCACCAAGCGGTGCGCTTTTTAGGATTAGTAAATCTGCTGCGCCAGCGATTGAAACAGCTAGCGGATCGGAAGCTTTTCTCACAGATTCGTCGGCGGCAATTTTGGTTTGCAGGTTGTGCTTTGAAATTTCCAATTTGAGTTCGGCAAGTTCAGCTATTGAGCGAACTGGCTGCTCAAAATACTCTAGAAAAATTCCCTGATCACGCAAGCGAGTGATTAATTCAATTGCCGAAGAAATTTGGAATCCGCCATTAGCATCAAGCCGAATCTTTACTTCTGGATAAAGATTTTTTACTTCGAGGATTCTGGCAATGTCCGTTTCTAGATTTTGACCCTGTTCTGCAACTTTAATTTTGACCGTGCTAAATTGGCCTGCCTCAGCAAGCAGCAAAGACACTTCGTTAGTTGGTACTGCGGGCAAAATGGCATTTACGCCAACCTTGGTGCGCTTTGGAGTCGGGAGTGGTTCATATGCCCATTCAATTGCTGCCTTTAGCCATAGCGCCGCTTCTTCGTCTGGATATTCTGGAAAAGCAGCCCACTCACCCCAGCCGTTTGGGCCTTCGAATAACAGCAGTTCACGAGATTGGATTGAGCGGAATGCGGTTTTGAGTGGAAGCCTTACTACCTGGGCTGAGGAGAGCAGTGCTCTAAGGCTTGCGGTCACATTGTTAGTCTATGAGCATGGCAAATTCGGTTTCCGAGCTTTTTGACGCCGCCAGTTGGCAAGAGGTTCCTGGTTTTGAGGCACAAAGCGACATCAGCTATCACCGCCACATTGAGCTAGGGGTTGTGAGAATTGCCTTTAATCGACCCGAGGTTCGGAATGCTTTTCGGCCCCAAACCGTAGATGAACTTTATGCTTCGCTGGAGCATGCCAGAACTGACTCCAAGATTGGAGTTGTCCTGCTAACCGGAAACGGTCCATCGCCAAAAGATGGAGGCTGGGCCTTTAGCTCTGGCGGCGACCAGCGGGTTCGCGGGAAAGACGGTTATCTCTATGAAAACGGAGATCAAGCCAGATCTGGAAGGCTTCACATTCTTGAGGTGCAACGTCTAATTAGATTCATGCCAAAAGTTGTCATCGCGCTCATCCCAGGTTGGGCCGCCGGTGGCGGGCATTCACTCAATGTGGTTTGTGACCTTTCAATCGCAAGCAGGGAACACGCCAAATTTAAGCAAACCGATGCCGACGTGGCATCCTTTGATGCTGGTTTTGGAAGTGGTCTATTAGCAAGACAGGTCGGACAAAAATTCGCTAGGGAAATTTTCTTTCTTGGTCAGGAATATGACGCCGACAAGGCACTAGCTATTGGTGCGATAAATGCAGTTGTTTCTCACTCCGACTTAGAAAAAACCGGAATCGAATGGGCAAGAGAAATTCTCTCAAAATCCCCCACCGCCATTCGAATGCTGAAGTATGCCATGAATGCAGTCGACGACGGTTTAGTTGGTGCACAACTTTTTGCCGGAGAAGCAACTCGATTGGCATATGGAACGGATGAAGCTCGTGAGGGACGAGAAGCGTTCTTAGAAAAACGCAAGCCAGACTGGTCACCTTACCCTTGGCATTTCTAGAAACATGCCAATTCCGCTCAAAGTAGTTCCGGCTAATGAGGTTTTGGCTGCAACTATCGCTTTGGCAGATGCCTTATCGGCGAAGCAAGCAGTGTTCATTTCACCACCAATTCTTGGTGATGTGAAACCTGAGCTTGAACCGCTTCCGAAAGAAGTCGATGATCACATCGCGCTGATTGTTGAGAGCTCAGGCTCAACTGGTAAACCCAAGCGGATTGCAATTTCTCGGCAAGCACTAATTCACTCGGCCAAGATGGCTTCAGAAAGATTGGGGCCAGATGGTCAGTGGCTACTAGCTCTTCCCATAAACTTCATCGCTGGATCGCAAGTTCTTATTCGATCCTTAATTGCCAACACTCAACCCATAATTCAACCCAGCACCTTGCCCTTCACCCCAGAGGCCTTCTTCCGATTCGCTTCGCTATTGACTAACGAATACAAATACACTTCTTTGGTTCCGACCCAGCTGCACCGATTAGTGGAGTACGTCGAGAAAGATGCCTCGGCGCTCAATTCAATTCGGGAATTTAGGGCGATTTTAGTTGGTGGGCAGGCAACCTCGCCTCAACTACTAAAGCGCGCTCGCGATATGGGAATCAAAGTTGTAGAGAGCTACGGCATGACCGAGACAGCAGGAGGCTGTGTCTATGACGGGATTCCCCTTACTGGTGTGGCCCTCAAAATCGCAACCGATGGCAGGCTCATGATTCAAGGGAAGACATTAGCCGAAGATCAGGGAGAGTGGCTAGTTACCAATGATTTGGCGGAACTAGAAGAGGGAAGGCTCAGAATTTTAGGCAGAGCAGATCGGGTTCTGATTTCTGGTGGATTGAAAGTTTCCCTGGATGCACTAGAACACAAGGCACTGGAAGTTAGCGGAGTAGCGGACTTAGTAGCGGTAGGGATTGAAAATCAAGAATGGGGAGAGCGAGTTGGAATTTGCTATGTCGGCTCTCCAGAAGTAGCCGATGACATCGCAGCAAAACTTGCAACCGAAATTGGAGCTGCCGGGAAACCAATTCGCGTAATTCGAGTTGATCAAATTCCAATTCTTGCAACTGGCAAGAAGGATTTGTTATCGGTAAAGAAACTCTTTATGAGGAGTCAAAATGAGGACTAAGAAATTAAAGCGGAACCAACTCGCAATCTGGTTGGAAGGTGCAAGGCTTCGAACCCTGCCACTTGCAATTGCACCGGTTGCGATCGGAGCCGGAGTTGCCGATGGCATGCAGGCGTTTGATTTAACACTTTCACTTCTTGCTCTAGCGGTTGCACTTTTTTTACAAATTGCCGTCAATTTTGCTAATGACTATTCAGATGGAATTCGTGGAACTGATGACAATAGGGTTGGGCCGCTTAGACTTACCGCTTCAAATTCGGTAAAGCCAGTGCAGGTGAAATATGCTGCGTTTGGTTTTTTTGCATTAGCGGCATTGGCTGGATTAGCGATTGTTTTCCTGACTTCACTTTGGTGGTTGGTGGGATTAGGTGCGGCTGCCATAATCGCTGCTTGGTTTTATACCGGAGGGAAAAACCCTTACGGCTATGCGGGGTTTGGTGAAGTTGCGGTGTTTGTCTTTTTTGGTTTGGTTGCAACAATCGGAACTGCCTTTATTCAAATTAGAACTTTCGAGGGAAATTCACTTCTTGGGGGAATCGCTGCTGGCCTGTTCGCATCGGCAGTTTTGATGGTGAACAACATTAGAGATATCGATACCGACCGAGTGGCGGGGAAGCGAACTCTTGCAGTAAGAGTTGGGAAAAGGAAAGCCACCTACATTTTTATTGCAATGATTTGGTTGCCGATGGTTTTACTTTGGCCGTTTACTTTGCTCTATCCAGCGACCGTACTTGGCTACCTGGTGGTGTTGATTCTGGCGCCAATTACCTTAATAGTTTTGACGGCTAAAAGTGCCAAAGAACTGATCTTGGTTCTGAAGCTAACCAGTTTGGCGGCTTTGGCTTACGCGCTACTTCTTGCCCTTGGGCTCTTTACCGTCTTCTTTTGAATCCAAGAGTTGGTTCTCGATGTCATCGTCGGCTTCTGATTTATTCATTCTCCGGTAGATCTCTTTGCTCAGCGCGTTCCGCTGTTTCTGAAAGAAAACCAGGGAAACTGCCAGCGCCAGCACCCCAGCAATAATTGTTGAGAAAATGGCGTCAAAACCGAACAACATCAAAATGGCTAGAAATAGAGCGAATACCCCGATTCGGCTCAGCGAGAAAGTTATCCAAGGATTCTTCACGGTTACAGTCTAAGTTTGTCTCTCGCTTAGAGTTAATGCATGACTAGAGCACTGCTTTTCCTCTTTGGCGCCTGGCTGCTATTCACGGTGTTTGTAACCGTTTTCGCGGCAAGTGCATCGAAGAATGAGGTTCGAAACTTGCCTAAATGGCTATGGATTTTGCTTTGCCTATTCGTACCAATTATTGGTGGCTTACTTTATCTAGTTCTGGGACGACCAAACACGCCGCCGGGGCAGAGCTTCAGACGAACTAGGGTGGTTGCCCCTGATGACGATCCACAATTCCTCCGCGATTTAGCAGAGAAGCTAAAGCAAGAAGAGGAAGAGCCGAAGAATCCTGAGCAGGGCGAAGATCCCTCCTCGGACAAGGACAAGTCATAGCTGCCATGGATTCCCCCGCTCAGATTTTCGCGGCACACTTAATGGCAGCTCTGAGTGACCTAGGAATAGCTCAAGTATTTGCCTCGCCGGGTTCTCGGTCGCAGTCGTTAGTTGTCGCCGCCCAACAACTTCACGACGCCGACCGTCTGACTCTAAGAATGCGCGTCGACGAGAGATCAATGGCTTTCACTGCGTTGGGGGCCTCCAGAGCAACATCTCAAGCAATCGCCATCATTACTACCAGTGGAACGGCGGTTTCTAATCTTCACCCCGCAATATCTGAAGCTCACCACAGCGGAATACCACTAATACTTCTAACTGCCGATCGACCTAAACGGCTTCGTGGAGTTGGCGCCAATCAAACCACCAATCAAGTTGGAATCTTTGCTGATGCGGTGAGGGAATGCTTTGATGTCGAAGTAACTGGGGCAACAAAACCAGAACAAGCCAAAGAACTTGCCGAACGAGCGATGATACTGGCCCTTGGTCTTGATGGAGATAGATCCGGACCAGTTCAGCTCAACCTCTGTTTTGATGAACCGCTTTCAGCAAGCGAACCAAATGCCGGCGAGATTCAATCTGGTGCAAGTTTGCCAAGGACAATTTCTAGAACTCCAAAATTTGAAAAGCTCGATGGTTTGGTGAAAACCGTTGTTGTTGCCGGAGCCGATGCCGGGTTCGAGGCCATCGAACTCGCAGAAGCCTACGGTTGGCCAGTTTTTGCGGAACCTTCTTCGCGCGCTCGATTTGGTGCCAATACGATTGCTTTCTATCCGGCATTGCTTCAAAATACCGAGCTAACTAATCAAATTCAGCGAGTCGTGATTTTTGGCAAACCCACACTTTCCAGAACGTTACTTAAGTTAATTTCTGAAAAGGAGCAGGTTGCGATTCGCTCAAAGACGATAGAAACTTTCAATTTGTTTGGAAACGCAACCATCGTTGATGAAGTTACTGTGGTCGGCGAAACAGACAGCTCGTGGTTGCATACTTGGCGTGAAGCAAGTTCGAAGTGGGCAGAATCTCAACCGGCCAATGATTTGCTCGATCGAAGGTCTGTTATCGAAGCGGTTTACCAAGCAAGTGAATTTGATGACAGCATCGTGCTTGGTGCTTCAAGAACAATCCGAGAAGCAGATTTATGGGCGCCAGTTAAGCCGCTACAAGTCTTTTCCAATCGGGGATTGAGCGGTATCGATGGCACCATCGCCACTGCAACAGGTGTTGCCTTGAATGCCGAAGGGGCCATGGTTCGGGCAGTAATTGGCGACCTAACCCTCATTCATGATGCGTCATCGATGATTGAAGACCTCGAAGAAGATCTAAATCTGCAACTGGTGGTAATCAACGACGGTGGCGGAACAATATTTGAGACTTTAGAAGTGGCTAATTCAGTTAGCGAAGAAATCTTTCAACGAATTTTCAAAACTCCGCAGCGAATAGATCTTTGGTCCCTTGCGAATGCTTATGGATTTTCTTATTTCGCACCAAGCACCAAGGAACAACTCAGTGCTGCGCTCGAGGAAACGGGTCGAGTTCTAATTGACATCAAGCTTTAGCTGAGAGCATTTCTTATCGGGGCAAATTTCAATTCTGTCTCGGCCAGCTCGGCAATTGGTTCGGATTCCGAAACCAGGCCGCAGCCAGCAAAAGCAGTTAGCTTTTCCCCTTGGATGTATCCTCCGCGGAGGGCTATAGCCCACTCGCCATCCCCATCGCCACCAATCCAACCAACCGGACCCGCGTAGCCGCCGCGATCAAATGGTTCCAGTTCGGAAATTAATTTCTGGGCATCTGCCCTAGGAGTTCCTGCTACTGCTGCCGTGGGGTGAAGCACAGCTGCCAGATCCAGCACCGAATAGTTTCCCTTTAGCTTTCCGTAAACATCGCTAGCCAAATGCCAAAGATTTGGAAGGGCTAGTGAGAATGGAGTTTCATCGGCATCTACTGTTACGCAAAATGGAGTCAGCGCTGTAACCATAGATTCAACCGCGAATTTATGCTCCGCTAGATTTTTGTTGGAGGCTGCAAGCTTCGAAGCCTGCAATTGATCAGATTCGATTGTTGTTCCTCGGGCTGTGGTGCCGGCTAGGACTCGAGCTGATACTTGACCGTGGGATACCCTAACCAATAATTCAGGAGAAGCACCAAAGTTTCCAGCGACCGAATAAACCCAGCAGGAAGGAAAGCGGTGGGCGAGAGTCTTAAGAACATCTCGCAGGTCGAATTGGTCAGATAACGTAGCCACAATATCTCTCGCAAGCACAACCTTTTGAATCTCCCCAGCGTGAATCTTTTCAATTGCTCGCTGAGCGGTTTGTTTGAAATCCTCTGAGCTAAGTGCACCTTCGGAAAAATTAAGTTTGGTATTTTTTGGGTACTGCTGGATTTCTCTATAGAAATTCCCCACAGCTTCTTGTTCTCTAGCCGGAGTGATCTTAGTAATCCATGTCTTGCCATCTCGGGTACCAAGAATGATTCTGGGAACGACCAGCACGGAGCGGTGGTTGCTCTGTGCCGCAAAAGCCATGGAACCAAAGGCTACTAATCCGGTTCCGGGCATTTGAAGGGAGTCTTGAATCTCTGACTGGGCAATTTGCTCGCGCCACATCGAAGCTAACTCTTCAATTCGGTTTTCTCCGTGGCTCTCGAAACGCACCGCTTCGCCAAAGCCAACAATTCCGGAGCCGTTTCTCAGAAAGACGGTAGGTGAGGACGGAAGGTGTCGAGTGATGTCAAAGCCCGCAGGTGCAACAATATCCTGCGTGATAACGCGAAGCTGCTTTGCTAGCGACATTGGATCCATCCCTGATTGGGGCTAAAAACTGAGAACTCTATGAATTCTAGGTCAAAGCTAAGATTGTTAGGTGAGTAAAGCCGACCTAAACAAGAAACCGCAGGAAGTTGCGGCCATGTTTGATGAGGTGGCACCAAGTTATGACCTGGCAAACGATTTACTCTCCTTTGGATCGGCAAGATCATGGAGAAAAACTGTCGCCAAATTGGTTGACGCCAAAGCGGGACAAGAAATATTGGACTTGGCTGCTGGAACCGGCTCTTCTTCAATTGTTTTTCTTTCCCCAGGGGTTCGCGTTGTTGCAGCCGATTTCTCAAAAGGCATGCTTGAAGTAGGAAGAAAACGTCATCCGGATCTTGAGTTTGTCTACGCAGATGCAACAGTTCTTCCATTCAAAGACAGCGAGTTTGACACAGTCACAATTTCTTTTGGACTGAGGAATGTTCAAGATACTAAAAAGGCACTCAATGAGATGCTTCGGGTTCTAAAGCCTGGAGGCAAATTAGTCATTTGCGAATTTTCGAAAATCCCTAACCCCTTGCTGCATTCGCTATATCGCTTTTATCTCCGCAGGGTATTGCCGCTGATTTCAGCTTTGGTAAGCAAAACTCCGGAAGCTTATTCATACCTCGGGGAATCAATTGATGCTTGGCCCAATCAGCGAAAGTTAGCAGAATTGATTGAGTCCTGTGGGTACATAAATGTGAAATTCAGGAATCAAACCCTAGGAATCGTTGCTATCCATACTGCTAATAAAGCAGAGGATAACTAATTGGCTAGAACTCAACTTCCCAGGCAACTTCGCAAAGTTGCCGATAAGGCTCTGCTTGAAAGACTGGAAGTCGGCTTAGAAAAAGTCGAAACTCAGCTGATTGAGGCTGTAAGGCACACCGACCCTATTGCAAAGGTGACAGCCAGGCACCTGATTGATGCCGGCGGCAAGAGAATTCGCCCGACACTGTTGCTGCTCGCGGCCCAGCTCGGCGACGACAGCAATCCCGAGGTAATCCAAGCAGCGGTTGTGGTTGAACTCACTCACATCGGAACTTTGTATCACGATGACGTTATGGACAACGCTCCGCGTCGCAGAGGCGTTGATTCAGCCCATGAGATTTGGGGAAACAACGTCGCAATTTTGACAGGCGACTTGCTTTTCGCAAGAGCCTCCCAAATCGTTTCTCGCTTAGGGGAAAAAGCACTAACTCTTCAGGCTGACACCTTTGAAAGATTGTGCCTCGGTCAGCTCAACGAAACCGTTGGACCATCGATAGGCAATGACCCAGTTACTCACTACTTACAGGTTCTTGCCGATAAAACCGGATCCTTGATTGCCGCTTCTGCTGAGCTAGGTATTATCTTTTCTGGCGCTCCCGAGGAATACCGCGAGATGCTCAGAAAATATGGTGAAAGTATCGGTGTTGCCTTTCAGCTGATTGATGATGTGATTGATATCCAGTCCGATTCTCAGACCTCAGGTAAGACCCCAGGAACTGATCTTCGTGCCGGTGTTCCGACCCTGCCGGTGTTGTATTTGCGTGAGGCAGCCACGGAAGACAGTGAATCAGCC
>JBJTOG010000030.1:0-9955 GCA_046074425.1 Actinomycetota bacterium
AACCCCGAAGCCGGCGCTGTGCAGCCTGTCAACTAAGTACTTAAAGTCATCCGGTGAGCCAAAGCGAGAGGTTGGAGCGTAGTATCCCGTTACCTGGTATCCCCAGCTACCACCGAAGGGATGTTCAGCGACGGGCATAAATTCAACGTGAGTGAATCCAGTTTGGTCAAGGTAGGGAATTAGTTCATCGGCAAGTTCGCGATAGTTCAATCCTGGTTTCCAAGAACCAACGTGCATCTCATAGATGCTCATTGGAGATGTTAGGGCGTCTCTTTGAGCTCGCTTATTCAGCCAGGAAGCATCGCTCCACTGGTGAGTACTTTCATGAACGACCGATGCGGTTAGCGGTGGGATCTCGAAGCACCGTCCCAGTGGATCAATTTTGGTTATCCAATTCCCAGCCTTAGTGAGAATTTCAAATTTATACTTAGTGCCTCCGTAAACACCTGGGATGAATAATTCCCACACCCCACTGCTCCCCATATTTCGCATTGGGTGAGCCGAACCATTCCAGTGATTGAAATCTCCAACCACCCTAACCGCAATAGCGTTTGGTGCCCAAAGGGAGAAGGCTGTGCCTCTGGACGCCCCAAGGTGACCTGGGATCGAGATAACCCTCGCTCCTAGTACTTCCCAGAGTCTTTCGTGCCTTCCTTCTGAAATGAGGTGCAAATCCAATTCGCCGATAGTTGGAAGATGGCGGTAGGGGTCATCCGCGAGCCAAGGCTCCCCGGCCTCGTAACTTGTTTCAATCCGGTAATCAACAATTTTTTTGGATTCGACGAACCCTTCCCAAACACCGCGGTAGCGGTGGGTCAGGGAAATTTCGCTTCCGTCTTCGAGTTTTCCAACCACTTTTTTAGCCAGCGGGCGGACGGTGCGGATGACAAAACCCCCTGAAACCGGATGAATCCCCAAAACCGAGTGGGGGGAGTGGTGGGAACCGCTTGCTACCGCATCCAACAGCCCTTCGTCCAAAATCGGCAGAGTCATCGAATAACCTCCAATATGTGAACCGGTTCTTTAAATGCATCTAGCTTGACGTAGTTATCTCTGGACCAAGTGAACTCATCGCCAGTGATTAAGTCCTTAACTTTAAAACTCTCTTGCTCCAGCCCCAGTTTCCAAAGCTCGAGGTGCACGGTAGTTTCACGAACGGCGTGCGGGTCTAAATTTGCCACCACAATAATGGTGTCTGGCTTTGATCCGGTTTGGTGAGCGTCCAGGTGCTTGGAATAGACGATGATTTCTGGATCATCGGAAAAGTGGATTTCCAAATTTCTAAGTTGACGAAGAGCGGGGTGTTCTTTGCGAATTTTATTCAACTTGGTTAGGTAAGGGGCAAGTGATTTGCCTTCCTTTTCCGCCTTTTCCCAATCCCGCGGTTTATATTCATACTTTTCAGAGTTGATGTGTTCATCGACTCCGGGTCTTGCAACCGCCTCATAAAGCTCATAGCCAGCATAAACACCCCAACTTGGGGCTGCCGTGGCTGCCAGCGCAGCCCGAATCCGGTGTGCTGGAGGACCGCCATACTGAAGGTACTGGGTCAGAATATCTGGAGTGGTCACCCATAAATTGGGCCTAAAGAATTCATCAGATTGGTATGCCAATTCCGTCAAATAACTCTCTAGTTCTGACCTTGAATTGCGCCAGGTGAAGTAGGTATAGCTTTGCTGGAAGCCAACTTTACCCAAAGTGTGCATGATGGCAGGTCGAGTAAAAGCTTCGGCTAAAAAGATAACTTCCGGATTGGTTTTATTAACTTCTTTGATTAGCCACTCCCAAAAATTGACTGGCTTGGTGTGCGGGTTATCAACCCGGAATATCTTTACACCTAATCCAATCCACTTTCGAATAATTCGAAGCGATTCCTGGTAGATGCCCTCTGGATCATTATCGAAATTTATCGGATAAATATCCTGGTACTTTTTTGGAGGATTTTCGGCGTAGGCAATTGTGCCATCGGCTCTGGTGGTAAACCATTCGGGGTGCTCTCTAACCCAAGGATGATCCGGCGATGCCTGCAAGGCAAAGTCCATTGCAATCTCAAGGCCAAGACGGTTGGCAGAGTTTACAAATTCAGCAAAGTCCTTCTCAGTTCCCAAATCTGGGTGAATGGCATCATGTCCGCCGGCGGAATTCCCGATTGCCCAGGGAGACCCCGGATCTGTTTCGCTTGCAGTTAGTGAATTGTTAGGGCCTTTCTTAAAGGCTTCACCGATTGGATGGATAGGAGGTAAATAAAGAACATCAAAACCCATGCTGGCAACCGCCGCCAATCGCTTTGTTGCTGTCTTGAAAGTTCCAGAACTCCAGTTTCCCTTAGCGTCTTTTTTTGCCCCTTCGCTTCTTGGGAAGAATTCGTACCAGCTGCCACATCCAGCCAGCTCTCGTTCACACAACACTTCTCTTTCAGCACTCAGGGTCACTAGTGAACGAACTGGTTCGAGAGCAAACATCGACCGAATTTCTGGCTTGTCGGTGGCAGCCAGTTTGGCTTTGGGAGAGAGTTTGGAATCTTCAAAAACCAAAATTAGCTGCTTGATAAGTTTGAGTGAATTTGCCGAGCGGTTTTTCTCTTTTACTGCTTGGTCTAGCAGACGAAGCCCTTCGAGGACCATCAAGTCCTCGTCTTGGCCAACGGCCAACTTAACAGTTGCGGTGTGATGCCAGGTATCAAAATCATCACCAAATGCGCGAATAAGAAAACGATAGGTTCCGATTTCTTCCATTTTGATGTGAATTCCGAAGAAGTCACTCCCGTTTTGATAATCCCGCAATCGATATACGATTTGCTTGCCTGAGGGGCTAGTTAGCAGAAGTTCAGCCCCAACACTGTCGTGGCCCTCGCGAAAAACAGTTGCCCCAAACGGAATGATTTCCCCTTGGTAAGCTTTGGCAGCCCAGCGCCCACCATCGACTTCTGGTTTGAGCCCGAGGATGGGAATCCGGCCAATCTTCACTTCGGGGTCAGTCTTCATAGACCCAACTTAGTAAAAAACTGAAGCTGGCGTTGGCTAGGAGGCTTTTATCAAGACAATAGAAAGCGGGGTTAGTTGGATTTTGGACCCCACAGCAACCATGCGAGAGGGCTCCGGCCGCTCAGATGTTGAATCCCAGAGAATTTCGTATTGCTTGAAATCCTCAAGATTCGGCAGAGAAATTTCTAATTCCTCTTCCGAGCCATGAACTATCAGCAGCATTGAATCTAATGTGCCATTGTCGTTTAGATGGTCGGTGAGCCTAGTAAAGGACCTCAGCTGAGCATCATTCCAATTCTCCTCGGTCATCAGCTCTCCACTTGGGTTAAACCAGCGCATCCGGTCAGAATGCTCGGTAGCGCTTTCGTAATTGGCAAATTGCTTCGGGCGAAGAACTGGATGGGTTTTCCGCAATTCAATTAGGAATGCGGAAGTAGCCTCGAGGTCATTTTGGAAAGGCTCCAGATCCCAATTCAGCCAACTCAGCTGGGTGTCCTGGCAGTAAGCATTGTTATTTCCCTGCTGAGTCTTACCTCGTTCGTCGCCAGCAGTAAGCATCGGAATTCCAGATGAGAACATTAAAGTTCCAAGTAGGTTTCTAGCGACTCGACGCCTTACGGAATTTATTGACTCGTCGTCCGTATCTCCCTCAACTCCGAAGTTAAAGCTGTAGTTGTTATTGGCCCCATCACGGTTAGATTCACCGTTGACCTGATTATGCTTCACGTTGTAGCTCACCAAGTCTCTTAAAGTGAAACCGTCGTGAGCAGTGATGAAGTTAACTCCGCCTAGCACTCCATGAGGGCCATCAACCACATCCACACTTCCGGCAAGTTTGGTGGCAAGCGATGCCACTCCTTGTGGGTAGTGTCCCGCATCGCGAGCGAAGCCAATGTCGGAAAGCCAAAACTTGCGAACGTCATCGCGATAGCGATCGTTCCATTCACTAAACCGATCAGGGAAGTGACCAGTCTGCCAACCCCCTAGCCCAACGTCCCATGGTTCAACAATCAATTTGGTGTTAGCAAAGGTTGGATCCTGCTCTAAAGCCTTAAGTAAGGGATGGTTTGGGTTGTATTGATTGTTTTCGTCTCTGGCTAGAGTGGTTGCTAAATCGAAGCGGTATCCATCGATTTGCATCTCTTCGCTCCAGTATCGAAGTGAATCCAAGACCAGTTGGACCACAAATGGATTAGAGAAATCTAGCGAATTTCCGCAACCGGTAGTGTCCTGGTAGTTGCCGGAATCATCCTGGCGGTAATAACTGGAATTATCTAAGCCGCGGAAAGAATAGGTGAGGCCACCGCCACCGCCTTCGGCGGTGTGGTTATACACAACATCCAGGATGACCTCTATTCCAGCCCGATGCAGTTCTCGAATTGAGGTCTTTAATTCCCGAATGATTGCCTCTGGCCCCTCGTCCCAAGCGGCACTAGAGGCGTAGCGAGGATGCGGGGAGAAGAAGTTAATGGTGTTGTATCCCCAGTAGTTGATTAGCCCCATGTTCATAAGCCTTGGCTCAGAGATGAACATCTGAATTGGAAGAAGCTCTATAGAGGTGACCCCAAGGCTTTTCAGGTGAGAGATCGTGCTCTGATGTCCAAGGGCCGCATAAGTGCCACGCAGTTCATCTGGCAGCTCTAAATTACCCCTGGTAAGGCCGCGGACGTGGGCCTCGTAAATAACCACTTCATCTAGCGGCACATTTGGTTTTTCAACACCTTGCCAGTCAAACTCTCCCGAGACAGCTACGTTGTAATACTCCCGAGCGCTCCGGCGGACAACGCCTTTGCCGTATGGGTCAATAAGATTCAAATCTTGCTTGAAGGAGTGCCTTGGACCTTTTGGGCCAGCTGCCTTCAGAACGTAGGCTATCCCGGGCCTTAGTAGCTCTGATTCTAGGCTCCAGATATCCCCTTGGCGAGATAGCGGAAGCTGGGCAATCACCGATTGTCTGTCCTCGCCCAAGATGCAGAAGGACAATTCCGTGGCGTTGGCCGAAAAGACACTAAATGAGCCGCCGGCGGGGCTAAAGCTCAACCCCAGGGTGGATTGCTCGGCCAAGATGCGTTCAGTCACTCTTTCCACCCTAGTTGTAAAGGCGGGCATTGCTGGGCAACTTGAGCCGAATTGAAACTAGGCTTAACCCGTGCCCATTTACCTTGACCATGCAGCCACGACCCCGATAAGGCCGTCTGTAGCATCTTGGTACGCCCAAAATAGCGCTCTGATCGGCAATCCGGCTTCGGTTCATTCCTTTGGTCAGCAATCCAGAGCCCTTTTAGAAGAGGCGAGAGAAGAGCTAGCCAAGGTCTTAGGTTCCGATCGCAACGAGGTGGTTTTCACCTCCGGCGGAACCGAGAGTATCAACTTGGCTATCAAAGGTTGTTTCTGGAACCAGCGGGCCAAAAATCCCAGCCGAAAACTCATTATTTCCAACTCCGCTGAACACCACGCGGTTTTGGAGAGCCTGGAGTGGTTGGTCCGTGAGGCGGGGGCCGAGGTTTATTACCTGAAGCTCAATCCAGATGGCCAAATCAGCCTATTGGAGCTAGAGCAGTTGCTTAATGCTCGCGGTTCGGAAGTGGCACTTATTAGTTTGATGTGGGCTAATAACGAAATTGGAAACCTAAATCCAATTGGGGAAGTTGTTGCGCTCGCGAAAGCACATTCAATTCCGGTCCATGCCGATGCCATAGCCGCTTTTTCGCACACGCCAATCAATTTCTCGCAATCTGGCCTAAGCATGCTCAGTATCACCGGCCACAAAGTCGGTGCACCGGTGGGCATCGGGGCACTAATCATTAGCCGAGATTTAGAAATAACTCCATTGCAACATGGTGGCTCCCATGAAAGAGGGCTTAGATCTGGTACCCCTGATGCGTTAGCTGCTAAAGCATTCTCACTTGCCGCCACTGAAGCGGTAGCTGAAATTGAAACGAAAGCTTTAGAACACCTTGCTCTAACCAATCGGCTCATAGCCGGGGTGAGGGAACTTTTCCCCGAAGTTTCTTTATCAGCAGAGGATTCCAAGCGGCTGCCAAACCTGGTGCACTTTAGGTTTTCTGGCCTGCTTGGTGAAACCTTGATGTTTTTACTCGATCAGCAAGGAGTCGCTGTTTCAACCGGTGCTGCCTGCAGTGCCGGAGTAACTGAACCATCACACGTCGTCTTAGCGATTGGTGGAACCGAGGCTGAGGCCAACTCTTGCATTCGCATTAGCCTTGGCTATGGCACTACTCAAAACGACATCGATGTTTTTCTCAAAGCGCTTCCGGCTGCCCTTGAGGGCGCTAGGAGAGCTGGTTTGGTGGGCAAACGATGAAGGTTTTAGTTGCGATGAGTGGTGGCGTTGACTCATCGGTAGCCGCCGCTAGGGCAGTCGAAGCTGGCCACGAGGTGGTTGGCGTTCACTTGGCGCTTTCGAGAATGCCAGGAACTCTTAGGACCGGTTCCAGAGGCTGTTGCACGATCGACGACTCAATGGATGCCCAACGAGTGGCTAACAAATTAGGCATACCTTTTTACGTTTGGGATTTCTCAGAGCGTTTCAAAGAAGAAGTAGTAGATGACTTTATCGAAGAGTACCGAAACGGTCGGACTCCAAATCCCTGCATGCGCTGCAATGAAAGAATTAAGTTTGCCGCCCTTTTAGAAAGGGCTCTAGCCCTTGGATTCGATGCTCTGTGCACTGGACACTACGCCAGCATTGAAAAATCAGATACGGGTCAGCTAGAACTCCATCGATCCCTCGCACTAGCCAAAGACCAGTCCTACGTCCTTGGAGTGCTAACGGCGGAGCAACTAGCTCACTCCTATTTCCCACTTGGAAAGTCCGCCACTAAGGATGATATTCGTAAAGAAGCCGCCGAGCGAGGATTGGCGGTAGCCCAAAAACCCGATAGCTATGACATCTGTTTTATCCCCGAAGGTGACACCAGGGACTGGCTGGGAGACAAAGTAGAACGCGTTGCAGGGCCAATAGTTGATCAAGAGGGAAATGTTTTGGCTAAGCACGATGGTGCCCTTGGTTTCACCGTTGGTCAGCGAAAAGGACTATCAATTGGTCGCCCCGCGAAAGATGGGAAACCAAGATACGTTTTGGAAATACGCCCCAAGGAAAACACTGTTGTGGTGGGTCCTGAATCCGCGCTTGCGATCAAAGAGCTACGAGGGGAGAAATACAGTTGGTGCGGAGCGGGGATGCCGCTTGGAGAATGGTTCAGTGCTGAAGTCCAGGTTCGCGCCCACGGCGATAGCTACCCAGCCAGGGTAAGGGCGACCAATCAAGAAATGCTGATCCAGGTAGATCAACCCATTTTTGGTGTTGCCCCGGGCCAAACGGCGGTGGTTTACCTAGGTTCGAGAGTTTTAGGTCAAACCACAATTGATAAAACCAGCAGCGAAATAATGGAGCGGGTTTGAAGGAGAAAGAAAGAGTCGCCGAATTAGTCGACCAAATCAATCACTTCCGCGCCGCTTATTATCAGTCCAACACGTCGCTAATTTCAGACGCTGACTACGACAAGCTAATGCTCGAACTCGAGCGACTCGAGGCTAAGTATCCGGAACTCATAACCGGCGATTCTCCAACTCAGAGTGTTGGCGGTGAAGTTTCTCAAACTTTTGCACCGGTGACTCACCTCGAGCGAATGATGAGTTTGGACAATGTCTTTTCCGAGCAAGAGTTGGATAGTTGGCTTAGCAAGGTGGGAAGCGGACCCTATCTCTGTGAATTAAAAATTGACGGACTTGCAATTAATTTGCGCTATGAAAAAGGGAAACTAACTGTTGCCGCCACAAGAGGTGATGGTCAGGTGGGTGAAGATGTTACTAGGAATGTGATGACAATCGCCTCAATCCCACATCAATTAGCTGGCAAGAACCATCCTGAAGTGGTGGAAATTCGAGGAGAAGTTTTTTATTCTCTGGAAGATTTCGCAAAACTTAATCAATCGCTAATAGATCAAGGTAAGGCACCATTTGCCAACCCTAGAAATTCCGCTTCGGGCTCGCTCCGACAAAAGGATGCTCATGTAACTGCATCCCGGCCTCTAAGAATGATTGTGCACGGCATAGGGGCGCTTGGGGAAAAGAAAGAAACTACTCAGTCTGACCTGTACGAAAAACTGGCAGATTGGGGTTTACCAATCTCTCCGCATTTTAAAGTACTCAAAACTTCAAACCAGGTGCTGGAGTACATTCGAAAATTTGAAGCCAAACGTCACACCCTTGAACACGAAATAGACGGTGTCGTTATCAAAGTTGATGATCTTTCAAGGCAAAGTGAACTTGGCTTCACATCAAGAGCACCCCGCTGGGCGATTGCCTATAAATATCCACCTGAGCAAGTGAACACCAAACTTTTGGATATCAAAGTTTCGATTGGAAGAACAGGTCGAGCAACACCTTATGCGGTTTTAGAACCGGTTCGGGTTGCCGGAAGCGAAGTTGAGTTTGCCACCTTGCATAACCAAGAGGTGGTGCGTGCCAAGGGAGTGCTAATTGGAGACACCGTTGTGCTTCGTAAGGCTGGGGATGTAATACCAGAGATTCTGGGTCCGGTTGCCGCCTTGAGAGATGGCAGCGAACGTGAATTTGTAATGCCGAAAAAGTGCCCCGACTGTGGCTCCAAATTAGCCCCAGCCCAAGTAGGCGATGTTGACCTTAGATGCCCAAACTCTGAAAGTTGCCCGGCACAGCTTCGTGAGCGAATCGCCTATATCGGTTCTAGAGCTGCCCTAGACATCGAATCTTTAGGTTTCGTCACAGCCGTCGCGCTTACTCAGCCCCTTGAACCAAAGACCCCGCCGGTTCGCAGCGAGGCACAGTTGTTTTCACTCACCATGGAAGACCTACTGCCAATTCGTGCCAGAGTTTTGGATGCCGATACCGGAGTCACCAAGTTGGATAAAGAGGGAAATCCTAAAGTGGTGGAATATTTCCGCAAGAAAGATGGAACCCCAGCAACAATTGCCACAAAGTTACTAGAGCAATTACAGAAAGCTAAAGCCCAGCCAGCTTGGCGAGTCTTAGTTTCACTATCAATTAGGCACGTCGGACCAGTTGCTGCCAGAGCGCTTATTTCGAAATTCGGTTCAATTGACAAAGTCTTCTCCGCCAGCGAGGAAGAGCTGGCTCAAACTGACGGCGTGGGTGCGGTGATGGCCAAAACCATCAAGGAATGGATCGCAGTCGAATGGCATAGCGCCATCGTCAGGAGCTGGCGCGAGCAGGGAGTCAACATGGTGGGGGAGTCTCTGGTGACTTCATCCGAGTTTCAAGGCTTGAGCGTTGTGGTTACCGGAACCTTAGAACATTACTCCCGCGAGCAAGCGGAGGCAGAAATAATTGCCAGGGGAGGCAAGGCAACATCTTCTGTTTCAAAGAACACAGCATTTGTCGTTGCCGGAGCGAACGCGGGCAGTAAATTAGCGAAGGCTGAATCGCTTGGTGTCGAAGTTATTGACGAAGCTGAATTTGTTCGAAGACTTGGTTAGTCGCGACGCTCTTCGTAGCTTTGAACTTCCACTGGCTGATAGTCACCGGTGGTGTCCTCGCTATATTCAATCTCAGTTGACTTGAATTGGGATGCAAAGCTAGGCTCATTTCCCTCAAGTGCTGATTGAACTAAAGTTTCGTCAGCTGCCACCATGCTCTCGGTTGACATCAAAGACTTAAGGGTATTCAGGAAGTCACCAATTTCAGCCGACTCACTTTCCCAACGACTAAGTCTTTCTTGACCATCAACAATTACGGCGTTGGCGTAGCCCTCTGCCTTTCGAGCCAGAAGCTCGGCACGGCGGCGAGACTGGTTAATTAGGTTTGCAGCATTTCTTTGTGAGTCTTCAGTAACGTTGGCGGCATTAATCTTTGCCTCACGAAGGTTTCGCTCGGCCTCAGCATTTAATTCGGCTGCCAAACGTGAAGCCTCCGCAACAGCACGGTTAGCATCATCGGTGGCTTGCTTG
>JBJTOG010000031.1:0-1888 GCA_046074425.1 Actinomycetota bacterium
CGGAAGCAGACGGTAAACGCCGCTCCGCGCTCGCCGAATTTGAATCCCTTCGTGCCGAGCAGAATGCTCACTCCAAGTTGGTATCCCAGGCTGCAAAGGAAGAAAAAGCCGCCCTGGTAGCAGCCGCTCAGGATTTGGCTGCAAGGGTAAAGGTTGCGAACGAGGCAGCCAACCAAGCTGCCGAAGAGCTGGATCGGATTTTGTGGCAGATAGAAAACGTTGTCATCGAGGGAGTTCCCTCCGGTGGCGAAGATGATTTCGTGGTTCTCAAAGAAGTTGGCCAAAAGCCAAGTTTTGATTTTGAACCGAAAGATCACGTGGCACTTGGAGAGCTGCTCGATGTAATCGACATCGAACGCGGTGCCAAGATTTCCGGCAGTCGCTTTTACTTCCTCAAGGGCATGGGAGCTCGCCTCGAGTTGGCGCTTATGAACCTGGCTTTGGATAAAGCGACCAAGGCTGGCTTCACCGCTTTGATAACACCAACTTTGGTGCGCCCCGAGGTGATGGCAGGAACTGGATTTTTGGGTGAGCATGCCGATGAGATTTACTACCTTCCCGCCGATGAACTGTATTTGACCGGAACCAGCGAGGTTGCGCTGGCCGGTTATCACCGCGATGAAATAATCGAGCTTGGCGATCAGCCGCTGCGCTACGCCGGCTGGTCCACTTGCTATCGAAGAGAAGCTGGTAGCCATGGCAAGGACACTCGAGGGATCCTCAGGGTGCACCAGTTCAACAAGCTGGAAATGTTCAGCTATATCAAACCCGAGAATTCCGAGAGCGAGCACCAGAAACTTTTAGCGTTCCAAGAAGAAATGCTTCAGGCATGTGAATTGCCTTACCGTGTTATTGATACCGCAGCCGGAGATCTTGGTTCTTCGGCCGCAAGAAAATTTGACGCTGAGGCTTGGGTTCCAACCCAGGGAAGCTATCGCGAACTAACTTCAACTTCAAACTGCACCACTTATCAGGCCAGAAGGCTGAACGTTCGCTATCGCACCGAAGACGGTAAGACCGCGGTTGCCGCCACCCTGAATGGAACTTTGGCAACTACCCGCTGGCTAGTTGCCATCTTGGAAAATCACCAGCAGGCCGATGGTTCGGTGAGAATCCCCGCCGCGCTGCGTCCCTACTTGGGTGGCGAGGAATTTATTGCTCCTAAAGGTGCCTAAAAGTGGCTGATCTTTCTGCTTCCGAACGCTGGCTAATTGGGTTAGATATAGATGGCACCTTGGTGCATGACGACGGCTTTCTCTCTCCTGCGGTAATCAAAGAAGTTCAGCGGGTAAAAAATCTGGGCCACGAGGTAATAATCGCAACCGGTAGGGCTGCCGCAAATGCCACACCGGTAGTTCGGGATTTGGGAATCAGCGATGGCTTTGTGGTGGCATCAAATGGTGCCGTCACTGTCGAGTTGGATTTGGATCACCCGCGGGGATTTCAAGTTCGAGACGTAACAACATTTGATCCAGCCGAAATCTTGGAAAAACTGATTCAGCATCTGCCGGAGGCTCACTTCGCCGTCGAAGATGTTGATGGCAGCTATCGCTTTCACAAACCTTTTCCCTCCTACGCACTGGGAGATCAAAACTTTGAAACCCCACTTGAAGAGCTAATGCACCACCCGGTCTCCAGGGTGGTGGTGCTCTCTCCTAAGCACGATGTTGATGAGTTTTTGGGAATCGTTGCCGATATTGGTCTAACCTCGGTGAGCTACGCAATTGGATACACCGCCTGGCTGGATATTTCACCGCAGGGGGTTTCCAAGGCAAGTGCTTTGGAAGTGCAACGCGAGCGATTGGGAATTCCCGCTTCCCAGGTACTTGTAATTGGCGATGGCAGAAACGATATAGAGATGTTTCACTGGGCCAAACGTGGCGGCGGC
>JBJTOG010000032.1:0-6510 GCA_046074425.1 Actinomycetota bacterium
GAAGCGGTCTGGTCGGAACTACTAGGTCAGCCAGAAGCGGTTACTCAACTCCGCCAGGCGGTTGCTGCTAAAAGAGATGGTCTAAATCACGCCTGGCTACTAACTGGCCCACCGGGTTCCGGACGCTCAAATGCAGCCCGAGCTTTTGCGGCAGCACTGCTTTGCGATCAGAATGGCTGCGGAAAATGCAAAAGTTGCCTAATGGTGATTGCCGATACTCACCCAGATGTTTCAACTTTGGCAACTGAAAAAGTAATCATCTCAATAGATGAGATTCGCCAATTGGTAGCTCAGTCTCATTTCGGTGGCTCGGTTGGAAATTTCCAAATCATGATTATTGAAGATGCCGACCGAATGAGTGAGAGATCCTCCAACGTTTTACTAAAAGCTTTAGAGGAGCCACCGGCTGGAACCATTTGGTTGCTTTGTGCTCCATCGGAGGCAGATATGCTTCCAACCATTCGCTCAAGAGTGCGAAGGGTTGCCCTCAAGCAACCATCCACTGAGACTGTCGCCAAATTACTTAACCAACGCGATGGCATTGAAATGCCCTTAGCTAGCCAGGTTGCCGCCGAGGCTCAGGGTCACATAGGGATGGCGTTACGTCTGGCAACATCCTCCGATGCCAGAGCCAGAAGAAAAGAAGTTCTGCTTTCGGCTTTGCAAATCGATAATTTGCCCAAGGCTATGGCAACAGCGGAGCGCTGGCTGGACCTTGCCAGAAAAGACGCCGATGCCTTAACCGAAGAACGCGACTCCCAAGAAAGAGCGAATTTATTGGCAACCCTTGGAATTCCAGAGGGCGGGACAATCCCTCCGGCTCTTCGAACAGATGTAAAGAATCTTGAGGAAGCTCAGAAACGTCGAGCAACTCGGAGCCTTCGGGATGGAATCGATCGAATCTTGGTTGACCTAATGTCACTGGTAAGGGATGTCTTGACTATCCAGCTGGGTGCGGAAGCGGAGTTAGTGAATTCGGATCTCTTGCCTCAAATCCGCGAGGCTGCCTCCAGCACAACCCCAGCAGAATCGATTGCCAAGTTGGAAGCCCTTTCCCAAGCCCGGGTTCGGATAGACGCAAACGTTCGGGATCTAGCCGTTTTGGAATCTCTCGCCGTGATGTTGAGAAAGAAGTCATGAGGCTTAGATTTGCTGCAACTGTTGCAGTTTTGTCCCTGCTGCTTTCAGGTTGTTCAACTGATGTTAGCCACCCAAAAATAGCACTGGATGATGGTTACCCGAAGGAGTTCTCAAGTTATTACCAGCAGCAAGTTTCCTTTGAGGGCTGCGGTCAAAATTTGTATTGCGCGAACATAAAGGTGCCAATGGATTGGAACGAGCCATCGAGCCCAGCAATCGAAATTGCAACAATTTATCGAAAAGCCGATGCAGAACCAAAAGGCTTTATTTTATTTAACCCCGGCGGGCCAGGATCATCAGGATTCGATTGGGTGGAAAATTCCTCCGATTACCTTGGAACAGAAAAGCTGAGGAAAAATTTCAACCTAGTTGGTTTTGACCCTAGGGGAGTTGGACGAAGTAGTTCAGTTAAGTGTCTAGAAAACTCTGGTTATGACGAGTTTTTGTATGGTGAGTCTGGTTATCCACTTGGTAGTGAAGAAGATATTCAGATAACTCGAGATGTTATTTCCGATTTTGCATCCAAGTGCCTTGAAAACACCGGAGAGTTGCTTGGCTATGTTGATACTGTTTCGGCAGCCAAAGACATGGATGTTATTCGAGCAGTGCTAGGTGAGAGCAAGCTGAACTACCTTGGCTACTCTTACGGCACTTTTTTAGGAACTACCTATGCAACTTTGTTCCCAGAACGGGTTGGAAGGTTTGTGCTTGATGGCGCAATTGACCCTTACGTTTCCGAAGAAGAGCAGACTCGCTTGCAACTAACGGCGTTTGAAAATTCGCTGAAGGCGTTTTTGGCTCGCTGCGATGAATTCGGAGATTGCCCTTTCACCGGAAATATCGAAAATGACTTGGCAAAAATAAAAACCCTCTTTCTAGCGATTGAGAATCGTCCCTTGCCCACATCCTCTGGAAGAGAGCTAACGATTTGGGCGGCGGTGACTGGCTTGATAATGCCGCTCTACTCCGAGGACTACTGGCCAGCGCTTTCCAAGGCATTCGCAGAGGCCTTCAAAGGTAAAGGTGACACATTCTTAGACTTGGCCGACTATTACAACGATCGGGGAGAGGATGGTAAATACACCACAAATCTCATAGCGGCTAATTTTGCCGTTAGCTGCCTAGACTCCCGTTCCGATTCATCGGCTGTCGCTATGGCGGAAGAGAATGAAAGGGTTATTGCAGCCGCTCCAACCATTGGAAGGTATTGGCAATTTGGTGCGTTGCGATGCGAAAATTGGCCATTCCCCAAAGCTCAAAGACCTGAAAGCTATGCCGCTGAAGGTGCCGAAACCATTTTGGTAATTGGAACCACCGGAGATCCGGCAACTCCCTATTCCCAGGCGGTATCTCTTGCCAATGATGTCTTGGCCAACGCCTTCTTAGTTAGCTATGAGGGGGAGGGCCATACAATTTATGGCCAAGGTGTTGAGTGTGTTGATGATGCGGTCGATAATTTCTTTGTTAGCGGGGAGCTTCCGGCTTCAGATCCGCGTTGTTGAGCCAAATCTGCTAGCTTCAGGCGGCGAAGATTTGCCCAATTCCCAATTTAGGTCCACAGAAATCGCTATATTCGCAACTGGAACTGTGATCCCACAGTCTCGGTCGCGAGCAACGGTGCTTGCGACTTGTTATTGAAATGGGGATAAATGCCTTCAAAAACAAACAGCGAGGTGTGGGAAAAAACCCAGAACTCGCCAGAATTCCAAGCTCTTAGGAAGCGGTTTAGGAACTTTGCGTTCCCACTAACCGTTGCCTTTCTGGTTTGGTACTTTCTGTATGTTGCACTGACCGCCTTTGCTAGAGACTTTGTTTCTATCCAAGTCTTTGGAAATGTGAACCTAGCTTTCTTGTTGGGACTTGGTCAGTTTGCGACAACTTTCTTAATCATGTGGCTATACGAGCGTCACTCCACAAAAGAACTCGATGGACCTTCAGAAGACCTAAGAGTGAAAATTGAAAAGGAGTTGGCAAAGTGAATTCAACACTTATTAGCGCAATACTCTTTGTAATTTTCGTAATCATTACTATGGTTCTAGTCCTACGGGCTGGAGCTTCAAATAAAAAGAAAGCGTCCGATTTTTACGACGGCGGCGCGAGCTTCTCTGGATTTCAAAATGGATTGGCAATTGCAGGGGATTACATGTCGGCCGCATCATTCCTCGGAATCGCTGGAACCATTGCCCTATTCGGCTATGACGGCTTTTTGTACTCGATTGGATTCTTGGTTGCCTGGCTAGTTGCACTGCTTCTAGTAGCAGAGCCACTTAGAAACTCAGGTCGTTTCACGATGGGTGATGTCTTGGCCTTCCGAATGAAGCAGCGCCCGGTTCGAACCGCAGCAGCAACCTCAACCGTCGTGGTCTCAATTTTCTACCTCCTTGCCCAGATGGTTGGCGCTGGAGCACTGGTATCGCTACTTCTTAACATCAGCGATCCAAGTGCCAAGAACTGGATCATTGGTGGCGTGGGAGTTCTGATGATTGTCTATGTGACTGTTGGAGGAATGAAGGGCACCACCTACGTCCAGATTCTGAAGGCATTCTTACTAATGACCGGAGCAACTTTGCTCACCTTCATGGTCTTGCTGCGTTTCAACTTCGATATCTCGGCACTGCTGGGGGCTGCTCAGTCCAACCAGGGCTTAGATGGATTCTTGGAACCAGGTCTGAAATTTGGTAAAGACATTGTCGATCCAGCGAGCGGATTACTTGACCCGGTGAAGACTTTGATCAGCAAGCTAGACCTTATTTCTTTGGGGCTAGCACTTGTTTTGGGAACCGCAGGTTTACCTCACATCCTGATTCGTTTTTACACGGTTCCAACCGCCAAGCAGGCTCGCAAGAGCGTGAACTGGGCGATTGGAAACATTGGGGCTTTTTATTTGATGACTATCGCTTTGGGATTCGGTGCAGCCGCGTTGCTAAGTCGAGAAAGTCTATTCCGCGGCTTCAAAGAAGATGGAGTAACTCCGGTTGATACTTCTGGAAACGTGGCGGCGCCACAGCTAGCCCAGTTCCTCGGTGGTGGTGAGGGAACGGTAGGCGGTGCAGTAATGCTGGCCGTTATTGGTGCCATCGCCTTCGCCACAATCCTTGCGGTTGTTGCAGGTCTGACTTTGGCATCCAGCTCCTCGTTTGCTCATGACCTGTATGCGAACGTGATTCGCCAGGGTAAGGCAACCCCGGAGGAAGAAGTTCGGGTCGCGAGAATTTCCGCAGTGGTAATTGGTGCGGTCGCTATCACGTTGGCTATTGCTGCCCAGGGACTAAACGTTGCCTTCTTGGTTGCAATCGCATTCGCAATTGCTGCCTCTGGTAACCTGCCCGCAGTTTTGTATTCGTTGTTCTGGAAGAATTTCAATACACGTGGTGCGGTTTGGGCAATTTACGGTGGGCTATTCTCGGCAGTTATTCTGCTGATTATTTCCCCAATTGTTTCGGGTACCCCAACCAGCTTGATTCCGCTGGTTGAAGGCGGATTGAGATTCGACTTCTTCCCGCTTTCAAACCCAGGAATCGTTTCAATTCCAATCGGCTTCATCGCCGGTTGGCTTGGAACGGTGACCTCCAACGAGCGCAACAGCGCTAAGTATGCCGAGCTTGAAGTTCGCTCCCTCACCGGTGCAGCTATCGGTAAGGCAGTTCAGCACTAAGTAGTTCAAAAAAATAAACCCCGTCGCGAGACGGGGTTTATTTTTACTCTGAATCTAAACAAGAGCAATAACCAAGAATACATAAATTGCCACAAAGATTGTTGGAGTTAGGTAGCGAATTACATCTAGCCAACTTGCGAATTTAAGAAGTTGATTTGAAATTTTGCTTTTGGATTTTAATAATCTCAGATCCGCCAGAACCGCTCTTGCTTCGGTGGCAGCCGAATACTGGGCCAAATAGCCAAAAATCCCAGAGGCTAAAAGGATCCCCAGAGCCGCGTATCGAACACTCCAGTCGGTAGTTGCCAGGCCATCTTTGAGTAATCCAATTGTCACAATCAGCAGGAAAGTTGGGGCTAACTGGGAGAAGATGATTTGGTTTCTAAGTCGATTCCAGAGTTGGATTAGGTCTAATTCGGTCATTGGTTCTCCTAGCGGGGTTTACTTTAAGGCTACGGCATTTAGAATCAGCTGTATTTCATTGCAGATTCTGCTGTAGTAGCGTTGAGGACACGGGGACGGGGCGCCCCAAACGAGCGAGGCCAAAATTTCCATTACCCAGCCAATTAGGCTTCCATTCGATTCGCAATCGCCCGCTTATCGAGCTGGCAGGTTAGTCGCCTACCCTTCCCTTTTCTTGCTGCTGGCAGGGGATGGAATCAGGTACTTGGTGGGCTGGTATGGCTACGGTGCAATCTGCTTGGTGCTTTTCATTAGCCTCATGGTCTTTATTTTTAGAGCCAAGGACAAATCTTCGCTCAGGAGATTTCCGCTTCCTCTGATGCTACTTATTGGATACATGGCTCTAAGTACCATTTGGTCGAACTATCCGCTTTTTACGATTTTGGCTGTCACAACTCAATTGATAACCACCCTTTCGGCGGTGTTTTTGGCTCTGCAGTTTGATTGGCGACAGCTACTTAATTTATTCGCGAATACGATTCGTCTGATTCTGGCGTTGAGTCTTATTGTCGAGTTAGTTGCAGCTTTCACTGGACCGCTTCGACCCATATTTGCAAACTTCGAAGGGGAAACTCCTCCATCACCTGCCTATTGGTGGGTGCAAGGCAATCTCTTTCAATCCGAACGCATTCAAGGGTTCGTTGGTAATGCCAATCTGCTTGCTTACATAGCCGTATTAGGTTTGGTCATTTTCTTTGTTGAGTATTTGGTTACCTATAGCAGGCGTCGAATATCGGTTGTTTCACTTTTTGCTGCCGCTGGATTTTTAGCTTTAGCGAAGTCAGCCAGCATGATGATTGCACTGCTAATAGTTATTGCTGCTGCAGTGGTTGCGATGTTTGCCGAAGGGCAACCGCGATCAATCAGACACCGCGTTTATGCCAGGGCATTTTGGATTGGGTTATTTATAGTTTTCTTGGCAATTGCATACTGGGAAGAAATTACTGATTTCCTGGGCAAGTCATCGGATGCCTCAGGAAGATTCGATATTTGGGCCAAAGTTTGGACTCTGATAAGTCAACGCCCAATCGAAGGCTGGGGTTGGATATCGCACTGGGTTCCCGGAGTTGCGCCCTACGAGGGACTGGCGGTTATTGATAACGTGCCTTACTACCATGCTCACAATGCCTTCTTGGATGTTTGGCTTCAGCTGGGAATTATCGGATTGATTATTTTCTTCTGGTTGCTTTGGAGCACATTTTCAAGGGTCTGGAAGATTGCAGTTCGGCACACCAACCCGCTTTACTTTTGGC
>JBJTOG010000033.1:0-9908 GCA_046074425.1 Actinomycetota bacterium
GGTGAAGGATCTGGGTCCATGGCATTCAAAGACCTGATAATTGCATCCGCGGCCACTTTGGCTTGAGCGTTAGCCATATGCCCAGCCTTTGGTTGATTCGCAGTGGAGCAGGCGTCACCGATGACATAAATGTCAGAGTTAACGGAAGACATGTATGTCATTTCATCTACTGGGCAAAAGTAGCCTCCCCCAGCAACAGGACCAGCGGTGGCAAGACCAGCATCTCGCGCCACCTGTCCAGCGGTTTGCGGGGCAATAATGTTGATCACGTTTGCAGGAAGGCTTGCCGAACCGCCAGTGGAGAAGGACACATTCACAGTTCCAGTTATCGCAATCGATGAGCCAGGGACTGTGGAAGTAGAGATAGAGGTAATAGTCGCATTTGGTAGGTAGGAAACCACTCCCGCGTGCAATGTATTGAAGGCATATCCAAAATTCTCTGGTTCTACGGTGTAGGTGGAATTCCCATCCAATACAAAAACTTGAGGACTGGTGTTGCCGGCACTTCTTCGATTCTTCTTAATCCAATCGGCAACCAAGGCAGCCCGCTCATAAGGACCCGGTGGGCAACGGTATGGCTTTTTAGGAATTGAAATTATGAATTTTCCATCCATCGGCATGGCAACAAGCTGGTCACGCAGGCTTTGAGTTTCTGCTCCTGCCTGCCAGGCACCGACTACTATATTGGTTCCGGTGCTGCCTGCTGTGAAGAGGCCAGTTATAGGAAGGAAATCTAACCCTGGTGCCAATACGAGCTTTGAATAAGTAATCGGTGCACTAAGAACATTTGAGCTATTGCGATAGCGAATAGTCTTTGTTGCTTTATTGATATCAGCTCCCGATACCGTTCCCTGGTACACCGTTACACCGTAGGTTGTGCTTTTCAATGTTGTGTATGGGTAGGCAAGCGAGGAAAGGGTCTTTTGACCAGTCAGGACAAGGTTAGACATGACGTTTGATGTGTAGCTGGCGTTTTTGTCAATCAAAATAACTGGGATGGATTTGGCTGACCAGTAGCGGATGTACTTGGCAACAGTAGCCCCTGCCATTCCTCCACCCACTATAACTACCGGTGCGATTGCCGCTTCAGACTTTTCTTTTTTGTTTAGAAAGAATGAATTGGCCGCTAGTCCAAAACTTGCCGCCGCTGCAGCAGTTATTACCTGACGTCTATTTAGTTTCTTCATTTTCCTAACCCTTACTTCTTTACCAGCGAAGCAAAGTAGGCAGCAATTGCTCGAATCTGACTGTCTGTGTATCCCCTGGCCTGGGCACCCATAATGCTGTTGTGGGTTTGTTGGTCTTTCATTTTGTTGAACATGTCAGTAGCATTCATTCCAGCTAGCTGGCTGATCGATCCACTTTGACCATCAGTTCCGTGGCACTGGGCACAGTTAGAAGCGAAAAGTTTTCCCTGCTGGATTAGCACTGCAGATGAAGCGTTAGGGGTCAGTTGAGGTGCCACCACTGCAACCAGTGACATGACAACACCAAGCGCTATGCCTAGAACTAGGTTTGGTGACGGTCTCCCTCTTCGACTGTGGGAAGTGCGTTTTACGCCCATTTGTTCCTCTCTTGGGCCGCGATCACAACCACTCAATATTTAAGGCTAGCACCGCGACTTAACTTGAACCTCGAGATACCGGTGATTCCAACTCGTGCAAAGTAGAAGAATTTTTCCAGATAGGAAATTCGCTAAAAAGGGAAATTTGCTCACGGAGATGATTTGAAAAAACTGAGACTCAAAATCTGATGAATTCCATTGAGGTTAGTGCAAGACTAGAAGTGACGAGAGGAATTTTCATGAAGGCAAGCAAGTTTCTAGCCGCCACTTCGGCGGGTCTGTTACTAATGGGTTTTGGAACACTAAGCCCGGCTAACGCGAGTGGTATGTGCTACGGATTGACACCAACAATTACGGGATCTGGGGAAGTACTTGGAACAGCAGGTGACGATGTAATTCTTCTAACTGGAGCCGCACTAGTTCGTGGCTATGGAGGCGACGATGTCATTTGTGGTTCAGCTGGAGAAGACGTCATTTATGCCGGTTCCGGAAATGACCGCGTCCTAGCCCTAGCTGGAGCTGACCGAGTCTTCGGTGGATCAGGAATGGACATCCTCCGTGGTGGCTCAGGCGATGACCTACTTCGTGGTGGCGATGACGACGATGAAATTTATGGAAATAGCTCCGACGATCGGCTTCGTGGCAATGCCGGAGACGACGATCTCTATGGCGGTTATGGGGATGACTACTTAGACGGCGACGAGGGAGACGATTTCCTCAGAGGCGATGAGGGCGAAGACGAGATGCATGGCGATGAAGGCGAGGACGAGTTTGATGACTACGACGAAGCTGAAGATCTCATGGATGACCACAGCGGAGTAGGGTCCGACGACTAGCTAGATTGAAATTTATAGAGAAACGCCCAGTGTGATTACTGGGCGTTTCCATTTCTTTGCTCTAGAACTTCTAAGCAAACCTTCCCAAAAAGTAAGACACTCCAGCTCTCGTGAGAATTAGCTGGATTTCAAGTTGGCCAGAGATTTGACGAGGCAAGAATCTCTTTAGGTATTTGCGATTTGGAGATGAGCCTAAAGTCGCATGAGTAAAATAACGACATGCCTGTTAGCTACGAGACTGAAATCATTGGTGAGGGGAATCACGCCTCGATTTTGATCCCAGATTGGGTGCTTAAAAAGCTCAAAACAAACAAAAGGGCGCCACTAAAAGTGACCGTGAACGGTCACACTTACCAAAGCACCGCAGTTGGTGTTGGCGGGGAATGCAGGGTAGTTTTTCCAACTGCGGATCGCCTAGCGGCTAAGGCAAAAGCAGGTCAGATTGTCAAAGTCACCTTGGTACTAGATTCCGGATATCGAGAAGTTGAGCTACCAACTGAATTAGTTAAGGCCTTGAAGGCTTCTGGGTTGGCCAAGGATTTTGCAGAACTTAGTTATTCCAAAAGAAAAGAGTATTCCCGACAGATAGCCGAGGCTAAGGGCGAGGATACTAGGAACCGCCGGCTTGCCAAGGTAATCGAAGCCGTAAGAGAGGCAAAGTCCCGTTAATGAAGAAAATCCAGCTCTCGTGAGAAGTAGCTGGATTTTCAGTGCGCCCCCCGGGACTTGAACCCGGAACCCACTGATTAAGAGTCAGTTGCTCTGCCGATTGAGCTAGAGGCGCATTTTTTGTAGCCATTGAGGCAACAGCTCTAAAGAATACCACCATCGAGCAAAGCTAGCCAAACCTTGATCAGAGCGATTTCAACAATCGCTCGGTGGCAATAAGCGACCCTCCCAATACTGCAGGGATACCCCCGCCTGGATGGGTTGAGGCACCAACCCTCCAAAGCCATGGTCTTCTAAGACTTCTTTGTTTGGGGGTGTGAAGCGGTCCGGATTGCCAAATCTGTCTAGCCTCACCATAGAGCGCTCCTCCCCTGGCTCCCCAGGTGGAGAAGTATTCCGGGTCAAGGATTTTGTAGCCATCAAAGTAGTCTTCGATTGCTTTAGGAAGCTTCATAACTTGGCTTACTCTTTTTAGTTCCTTCCTAACCCAGTCACTTTCTAGGTTGTAGTTATTGCCATCTGCTGGAGCAGTGAGCAGCACGGCAACAGTGGATCGAGTGTTGGGGTAAATATGCCCTGCTCGGTAGTAGTTCACAAAAACCATCGACTGATCAGGTATTTGTTGTTTAGTTAGCGCGCTGTGTAGCTGGGCGGGATCATCCGGCATGATCACCGAGTGAGTCTTGGTTCCCTCCGGCAAGTCATTTTTCAAGACCGCGTATATGGCAACTCCGGAGCAGGATCTTGCCTTTGGGGTAATCGATCGCCTTTTGCCAATTAGTTCGTCGGTCTTTTGGGCATCAAGGCTGCTGATAATGACATCAAAGCCGTAACTTGCTCGCTTGGTTCGAACTGAGTTTTTGGATACTGATAGCACCTTTTCATTCAGGTGGATTTCAGCTCCAGCTGCCTTGGCAAGTTTCTCCAAGGTGAGGGGAATTTCGTTAACCCCACCTTTGGGAACCCTCACTCCTTGAGCGGCCATAACCGCTGGCATGGTGGCAAAAAGTGCCAGGGTGTTTTCTGGTGGAACTCCGGCATTAAGAGTGTGAATTGCGATAACTTCGCGAAGTCCCTCCGGAAGCCAATCAAGACCTTTTAGGTAACTTGAGGTGGTGAGCCTGCTGCCGTATTTAGAAACTAGGGAGCTAACGGCAGGAATAGCTTTGGGATCGAGCGAATGATGCGTGAGCAGGGTGGTGATTTCCTTATCCAGTCCGCCGTGGATTTGTTGAAACTTTTCCCAGGCCGAATACCAGGGGTGGTCTTTTTCAACCGGTAGCAGCGAGCTCTCTCCCCGGAAAAAATATTCTCCCACCTCATCCAGCAATTCGAATTCAATTGGGGCAATCTCTTGAGCCTTTGGTTCATTGGGCCGAAGCAAGTCGTACCTTCTAATAAATTCTTCCCATACCCCAGGAAAAGTAACTAGGGCTGGGCCGGTGTCCATCCGCTGGGAGTCGAGATGAATCCTGCGACTTTTGCCGCCAACCCAGTCTGAGCCCTCTAAAACTGTTACTTTGTGTCCTGCTCGAGAAAGCAGTGCTGCTGTTGCCAAACCGGAAATCCCAGCACCTATGATGCCGATGGTTTTTTGGCTCACGGATAGATTCCCAAAAACATTCCGGCCACCAATTGAACTCCGGCTACCGTTCCAGCCAGATAGGGAAATGCGATGGAAAGCCGATAAAGCCTGCGGCCAGTTTCTGGGCGAGGGTCTTTATAAAGCGAAAGGGTCAGATAACCAGAAATCACCAGGTTCACAATTGCCAGTGGGATGTTGACAAAGGCAAAGCAGATGGTTGAGATGATCCACCAGAATCCGATCCACCAAACGGTTTTTTTACTTCCCAGCCATACGGCCGTGGTTTGAATTCCAACTTCGCTATCCTGCGGAATATCCTGAACGGCATCGAAGGTGTGTTTTGCCATTGACCAAGCCATGAGCCCAATCGCTGCGAACCAAAGCGGTTGAATTCCAAAGGCAAGTGGAATGAAAACCAGAGGGAAGGCATAGTCGGTGTTACTAACCGAGTCCCATACCGGACGTGCCTTGAATCGAAGCGGTGGCGAAGAGTAAAAGTAAAAGAACAGTGCGTAGGCCAAAATCCAAGCCATCGCTGAAAGTGGAACCGTAAATGCGAAGTAAATCAGGAATGGAATGTTGGTTAGCGCTACCGCCCAGAAAATGGGCTTAACTTCGCTTGGGCTGATCTTGGCGCCCTCTAAGCCACCTTTTCGAGCATTGATGTTGTCAGTTTCTTGGTCAAAGATGTCGTTGATTCCATAGATCAAAAGGTTAAAGGGGAAGGTAACCCATATCAGGAATGGGATGATGTCGAGGCGAAAGAGGTCACCGCCTAGCCACATTCCCATAACGGTGGTCCCGATGGTGTTTATCCACAGCACCGGTCGAGAGATTTGGATCAGCCGCCACAACATGCTCCTAAGTTTAGACCGCCTAGGTTTAGCCCCCTACCGGCCTGGTTTAGAATAGAGTTCAGCCCCCCGGTTAGAGACAATGGAGACCCAATGCCCGAGCTAAAGAAACTGGAAATTGGCGACAAAGCCCCTGATTTCACCCTTTCGAATCACGATGGGACCAAATTAAAACTCTCTTCCCTAAAGGGTGAAAAGGTTATTGTTTACTTCTTCCCTGCCGCTTTGACTCCGGGCTGCACCAAGGAAGCCACCGACTTCAACGACAATCTAAAGACTTTGGAAAAAGCCGGTTACACCGTGCTTGGCATATCGCCGGACAAAGTCGAGAAGATGGCCAAATTCCAAAAAGCACACAAGCTCAAGTTCGCTCTTTTGGCCGATGAGGATCTCGCCGTTCATAAAAAGTATGGAGCCTTTGGCACCAAGAGCATGTATGGAAGAACCTACGAGGGTGTGCTGCGTTCAACTTTCGTGGTTGATGAAAAAGGCAAGATTTCTTTGGCGCTTTATAACGTCAAGGCAACCGGTCACGTTGAGAGTTTAAAAAAGCACCTGGAAATCTAACTATTCGTTGGTGGCTTCAATCACCTTCGAATTAAAAAGTAAGCCAACGCCAATGGCAGCAAGTCCCACCAGCGCAAAACCTACCGCCCTGCTATTTCCCTCTTCCGCCATTGCACCCGCGCCCACCACGGCTTGCAGTAGCTGCCAAAAAAAACTTGCACTTCTAGCCCATCTTTTCCGAGCCAGAATTTGACGAGCGATTACTGCAACCCATAAGGTCGCGCCCAGGGCTAGCACCATTAGAAATATCTCGGCGTAAAGGTTTTGGTAGTTTCCAGAAATTAGCTCCAAAAAAAGCGCCAAAAAAGTAATGAAAATTACTGCCGATTCGATCAGTAGCACTACTACCAGGAAGCGAACCAGGCCCGGGGCTTGCCGAAAAGCGATCATTTTGGCCTCAAACTTGGGTATTTACATTCCGTCCCAGTTGTGGAACGATTGGAGAAGAACAAAGGTGTCGCTCTAAGCGTAAATCACAATTTTCGACCTCACAAACCTATGTGACGTTTGTTTTGCCCGCCGTATTGGCCCCTTGGGGCCAAGAGTAAGGATAAAAGCATATGGACATGCAGTGGCTAAATCAGGCCCGTTGCCTCAATGAAGACCCAGAACTGTTTTTCCCAGTGGGAAACACCGGACCGGCAGTTGAGCAAATTGAGCAAGCCAAGGCTGTTTGTCGGCAGTGCAACGTCACCAACCAGTGCTTAGAGTACGCAATCAAAGAGAACCAGGACACCGGTGTTTGGGGTGGCCTGAGTGAAGATGAGCGCAAATCGCTCAAGCGCAAGTACGCCAGGGCTCGTCGCGCCGGCTAACCAATCGGAATGGTGATGGCGACTTTGGTGCCGCCCTCGCTTGGTGAAAACCAATTGATTGAACCGCGCAATTCACCCTCAACCAAGGTTCTAATGATCTGGGTTCCAAGCCCAGATCCAATAGCTTCTTTTTGAATCCCGACCCCGTTATCGACTACCTCTATATGTAGTTGCTTTCCGGTTCGCTTAGCTTCGATGGCAATCAATCCGCCTCTACCGGCCAAGCCGTGCCTTGCGGCATTGGAAACCAGTTCGGTAAGGGCAACCGCCAGCGGCGTTGCCTGCTCGCTGGTCAGCTTTCCAAATTTTCCGTCGATGCGAAGGTTTACTTTGCCGGAAGTTTCCGAGGCCAATTCCCCAACCAGCCGCATGCTTCCCTCCAGCACCTCATCAAAGTTCACATCCTGGGCCAAACCTTCCGCCAGGGTGTCGTGCACCAGGGCAATCGCCGAAACTCGACGAATTGCCTCTTCCAAGGCTTGCTTGGCGGCATCGCTTTTGGTTCTTCGAGTTTGAATTCGAAGCAGACTGGCAACGGTTTGCAGATTGTTTTTTACCCGGTGGTGAATTTCCCGAATGGTGGCATCTTTAGTCAGTAGCTCGCGCTCCTGCCTCCTAAGTTCGGTAATTTCTCGACACAGCACAATCGCACCGGTTCGAGCTCCGGCTCGAACCAGGGGTATGGCGCGAACCGAGAGGGTGAGCGATGGCGATTCCAAATCTGCTCGCCATGGTGCTTTGCCAGTTAGCACCAGCGGCAAAGATTCATCCACTGTCGATTGCTTGCTCACGATCTTGGTGGCTGCCTCCACCAGCGATCTCCCTTCCAGCTCGCCCGATATTCCAAGGCGGTTAAAGGCGGAAAGTCCATTCGGTGAGGCAAAGGTAACTACTCCATCCTCGTCAAGGCGTAGCAAACCATCGTTTGCCCTCGGAGCTCCGCGCCTTGGTCCGGTCGGGGTGGAGAAATCGGGAAAGCTACCCTCCGATATCATCTCCAAAAGCTCATTGCCGCAGCTTACGTAATTCAGCTGAAGCTTGTTAGGGGTTCTGGTTTCCGAAAGGTTGGTGTGCCGGGTTATAACTGCGATTGGGTCAGCCCCTAAAACCCCTACCGTAGATCTTCTTCGAACCGGGACCGCGCTAAGTCGAGTTGGCATTCCATTTAGGCTATCCGGAGTCTTTAGATCAACAATTTCTCCGGTGTCGAATGCCTGGGAAACTTCCTTCTGCCATTCCTTTTTGATTGGTTGCTCGGTAATGTCGCGAAAGAATACTGTTGCAGCCGAGGAGGGACGTGCGTGGCCAACCGCAACGAAACCTCCAGCTTTAGCCGGTATCCAGAGCACTAAATCGGCAAATAGCAGGTCCGCAATTAATTGCCATTCGCTCATAAGCAAATTCAACCACTCGACGTTGGCTTTTGATGGGTAGCCGACTTTGTTGACTAGCTCATTTAGCGTGGACACCTATCCGAGTTTAGCCAACCGAGAATCTAGCCGAGAGGTTTGATTTAGCAATTCACCTCTGACATACCCAGCAATCGCTTGCTTGAAGGCTCCGGGGCGGGAGAGCGAAACGGCCGGAACCGCCTCCCGAACAGATTGATCAATTGCCACTGGGTCTTCAGGCAGAAACCCGGAAATCTCAAATGCCGATAATCTGGCGAAGGTCTCGGTGATTTCAGCTTTAGCGTTAGGCAATACCGAATTTCGAAGCCGATTTATCACAATTTTGTAATTTGCTCCAAGCTTTAGAAGTTTTTCCTCAATCGCGAGCAGCCGGTATATCCCTATGGGGTCGGCGAGTGTGACAACTATTGAGAAATCACTCTGAGCCATTAGCTGCTCAGTTAGCAGATTTGATGGCACCGAAGAAGTCAAGCCAAGACTTCCAAGATCAAGCAGTATAAAATCATGCTCACCCTTGGCAGTTTCAATTATTTTTGCTACCGACTCCAATTCAATTCCCTGGGAGCGGTTGGAATCAGCTGTTCCGCTAAGTACTGAGAAACCTAGGCCCCTTACTTGGGTAGTTAGCCGATTGAGCTGGGCTAAATCGAAACGATCCTGATTGGCAATTCTCGCTGCAGCCGATAATCCAGCGGCTCCGCCAGGCAGTCCAAGCTGGGCATCAATGGCCGGACCATAACCATCGCAGTCAATTACCAAAACCCTCTGTTTGGCTTTCGAGAGTTCGGCCGCCAAATTAATGGTCAAGGTGGTTTTGCCAGTTGAGCCATAGGGGGATGTGATTGCCACTAGCTTTGGCTCAGCCGGAACGAGTAATGATTTTGATCTCAAAAAGCTAAGACCCAAGATCGCCACCACCGCTCACAAGAGCAATCGCATCCCCGTTGGCAATAGCCCGAAGTATGTACTGCACCACTTCGCTGGCAACTCGGATCTCGACTTCTGGGATACGCTCGGCGAAGTTTCCAGTTGATTCTCTAACCTCGACTACTTCAACATCTAGTGCCAACAAGGCTGGCTCTCCAAAATTGCTGTAATCAAGCTTCGGAGATGCCCAAAGTTGCACAAACTTTCCCGGTGAAATTTGGCTACTGAGTGCAACCGAAGGAGCGATTACTAGATTTGTACCGGTGGCGATTGATTGGCTGGTGAGCGACGAAAGTGGGACCAGCTCGCCGGCTCGAACCGGTTCCAGCAAAAAAGCTGCCTCTGGCAGTTCACCACTTTGCAGGTAGCTATTCGATATCTCCCGCATTGATAATTCAACCGATTCAAAATCGGTCTCGCTCAAGGCAGAACCACTTGGCATATCATTCTTGGTCACCAGAAAGGTCTCGGTGGTTTTTGTAGCTTCAAAAGTGAACCACATCCCTGTAGCTGCCAAAATGACAACCGCGAGTGAGAGCACCGTGATTCGGGTACGGTTCTTTCCGAAACGACCAAGTTGCATAGTTTTCTTTCCGCCAATTAGTGAGAGATGAAGGTAATTGAACTAATTGTGGAAATTGGAATCGCTAGCGGTCGCTGCTGGTCAGCGACCAAGAAA
>JBJTOG010000034.1:0-1666 GCA_046074425.1 Actinomycetota bacterium
ACCGATTTCGGTGATGATGACATCCGGGATTGGCTCTTCGTTGGCCTGCAGCCTCATTCGGCGTTTGATTTCATCGGTTATGTGTGGAATCACCTGGACGGTGTCGCCTAAGTATTCGCCGCGACGCTCTTTGGCAATCACCGTTGAATATATCTGCCCGGTGGTGACATTCGCTGCTTGGGAAAGGTTAATATCCAAAAATCTCTCGTAGTGACCGATATCCAAATCGGTCTCGGCACCATCCTCGGTGACAAACACCTCGCCGTGCTGAAAAGGGTTCATGGTTCCGGGATCGACGTTCAAATAGGGGTCGAGCTTTTGCATCACGACTTTGAGACCACGGGCTCTAAGCAGGTTTCCCAAAGATGCTGCTGTTAGGCCTTTTCCTAGTGAAGAGGCGACCCCTCCGGTGACGAAGATATGACGAGTTCTACCGGAATCCAGGGTTTCTACCATGGAATTACAGCTTACACCGCGCCAATCCAAGGAAGGAAATTCTCCTCCCCCGACACGAAAAATTAAGCAGAAATTGCCGCCTGAGCCAGTTCTCGAAGCTCCTGAGCGTGAGCTCTTCCGGAATCCGAATCGCTCAAACCAGAGAGCATTCGAGTCAGCTCCGCTACCACTTCTTCGCCCTCCAGCTTCACAACATCAGAAGAGGTGAACTCGGCCGAAGAGCTCTTGAGCACCCTAAGGTGAGTGGTGGCAAAGGCTGCCACCTGAGGCAAGTGAGTTACCACAATCACCTGAGCTTTTTTCGCAAGCTGAGCCAATCTCTTCCCAACCTCGGTGGCCGCGGCTCCGCCAACCCCGGCGTCAACCTCGTCAAATATAAAAGTCGGTGCCGATTCGCTCTGAGCCAGCACCACCTCGATTGCCAACATGATCCGCGAAAGCTCTCCCCCGGATGCCCCCTTGCCAAGCGCTCTTGGCTCAGCTCCCGGATAGGCGCTTAGGAGCAAGCTAACTTGATCGGCCCCAAAGGAAGTTAGCTCTGCTTGTTCACTAACCTGCACCTCTAAACTCGCTCCGGCCATAGCAAGTGCGGTTAGCTCGTTAGTCACCGCAGCGGCCAAATCCTTGGCAGCGCTTTTGCGAAGCGATGTGATTTCTTTCGCCAGCGAGTGTGCCTTTTGGGAAAGTTCTTTTTCGCTAGCCTCGAGTTCATCAATTCGAGTGCTTGAAGAATCAAGCTCCATAAGTCTTGCCCCCGCTCCTTCGCGAAAGGCAATCACATCATCCAGGGTTGGACCGTAGCGCTTAATAGCACTGGCCAATTCGGCTCTTCTTTGCTGAATCCGCTCTAAATTCCCTGCCCCTTCGGCATCCAGCGATGACAAATAGGAAGCCAAGGAGGCGGTCGTGTCACGAAGTGAGAAGCCAATTTGGCGAAGCTGCTCGGCTAATTCTTCCAAAGCCGGATCGTGCGAGCTGACCGCTTCCAGTGCCTTTCGGGCCTTGCCGATCAAAGTAATGGCATCGGCCGGGCCATCCAAAGATTCACTGTTGAGTTCTTCGTGAGCTGCGATAGCTGCAATTCGAAGATCTTCAACGTGGGTTAGCTTTTCGGCCAGCTCCGCAAGCTCCTGATCTTCTCCCGGCTTTGGATCAAGTTTTTCTAGTTCTTCCGAGGCCGCCCTGATTTCCTCAGCTTCGCGATTTCGAG
>JBJTOG010000035.1:0-1455 GCA_046074425.1 Actinomycetota bacterium
CTATAACAGTGATGGCCTTCATGGTGTCAGCCTCAATGTCTTTTTTGAGCTGGTCCAAGACCTTTTGCTCAACCGGCGAATCAACCGTGATAACGGAAAGCGCCTTGCCGCCTTTTTGCTGGCGTGCAATCTGCATGCCGGCAATGTTAACGTTGTTGTCTGAGAAGGCCTTGCCATAGATGGCAACAATTCCAGGCCGGTCGGTATAGATCATCAGAACCAAGTGCTCGGCAAATGGCAGTTCAACTTCATAACCATTGATGCCAATGATCTTCTCGTGAAGCTTAGGACCAATTACAGTTCCCGAGACTGAGATCACATTGCCATCGGATAGCACGGCTCTAACCGTGGTCATATTTCGATACTCTTCCGAGTTCAAATCGGTGGTGAGCTTAACATCAACACCTCTTTGCTCAGCCAATAGCGGAGCATTAACGTAGCTCACCTGGTCGGTGACGGCATTTTGGAAAATGCCCTTTAGAGCAGCAAGCTTCAAAACCGAAACATCGTGAACTGCAATTTCACCGCGAACCTCAACCTCAACCGAAACCAAGGAAGCATCCGCCATGCCAAAGAGCACCTGGCCCAACTTCTCAGCCAAGGAAATACCTGGCTTCACAGAATCATCGATCTGTCCCCCGGCAACGTTGACAGCATCCGGAACCAGATCCCCAGCCAGTGCCAAACGAACCGACTTGGCAACCGCAATACCAGCCTTCTCCTGAGCCTCATCGGTTGAAGCTCCAAGGTGAGGGGTGACCAAGATATTCGGCAGAGAAAGAAGAGGTGAACCCTTCGGAGGCTCAGAAACAAAAACATCAAGCCCCGCCCCAGCGATCTGGCCAGAGGTTAGGGCTTTAAGCAAAGCGTCCTCGTCGATAATGCCACCGCGGGAGCAGTTAACAATTCTTAGTTCTTTTTTGGCCTTAGCAAATTCCTTTTCACCGATGAGGCCTGTGGTCTCTGGGGTCTTGGGGATGTGAATGGTGATGAAATCACTCTGTTCCATAACCTCATCCAAAGAAGCTAAGGAAACTCCCATTTGCTCGGCTCTCGCTGGGGTCACGTAAGGGTCGTACCCGATTAGCCTCGCTCCAAAGCCCGATAGCCGCTGAGCCACAAGTGATCCAATTCGCCCCAGCCCAACAATTCCAATGGTCTTGTCATAAAGCTCAACCCCGGTGAACTTATTCCTCTCCCACTTATCCCCCTTGAGTGAGGCATTGGCATCTGGGATGTGACGGGCAAGAGAAAGCAGGTGTCCAATAGCCAGCTCAGCTGCCGAGATTACGTTTGAAGTTGGCGCATTAACCACCATTACTCCAGCATCGGTCGCCGCCGGAATATCCACATTATCTAAACCCACACCAGCTCTAGCAATTACCTTTAAACCTTTTGCTGCGGCAATCGCTTCCGAATCCATCTGCGTTGCAGAGCGAATTAAAACTGCATCTA